>JAMPCE010000056.1 GCA_023666335.1 bacterium
AAATATAAGAAAGCGCTGAGAGCGGATCAGGACTATACCTATACCGTACAGGATGAGACAGGAGAAACCGTTACGCTTGACAATAAGGGGCGGCTTGCGTTAAATGCAGGCACATACACGCTGGCGGTCACGGGAAAGGGCAACTATACGGGGACCATCGAGAGGAGACTGTATGTGTCGGAAAAGCAGAAACTGATCAAAAATGCCGCCGTCACGCTGGGGAAGAACCAGAAGACGCGTCCCTATACGGGAGAGGATGTGACCCTGACGCCGGGGTATTATGACGCAGCGGCAAAGAAGTATTACAAGGCAGCGGCGGACGGCACGGTAAACAGCGAAGCAGAGGGAAATGCGAATGATATCTTTTTGGTAAAGGCAGGAAAGACCAGCCTGCTCTGGGGTAAGGATTATACGGTCAGCTATGCAAACAATCAGGCGGTCGGCACGGCGACCATGACCGTCACGGGCATCGGGGAGTACCACGGCACGAAGAGCGTGGCCTTCAAGATCACAGGCACGGCTTTCAGCGCAAAGACCATCGACGTAAAGACCTCCGCCGACCAGACGGACGAAAGAGCCTTCAAAGCGTCCATGCCCTATACCGGCAGGGCGGTGACACAGAACAAGGTCGTCCTGACGACGAAAGTGACGAAAAACAATCCGGCCGCGGAAGAACTGACCTATGGGAAGCATTATACGATCACTTATAAGAACAACGTGAAGAAAGGGACTGCCACCATGACCTTTACGGCGAAGCCTGAGTCGGGCTATACCGGGAAGTTCAACAAGACTTTCAAGATCGGGCAGCAGTATCTGTCGGAAGACATGTTCGTAAGGATACTTCCGGACGGCACCGCAGGGACGGAACGGAAAAACCCTCAGGTGGCCAGCCGCGATGAGAAGAAGCACACCGTCACCGTGGAGTGGGATGAGGATGCGGTCCATTCCAAAGGCGGCGCATCGCTCTCCTTTGCACTGAAAAATGAAAAGGGCGATGAGCTTAAGCAGGGGACGGACTATACGGTCAGCTATAAGGACAACAAGGCGGCTACGAAGAAGAGCGCGGGAGCGGCTGTCATATCCGGCAGCAAGCAGCCCGTCATGACCATCAAAGGAAAAGGGAACTATGCGGGGACCCTCTCCGTACAGTTCCAGATCATCCCCGCGTCCATCGCTTCCGGCAGCCTGACCGTGTCGGCGGCGCAGGTACAGAAGAAGAACGGCATGAAGCTTAAGGACTTCAAACTGAAAGCCACGGACGGGAAGACGGTATTGAAGGCGAGCGTGGACTATACGGTCGATGAGAGCGGCTGTACGCCCGAGATCATACAGGCTTACGCGGATTCACTTGAGACGGGGGCGGCAGCGCCCGCGCCGAAAGCGGTCCTTAAGGGCATCGGGAACTACGAGACAAAGGATGCGGACGGAAATGACGTGACAAGAGAGATCCTCCTGTCAGACTATATCTATCTGACAAAGTTCACGGCGAAGAACATCAAAGTCGAAGTGATCGGGGACAGGACCTATACCGGGCAGAACGTCGAGCCGACCATAAAAGTCAGCTACTATCAGGACAATAACGCCAAACAGCAGGGGGCTGTGGGCACGGAGCTGACGGAGGGGAAAGACTATACGGCCACCTATGGCGCTAAGAACATCGCGGCGGGCAGGAACAAAGGGAGCATCACAGTTACCGGCGCGGGTACTTATGGCGGCAGCGTGACGGTGAAGTTTGATATCGCAAAGAAAGCGATCTATTAAAGAGAGATATCTATAAGAGAGATATTTATAACAAGGTACAGGCGCCGGGGAGAGATCCTTTGGCGCCTGAAAATATATTGCTAATTGAATAAAGTATAAGAAAAGGTTATAAAAAGGTGGGGGTTTTGTTATATGAAATGTGACAAAACTGTCACAATTTTTTATTTGCCCGTAAGATTGTGGAAAGATTGTTATGAGATAATCCTAATAGGTGCAAAAGAAAAACAAGCGACTGCGTGTTTGCGAGTCTGAAAGCAAAAGGAAAAAGGGAGGAAATCCGAATGAGCATCTTAGTGACAAAGGATCTGAAAAAAGTATACGGCTCGGGCGAAAATGAAGTGCACGCACTGGCAGGCGTAAACTTTCAGGTGGAAAAAGGGGAGTTTGTGGCTGTGGTAGGCACTTCCGGCAGCGGCAAGAGCACGCTCCTGCATATGCTGGGCGGGCTGGACCGTCCCACCTCCGGCAGCGTCACGGTGGACGGGAAAGAGATTTTTACCTTAAAGGACGAGGAGCTGACGATATTCCGCCGCAGGAAGATCGGTTTTGTATTCCAGAATTATAATCTGGTGCCGGTGCTGAACGTTTATGAGAATATCCTGCTTCCGGTGCAGCTCGACGGGGCGGAGCCGGATCAGAATTATATCAATGAGATCATTGACACGCTGGGACTCTCGACGAAATTAAGCAACCTGCCGAACAACCTTTCCGGCGGGCAGCAGCAGCGCGTGGCGATCGCAAGAGCGCTTGCCTCCAAACCGGCGATCATTCTGGCGGACGAGCCGACGGGGAATCTGGATTCCAGGACCAGCCAGGACGTTTTGAGTTTGATGAAAGTCACCAGCCAGAAATTTTCGCAGACCATCGTGATGATCACGCATAATGAGGAGATCGCGCAGCTGGCAGATCGGATCATCCGCATCGAAGACGGACGCATTGTCATAAAGGAGGCGGTCTGATGAAAGTTTCAAATAGAAAGTGCATCCGCGCCTTGAGTCTTGCGAGTTTCAAGGCGGCGAAGATCAGGAATATCATAACGGTGGCGGCGATCGCGCTGACGACGATCCTGTTTACAGTCATTTTTACGGTGCTGCTGTCGATGAAATACGGATTCGAGCAGTCGAATTTCAGGCAGGTGGGCGGCTACAGCCACGGCGGCTTTAAGTATCTGACAAAAGAACAGAGCGACGAATTAAAAGACGATCCGCTCATTAAAGAATACGGTCTGCGGTGGTTTGTCGGGATGCCGGAGAAAGAGCCTTTCCAAAAAAGTCATGTGGAAGTAAGTTACTGTGATGAAAATATAGCGAAATGGTATTTTTTGGAGCCGAAAGAGGGGCGGCTCCCGAAGGAGGGGACGAACGAGGCGGCAACGGACCGGCGGGTGCTCTCCCTGCTGGGCGTGGAGCCTGTGATCGGCAATGAATTTACCATGACGTTTATGGTGGGCGGAAAAGAGACGACGGAGACCTTTACGCTCTGCGGTCTTTGGGACTATGACGAGGTGACCGTGGCGAATCATGTGCTGATTCCCGAAAGCCGTGCACAGGCAATCTTTGACAAGCTGGGGATCGTGTTCGGGGAAAATCCGGATGATAATATAACCGCGTCCTGGAATCTGGACGTTATGTTCAAAAACGCCGCCCATATCGAGGAAAACTTAAAAACAATCCTTGCGCGGCACGGCTACCAGTCGGAGGGCAGGGACAAGGGCGACAATTACATTCCCATCGGCGTAAACTGGGGCTATATGGGCGTGCAGTTTGCGGATATGATTGACTTTGGCACAGCGCTGGCGCTTGTTGCGGTCATGCTGCTGATCATTTTTACGGGCTATCTGATCATTTATAATATCTTCCAGATCTCGGTGTCAAATGACGTGCGGTTTTACGGGCTGTTAAAGACCATCGGCACTACGGGAAGGCAGATCCGGCGCATCATTTCGCAGCAGGCGTTCCTGCTCTCGGCGATCGGCATTCCGGCTGGGCTGCTCGTCGGTTATGGCATCGGTATCTTCATTACCCGCATCGTCGTGTCACAGTTGGACGGCATTGCATTGACTTATTCGGTCAATCCGGTGATATTCTTGGGCGCGGCGGCATTCTCACTGGTGACGGTATGGCTCTCCTGTCGGAAACCCCGCAGGATGGCGGCGAAGATTTCTCCGGTGGAAGCGGTGCGCTACACGGAGGGCGCGGGAACGAAACGGAAGCAGAGGAAAGGCGAAAAAGGCGCTTCGATTTTCCGTATGGCAATGGCAAATCTCGGCAGGAACAAGAGCAAGACCGTCATCACCGTGATTTCCATGTCCCTTGCGGTGGTGGTGTTAAACCTTACGTTTATCCTGACGAATGGCTTCGATATGGATAAGTACCTGACGCGGGTGAAAGCGGATTTCGTGGTGGCGGACGCAAGCTATTTTCAGGTGGCATTGTCTAACATCCAGCCGCTGCCGTTTTCCGAGACGGAGCAGATCGAGGCGATGGAGGGCGTGACGGGCGGCAGAACCTATCAGAAGACCTTTAACGCGCTGGAGTTTTGCCCGGAAGAGGCGATACGGAACTTACTGGGACAGTGGAACAGCGAGGAAGAGATCGACCGATATCTGGAGATGCTTGAGAAAAAGGACGATCTGTATGGCGACAGGGTGCAGCTTTACGGCATGGAGGATTTCGTGCTGGATAAGATGAATGTGCTGGCGGGTGATATCGGGAAGCTGAAAAGCGGCGGCAATTATGTGGCGGCGGTTTACTTTGCGGACGATTACGGCAATATTGAAGAGGGTTCCCACTGGGCGAAGCTGGGGGATGAGATCACGATCCGTTATATCGAGGAGGAGGAATACTATAACCCCGATACCGGGGAGATCTACGCGTCAGAGGAAGACGCCGGGGAAAATCCGTATTGGACACGGTCTAAGGTCTATGAGGATAAGACCTACGAGGTGGCGGCGCTCATCGAGGTGCCCGGCACCCTGTCCTACCGCTATTACGGGGCGGATGAGTTCGTGATGGGTGCGGAGACGTTTATCCGCGATTCGGGCACGTCAGACATCCTTTACTATGCCTTTGACTGCGCGGAGGACAAAGTCGATGCGATGGATGCGTGGATGGAAGACTTTGCGGGCGGCGATGATTCGCAGTACGATTATGAGAGCAGAAAGACCTATGAAAAGGAGTTCGACAGTTTCCGCAATATGTTCATGCTGGTGGGGAGCGGCGCTGCGCTGATCGTGGGGCTGGTGGGTATCCTGAACTTCTTAAATGCGATTCTGACCGGCATCATGGCAAGAAAGCGGGAGTTTGCCGTACTACAGTCCGTAGGCATGACGGGAAAACAGCTCAACCGGATGCTGATTGCGGAGGGCATGGTGTTTGCGGGCAGTTCGATCGTCGTTACTTTCCTGTTGACGATAGCGATGGGGCCCGTGGCGAGCAGCGTGCTGGAGGGGATGTTCTGGTTTTTCAGCTATCACCTGACGGTAACGCCGATCTTCGCCGTAGCGCCGTTTTTCCTGCTGATCGGGGCATTGATCCCGCTGGCGGCGTACCATTATGTGGCAAAACGGTCGGTCGTGGAGCGGCTTAGAGAGGCGGAATAACTGCCGTTTGAGCCCGGCGGTGTTTCATCGCCGGAGCCTACAAAAAATTTCCTACATTTTTCCAAATAAGATGTTGCACGAAATGGCAGAAATAAGGTATAGTATTATAGAGAGACTAGCATCGAGCGAACAATTATTTTGAGAAGGATGTAGTGGAATTATGGCACAACTAGCACCGTTGGATCAGGATAAAATGGCAGAGGTAGCGCAGATCTGCATGGCGCATTCGGCAACTTCCCTAAACGCATTGACCAGGAAAGTCATTACTGTCAGCCCGCCCTCGGTAAAGGTGGTAAACAGCGCGGACATTAAAAATATCGTGTCGGCGTTTGGCATGGGAAGCGTGACCGTTCAGATCGATTACAAGGATGACTTCCACGGAAATAACCTTCTGATGTTTAAGGAAAACGACGTCAAAGTCGTGATGGATCTGATGATGGGCGGCGAGGGCGTTGCCGCGCCGGGAGAGTTAAATGAGATGCACCTCTCCTGCGTATCCGAGGTGATGAATCAGATGATGGGTTCCTCCGCGATCTCACTGACGGAGATGATCCACAAGACCGTGGATATCAATCCGCCGAAAGCGACGCTGGTAGTCGATCAGGCGGCGGTGGAGTCTATCGATTATCTTCCTTTTCCGGGGAATGAGGTGGTCATCATCCTTTCCCGCTTTGAGTCTGCGAAACTGTTAAAGGGCATTATGATCCGCATCTTTCCGATGCAGGAAGTGCGGTTTATCTGCGATAACTTTAAGGTGCAGTAAGACGGGTAATTTTACACAATACAAAAGACGGTTTCTTCCATAAAAACGCTGAAAATAAGATTTTCTTCACAAAAAGGCTTACGAAGAAAGCGGCGGCGTGCTAAAATAAACCATAGGGAGTTTATTGGCAAAGGAGGGTTTTACCCGGAGGGGACGTCATGTTTGGAAAAGGAGAAATGATTATGTGCGGCGGGCATGGGGTATGCTGCGTCGTGGATATTACGGGAAATCCGATCGATCGATTGGATACCAAGACAAAATATTATGTGCTGGAGCCTGTCTTTGAGAAAGCGAGCACCGTTTACACGCCCGTCGATAATGAAAAGGTCATCATGCGCAAAATTATGACAAAGGATGAGGCTGAAGTGCTGATCGAGGAGATTCCGGAGATCGAGACCATGTGGATTCAGGAGGAAAAGCGCAGGGAGCAGACCTATAAGGAGGCGATCCGCACCTACGACTCGCGGAGTCTGGTGAAGATCATCAAGACGCTTTATCAGCGGAAATCCAGCCGTATCAGTGAGGGAAAAAAGGTTCTCTCCTCGGACGAGCAGTATCTGCATAAGGCGGAGGAACTTCTCTACAGCGAGATGTCTGTTGCGCTTTCCATTCCGAAAGAAAAGGTGGAGTCGCACATTGTCAGTACGATCGCGAAGCAGAAAGCAAGCGTGTAATCATTACAATATTAAAATTAAGAAAGAAACGCGGGCTATATGGTCCGCGTTTCTTTATGTACAAAAATGATACGAAAACAAGGCACCATAACGGTATCCCGCGCGTGTTATAATCAGAGGACCCCAAAAAATGATTCATGGATCAGAAATGAGGATTGTATGACAACGGAGGAAGCGGTCAAAAAATACAGCGCCATGCTCTACCGAATCTGCGTAGTCATGCTGGGAAATGAGGCGGACGCGCAGGATGCGGTGCAGGACACGTTCTGCAGATATCTGGAACGAAAAGCGGAATTTCGCGATGCGGAGCATGAGAAGGCGTGGCTGATCAAGGTGGCGCAGAACCGCTGCCGTGATATGCAGCGGTTCCGCTTGCGGCACCCGCAGGCGGAGCTTGACGAGATCACCGCAAGCTGTGAGAATCCGGAACACAGCGAAGTGCTGGCGGAATTGGTCGCGCTCCCGCTGCCTGTCAAAGCGGCGGTGTATCTGCATTACATCGAGGGCTATAAAACGACAGAAGTGTCAGAAATGCTCGGTATCTCTGTGAATGCGGTCAAAAAGAGATTGCAGCGCGGCAGGAAACTGCTGCGGTTGAAACTGGAGGAGGAACAGCAGGATGCAACGAAGAAAGGATGAACGTGTATGAAACTGACAGACTTAAAAGAAGCGGTACAGGAAATAGAATTTGGGGAAGAGAAGCAGGAGGAGCTGATTCGCGGGTTGAAAGCGGGAAAACGGCGGGGCGTGCAGAGCGGCGGTCTGCGGATCGCGGCGGCGTTTGCGGTCTGTCTGCTGGCGGCGGGGCTTCTGAGCGTGCCCGTGCGGGCGGTGGTCAAGTCTCTTGTGCGGGAGCGGATGGAGGAACTGCCGCAGGAGAGAGTCGCACAGATCGCGGAAGAGGTACAGAGCCAGACGGTGGCGGCGGACAGTACGACCAGAGACTATACGGAGGAAGAGAAAGAACGGCGCGGTGCGCTTTATCAGGAATATATGCAGGGGCGGTTCCCCGAGGGGGAGATCGCGCGGGTGGATTCCGAGGAGGAGGCGAAGCGGCATGAATTCTGTTTTCTGACGACCAGCTCTACCTTTTATCTGCCGGCGGACAGAGCGCTCACGGACGAGGAGATCCTGGAGAAGATCGACTTTGAGAAGAAGCGCGACTATGCGTTACAGGAGCAGCGCGCCGACGAAATTGCCGAAAAAGAGGCGGCGGAGCGGGAGCAGGTAAAAGAAGTGGTCGCTTCCGGCGGCATCAGCGAGGAAGAGGCGATCGAGCGCGCAAAGGCATATCTGGAACGGCTTTTTGGTCGGAGCGGAGACGGCATGGAGCTGAATCATTATTTTAACGATGCGGAAGCGGAGGCGATGGGGCGGGAAAACACCTACTGCGTCAACTGGTCCGATGTGGGGAATTATCAACATTATTATTTCTTTATCGACGCGGCGGACGGCAGTCTGCGTTCTATGTCTTACAGTCACGGGCTGAGAGAGGCGGTCAGACCCGCGGCTTCGGAGGCTGCTGAAATGACCGATTCGGTCAAAGAACAGGCGCGGAACTTTTTGCGGGAAAAGCTGGAAATTCAGGAAAACATTGCGGAAGAAAAGGTTTATTACTTATATAATACCGACAGCGGAAATGTCAGCAGGCTGGTCGATGTTCTGTTTGTCGCGGAGGACGGCACGGCGTATCGGGTCGGATGCCGCTGGGACGGCGAGGTGTATGAGTATGCCGTGACCACAAAAGAAGCCTGTGAGGAGAGAATGAAAGCGACTGCAGAGGCGAACGAGAGATATTATCTGGAAGAGCAGGAAAAAGAGGTAACGATCGAGATCATAGAACAGTAGTTATTCTCTATATAAGTCTGCGCATAAAAAAGCCCCGGGCGTATAAACGCTCGGGGTTTGTCTGTCGATGGTCATAGAATGTTTTCGTTATTTATGCTGCGGATGCGCGCCAATCTTATTGATCGCGGTCATGACCGTGGCGAGGATCTCTACCTCGTTCTGGGGCTGGTAGTTGTTCAGCTTCTGATACAACGCGCCCGTATCGGTACGTGTATACTGAGGGGAAAGCCTGTTCAGGGCAAAGGACATCATGTCCAGTTTGCAATTATCGCAAGAACAAACTTCGGGCATAGTGGGAAGCAGCTTATTCAGCTGATATTCCACCGCATCTTCCATGATATTTCGTAAGCCTTCCATGATAAACCTCCCTCATATGCTATACAATTCTATATTAGTACATATTTCCTAAATAATCAATCATTTTCCGTTTTTTTGTGCAAGATTACCTAATACTTGCTTTTTTTTTGTAGAACGCGTATCATATACGGGAAAGAAGGCATACCTACCTATGATCTTAGATGTAATTTATGAAAGTTATATAGACAGTTTGCGGCTCCTGCCTTTTCTTTTTTTGACTTATTTGGTCATGGAATGTCTGGAACACTGGACGGGAGGAAAGATGCAGGCGGTCGTCAGACGCTCGGGCAAGGCGGGTCCTGCCATTGGCGGGCTTTTGGGGGCTTTCCCACAGTGCGGTTTTTCCACGGCGGCGGCAAATCTCTATGCGGGCAGGATCATCAGCCTGGGAACGCTTCTGGCTGTTTTTTTATCCACTTCCGACGAGATGATTCCGGTCATGATCTCCGAGAATGCCGAGATTTCCATGATCGCAAAGCTCCTGCTTGCGAAGATCGTCTTTGCGGTGGCGGTGGGATTTTTGGCGGATTTTCTTTTTCCGAAGAAAGAAGCGGCGCAGATCGGTCATTTCTGTGAGAAACAGCATTGCCACTGTGAGAAAGGGATCTGGCGGTCGGCGGCAAGCCATACCTGGAAGATTTTCCTGTATATCATACTTGTTTCGCTGGTCTTAAATTTTGCGATCGCCATGATCGGGGAAGAAAGCCTCGCGATGCTGATCTCGGACAGACCCGTGCTGGGGCTGTTTGCGGCGGCGCTCGTGGGGATGATCCCAAACTGCGCATCTTCCGTTGTCTTGACGCATCTTTATCTGGAGGGTGTATTGGGAGCGGGACCGCTGTTTGCGGGGCTGCTCGCAGGATCGGGCGTGGGATATCTGGTGCTTTTGCGGGTAAATGAGGATAAAAAGGATAATCTGCGGATCTTTGCGCTGTTGTATGCGGTCGGTGTGGCGGCAGGGGCGGTCGTCATGGCGCTGGGGGTGAGGTTTTGAAGTTCGGCGAGCGCCATTCGCAAAGAAAAAGAACCGTCCCCAGAGCGCTTACGTCTCCAAAAACAGTTCTTCCAGTGCACCGCCAGGGGCTCGAACCCTGGACACCCTGATTAAGAGTCAGGTGCTCTACCAACTGAGCTAGCGGTGCAGAGCATGTCCGATATCCAATAAATGAGCGAGAACCTAAGTGCTTCTTCAAAACACGCCGAGGATGCTTGCATCCTCGAGATTGAGCGTTTCGCTCAAAACATACCGAGAATACGAAGTATTCTCGAGAGCGAGTGCTTTTCTCGCTCAACGCAAGCACTATTATAGTATAATGTTTTTCATAATGCAAGTATTTTTTTGAAACTTTTCGTAAGCAATGAAAGTCGCAGGTTTTTCGAGCTTGTACTGCGGATAAGATAGGAGAATCTTTATGATATTTGAAAGTCACGCACATTATGATGACGAAGCCTTTGACGAGGATCGGGAGGCGCTGCTTTCGTCCCTTGCGGCGCAGGGGATCGGCACGGTGGTCAACATCGGCGCGAGTCTTGCCGGAAGCAGGGCGAGTGTGAAGCTGGCGGAGCAGTATCCGTTTATCTATGCCGCGGTGGGAGTGCATCCCGGCGAGGTGGAGGAGTTAAACGAAGAGACATTTGCCGAACTTCGCGCTTTGTGCGCCCATGAAAAGACCGTAGCGGTAGGGGAGATCGGGCTTGATTATCACTATCCCGAGCCGGAAGCGGATCTGCAAAAGAAATGGTTTGAGAGGCAGCTGATGCTCGCGCGGAAAATCGGGCTTCCCGTCGTCATCCATTCCCGAGAGGCTGCGAAAGATACGCTGGACATCTTGCAGACGCTCCGTGCGGGCGGGATCGGCGGCGTGGTGCATTGCTTTTCCTATACGAAAGAGACGGCGCGGGAGTATCTGAACATGGACTTTTATTTCGGGATCGGCGGCGTAATCACATTTCCAAACGCGAAAAAGCTGAAAGAAGCGGTGGCGTACATTCCGATGGAAAAGATCCTTTTGGAGACGGACAGCCCGTACCTTGCGCCGCAGCAGCATCGGGGCGAGAGAAATTCTTCGCTAAATCTCTCCTATGTGGCGGAGGAGATCGCGGCGATCAAGGGCATTTCCCGTGCGGAAGTGGAGCGGATCACGGAGGAGAACGCGCGGAGACTGTTTGGTTTGTAAACTGCTCTGACGTGGAGGGTACAATGGCAGATCTGGGAAATTTTACCAACACATCGAAAATATTAAATAAATATCAGTTCCGGATGCAGAAAAAATACGGTCAGAATTTTCTGATTGACGCCAATATCCTGACAAAGATCGTAGAGGCGGCGCAGATCGGGAAAGAGGACTGCGTGCTGGAGATCGGACCGGGCATCGGTACGATGACGCAGTATCTGGCGGAGGCGGCGGGCAGGGTCATTGCCGTGGAGATCGACAGAGAGCTGATCCCGATCCTGGAGGAGACGCTTGCGCCTTATACAAATGTCACGGTACTGTGTGCGGATATCCTGAAAGTAAACTTGACTGAATTGGTCAATGAGAATGGCGGCAGTCCCCTCAAAGTTGTAGCGAATCTTCCTTATTATATCACGACCCCCATCATTATGGCACTGTTCGAGAGCCATGTGCCGCTGTCGAGCATCACGGTGATGGTGCAGAGCGAAGTGGCGGAGCGCATGCAGACGGGTCCGGGCACGAAAGATTACGGCGCGCTTTCCCTGGCGGTGCAGTATTATGCGAAGCCGGAGATCGTAGCCAGAGTGCCGGCTTCCTGTTTTACGCCGCGCCCGAATGTGGACAGCGCGGTGGTGCGCCTCGAGCGGCATGAGGAGCCGCCTGTCGCGGTAAAGGATGAAGAATGGCTGTTTGCGCTGATCCGCGCGTCGTTCAACCAGCGGCGCAAGACGCTGGCAAACGGTCTTGCCAACGCGGGCGGTCTGGGACTTACCAGAGGGCAGGTGGAGTCCGTTCTGGAGGAAATGGGGCTGTCCAAAACGGTGCGCGGCGAAACGCTTACTTTGGAACGGGTTGCTGAATTATCGAACCGTCTCCTGCCGTTTCGAAACGGCGGCGGATTTCGGTGAGAGATACAAGATAGAGGAATTTTTTTGAGAAAAAACTCCATATATTGGGAATAGAGGTACTTTTTTTCAACGGAATTTATTTACATTGACGGGCGACTATGGTAAACTGAAACAGATACTAGGGTCACTGTTTCGATAAAGGAAACCGAAAAGTACGTTGATGAGGTGAGTACCTTGGATAAGTTTGAATACAAAGCCAGCGCCGACGAGATCAAGGCGCTGATCGCAGAGGGTGAATATGCGGAGGCGATGAAGATCGCAGACAAGATCGACTGGCGCCGGGTCAGAAGCGTCATGATGTTGTGTACCATCAGCGATCTTTATAAGATCAACAGGAGATATCAGGAGAGTAAGGACGTCCTCCTGATGGCTTACGAAAAGCACCCGACAGGCAGGCTGATCATTTACTCTCTGTGCGAACTTGCCATCAAGATGGGCGAGTACGACGAGGCGAGCCGTTATTATAAAGAGTTCGTGCAGATCGCGCCGCGCGATACGGGCAGATATGTCCTGCAATACCGTCTCTATGAGGCGCTGGACGTCAGCATCGAGGAGCGGATCGCGATCCTCGAGGAGTTTAAGAAGCGCGAGCCGAAAGAAAAGTGGGTGTACGAGCTGGCTTATCTCTACCACCGCATCGGCCTGACCACGAAATGCGTGGAAGAGTGCGATGAGATGTTCATCTGGTTCGGCGAGGGCAGATATGTGATCAAGGCGCTTGAACTGAAAGCGCTGCACCAGCCCTTAAGCCCGGAACAGCAGGAGAAATACGACGCGTATATCGAAGGGCGCAGCGCAGGACGGACGGACGACGAGGAAGAGCCGGAAGAAGACGAGGACGATATCGAAGATATCCCCCCTGGCGATACGCAGGTGGCAGGAAAGGTCAGACGCGGGCAGATTTCTGACGGAGAAGAGGAAGCGCTTCTTTCAGCGCCCACCACAGAGCTGCCTGAGGTCAAGACGGTGGATGTGGGGCAGTACAATACCATCAATCTGCAAATGGAACTTGCGGAGAGCATGAAGGAGATTTTGGCGGAAGAGGAGCCGGAATCGGAGTCTTCTATTACGGATACATTGCTCGCGCCGCTTTTGGAGGAGACAGAGGAACTTCCCGAGGAAGAAATCGCCTATGCGGGGGAAGCGGAAGAAGAATCTGCCTATGCAGAGGAGCCGGCGGTTTTTGGGGAAGAGCCGGAAAGCACAGCGGCTTTCACGGAGGAAGAATCGGAAGCGGCAGCGATGTTCGAAGAAGAAGCGGGAACGACGGAGACAGTGGCGGTTCCTGCGGAAGAAACGCCGGAAACCGCTCCCCCGGAAGAACAACAGGCGGACGCCTCTGCCGTAGAAGCGCCGGAAACGGATGCGGGGCAAAACAGGAATGTGCTGAATACAGAGGAACTGCGGGAAGCGAGCGAGGAACTCATACGCGACGACACGCTGGTCTTTGACGCGCAGAAGATCATCGAGGAGATGACCAGAGAGGCGGAGCGCCTACAGGCGAAAGCCATGCGGGAGCAGCAGATGGCGCTTGCCGCAAGACCCACCGAGTACGACAAATTCCTGTCGCAGGAATACGACGGGCAGATCAGCTTCGTGGTGCCCGATGCGGGGCAGGTGGAGAAGCAGATCACCGGGCAGCTCAGCATCGATGATATCATGGCTGAGTGGGAACAGATGAAGAAGGATAATGAGGAGAAGCGGATGGAGGATGTCCGTCGGCATATCCTCGCCCAGACCGGCAGTTTGTTTGCAAGTTTTGATGAAGCCACGAAAAACGGTCTTCTGGAGGAGCTGGAGAAAGCTTTCATGGCGGCGATCATGAAAGAGTCACAGCGAAATCCCCATGTGAAAAAGGTGATCTTCCCGGACGACGGGGAGAAAGACGATATGCCCGCACAGAAAGCGGGATCACCCGCACCCGAAAAAACCGCACAGGCAGAAGAGGAAGCGCCCGCAGCGGAGAGAGCAGAAGCAGCGGAATCCGAATCGGATCAGGAGGCTGCGGAAGCGAAGATAGAGCAGGAATCGACCGAAACGGAAGAGAAGTCGGTTGAGATCGTAGAAGAAGCCGCGCCGAAAGCGGAAAAGGCGGCAGCCGAGGAACCGGTCGGAAAGGATCGGGAGTTGAGTCCCGAAGAGCAGGAACTTTTCGGCAAATTTGTGCATCAGCGGAAATCAAAGCGGCAGTTGATCCAGACCTTGGACAATATGAGCCTGGCATCCTGCACCGGGAATGTGCTCATCACAGGCGAAGAGGAGACGACGACGCTTTCTCTTGCAAAAGCGCTGATTCGGGAAATGCAGCTTAATGACAGCAATTTTTCCGGCAAAGTGGCAAAGGTGGAAGGGCATACCCTGAACAAAAAGGATGTGGAGGCGACTTTCGGAAAACTGGAGGGTGGCGCGCTGATCATAACAGAGGCGGATAAACTCAAACCCGCTACGGTAGTCTCCATGATCAAGACACTGGAAAAGGAAAATACGGGACTGCTTGCCCTGCTCGTGGGGACGAAGAGCGAGATCGGCGAACTGCTTGCCGTCAATGAGAGACTGACAGGGGTTTTCAATCTGCGGGTGGATATCGAGCCTTTGGATAACGAGTCTCTGGTAGCGTACGCAAAGCAGTATGCGGAAGAACTGGAATATTCGATCGACGAATTTGGGATTCTGGCGCTCCACACGAGGATCGCGGACAGACAGACCAGCGATCACGAGGTAACGCTTGCCGAGGTGCGGGAGCTGATCGATGAAGCGATCGGTTATGCCAATAAAAAAACGCCAAAACATTTTATGGATATTTTGCTCGCAAAGAGGTATGATGAAGAGGACATGATCATACTGCGGGAGAAGGATTTTATGCACAACTGATCTTCGCGGTACGCAGAAAGAAACAGGGGGTTTCATTATGGCGGATAAAAAAGGAAAGACGGCAACAGGCAAAAAGCCGGCGGCGAAGAAGCCGGCACAGCAGAACGTTTTGGAGGAAGTATTTATCTCCGAAGCCGACCAGTATGTGTTTGCGCAGGGCACCCATTATGAGATTTATAAGAAGCTGGGGGCGCATCCTTCTATGGAAAACGGCAAAAAAGGCTATTTCTTTGCCGTGTGGGCGCCGAATGCGGCCAGCGTTCATGTGATCGGCACGTTCAATGACTGGAACGAGGAGTCCCATCCGATGGAGAAGCTGGGACCGGGCGGCATTTATAAGCTGTTCATTCCGGACGTCGGGGAGAACGAGCTTTATAAGTACCTGATCCGTACGCCTGCGGGGGAGAAACTTTACAAGGCGGATCCTTTCGCAAACTATGCGGAGATGCGGCCGGGCAACGCTTCCAGAACTTTTGATATCAGTAAGTTTAAGTGGTCGGATGATGCATGGGTCACCGACAGGCAGCATAAAGATTATAATCAGGAGCCAATGGCGATCTACGAGTGCCACATCGGTTCCTGGATGAAGCATCCCGACGGTACGCCGGAAGGGTTTTATAATTACCGCGAGTTTGCCGACAGGATCGTGCCTTACTTAAAGGAGATGCACTACACGCACATCGAACTGATGGGGATCGCGGAGTATCCTTTTGACGGTTCCTGGGGCTATCAGGTCACGGGATACTATGCGCCCACGTCCAGACACGGGGATCCTTCCGATTTCATGTATCTGATCAATGCGTTGCACCGTAATAAAATAGGCGTTATTTTAGACTGGGTGCCGGCACACTTTGCAACGGACGCGCACGGACTCGGGCGGTTTGACGGACAGTGCATCTTTGAGCATCCCGATCCGAGGATCGGAGAGCATCCCGATTGGGGCACGAAGATCTTTAATTATGCAAAGAACGAAGTGAAAGATTTCCTGATTGCCAATGTTTTGTACTGGATCCGCGAATTTCATATCGACGGCATCCGTATTGACGCTGTAGCGTCTATGCTTTATCTGGATTACAGCAAACAGGACGGCCAGTGGGTGCCGAATAAATTTGGCGGGAATGAAAATCTGGACGCAATCGAATTTTTCAAGCACTTAAATTCCGTAGTGCACGGCGCGTACCCCGGCTTCCTCACCATTGCGGAGGAGTCTACCGCGTGGCCGAAAGTGACGGGAAAAGTGGAGGACGACGGTCTCGGTTTCAGCTTCAAGTGGAATATGGGCTGGATGCACGATTTCTGCGAATACATGAAACTCGATCCTTACTTCCGCAAAAACAATCACTACGGGATGACCTTTGCGATGAGCTACAACAACAGCGAAAACTATATCCTGCCGCTCTCTCACGACGAGGTGGTGCACTTAAAATGCTCTATGGTCAACAAGATGCCGGGATATCCCGTAGATAAATATGCGAATCTGCGTGCGGGGTACAGTTATATGATCGGCCACGCAGGCAAGAAGCTTCTCTTTATGGGGCAGGATTTCGGTCAGGAGAGAGAGTGGAGCGAGACCAGGGAACTTGACTGGAATCTGCTCGGCGAGGAACAGAATAAGGGTCTGCACGAGTATGTGAAAGAACTGCTTGCCATTTACCGCAAGTATCCCGCCATGTACAGCATCGACAATGACTGGGCGGGCTTTGAGTGGCTGAATGCGGACGACGCCGATCACAGTACATACAGCTTTTTCCGCAAGGATAAAACGGGCAAAAACAACATCATGTTCGTGCTCAACATGACGCCCATGAGGTGGGAAAACTATAAGATCGGCGTGCCGAAGAAGAAAAAATATAAACTTCTCCTAAACAGCGATGAGAAGCGTTTCGGCGGAAACGGGAACGAGATTCCTGCGGAGATCGCGGCGGTGAAAGAGCCTTGCAATTTCAAGGACTACAGTATCGCCTTTGATCTGCCGCCCTATACGGCTGCAATTTTTATTTTCTAATGACAATGATTGTTAAAATTGTACAAATAGCATAACCAACGCAGACGCGCTTTCGCTCCATTTCAAACGTAATGGTACTAGGTTCGAAAGAACCTCACCAAGTACCAACGTTTTACAAGGGTCTGCTTATGGTTATGCTATTTGTACAATACATTATGAAGTGTATGAGAAAGGGGAAGAGGATATATGTGCACGGCGGCGGCTTATAAGACAAAGGATTTTTATTTTGGGCGGACGCTTGATTATGAATTTTCCTACGGGGACGAAGTGGTGATCACACCGAGAAATTATCCCTTTCGTTTTCTGGAACAGGGAGAGATGAAAGAGCATTATGCGATCATCGGCATGGCCTGCGTGATGGATGATTATCCGCTTTATTATGATGCGGTAAACGAAAAAGGGCTGGGCTTGGCGGGTCTGAATTTCGTGGGAAATGCGGTCTATCGCAAGCGGGAGGACGGCAAAGACAATGTCGCCCAGTTTGAGCTGATCCCCTGGCTTTTGGGACAGTGCGCTTCCGTGCGGGAGGCGAGGAAGTTCCTCGACAGGCTCAATATCACGAATATTCCTTTCCGCGACGATCTTCCGCTCGCACAGCTGCACTGGATCCTTGCGGATAAGCAGGAGTGCGTCGTGATCGAGTCCGTGGCGGAAGGGGTCAAGATCTATGAAAATCCAGTGGGCGTCCTGACGAACAATCCGCCTTTCGATATGCAGATGTTTGCGTTGAATAATTATATGGCGCTGTCGGTAAAGCCGCCGAAAAATTCCTTTGCGCCCGGGCTTACCCTGGATACTTACAGCCGCGGGATGGGGGCAATGGGTCTGCCAGGAGACTTGTCCTCGCAGTCGCGCTTTGTCAGAGTCGCTTTTACGAAGATGAACTCCTGCTGCGGTGAGGGCGAGACGGAGAGCGTCAGCCAGTTTTTCCATATTCTGGGTTCTGTGGACCAGCAGCGCGGCTGCTGTGAACTGGAGAGCGGAAAGTACGAGGTCACGCTCTATACTTCCTGCTGCAATGCCGACCGGGGAATCTACTATTATACCGCCTACAACAATCATCAGATCAACGGCGTGGATATGTATCGGGAGAATCTGGATACAGAGAAACTGATCCGTTATCCCGCGATTGAGGAGGAGCAGATCCGGATGCAGAATTAAAGCATTTCGAGGTCCCTTTACGCCCCTTTCAGGTGGCGGGGTTATGAGTTTTTTTGTTTTAATGCTTCATTTTCTGCGAGCAGCTGCTTGATTTTTTCATCTTTTTCGGCGAGCAGCCTTTCATTAGCGCGCTGATCCAGATAATACTCCTCCCGGTCACGGAGCCACTTCTGCATCTGATCCTCCGCGCTCCATCGGAACATCGTTTCGGCTG
>JAMPCE010000057.1 GCA_023666335.1 bacterium
ACCATTCTTATGAAATTTTATACAGATTGAACCAATAACGTTCCAACAAAAAGCGCCCCTGTTCTTCCACGGTAAGCCCCGCATCCCGCCACTCCTCCACGATCTCATCCCGGCTGTTGAAACTGCCGATGAACCAAAGATTTTTGGATTCGCCTCCTGCCTGCGCCTCCAGTGCCAGTTTCCGGATCTTTTCCACATCCTCCGCAGTGCCGCAGGGCGATGTGATCTCCTGAATCAGTTTTTCGCCCTCCGCCCGCCATAACAGGCGCTTCGTCGTCTCCGGCAGATAATATCCCGTCACCGCCTGCACCTGGTCGAAGTTATAGAGGACCGTATCTTCCGCGCCGATCAGGGCGAGCGCTCTTTGCGTTTCACGCATACAGACGGCTTTGTACTCTTCCTCGCCCTGAAAGGCACGGTAATCCCGCAGACCGATTATAACAATCAAGGCGGTAAGGACAGCTCCCGCACCTCTGTTAAGCCTGTTTCTGCTCTCATCGGCATTGTCACCATCGGTTTGTTTTTGCGCCATTTCAGGTTTACATAATATTTCATTCAGGCAGAGGGCAAACGCCAGCCAGAAACACCCCAGCGCGGGGATCATATAGCGGTACACAAAGACCGGACGGAGCAAAAACGACGCCGCGAATCCGAACGCCACCACGCCGCCTAAAACGCCGACGCCCGCCGTGGCAAACCAAAAGCGCATGTTCAAAACTCTCCCGTTATGGTAGAGTTTTATCGCCCACACGCACCATAACAGGCAGCACGCCGCAAACAGTATCACCGCCAGCACGGTATTTACCCTGTCATCGGCAAAGGCGGGCTTCATCACAAATTTCACACAGCCGCCAAGCGACCGCCAGGTAAGCGGCAGGATCCAGTAATTCTCCCGCACCGCGCCAAGCTGCCCTATAAGCGCGGAAAGCCAGGGCGCATAACCGATGACGGCTGCCGCCGCACAGAGAAGCCACTCTCTGATCCGCTTCCTGTCACGGAAGAGGAACACCAGCAGCAGATACAGATAGACCATGCCTGCTGCCGCCGCTGCAAAATACTGCGTGTAAGCAGCCGCCAGACTGTAGAGGACGAAGGCTGCGGCATGCAGATATCTGTCCCTCAGCGAGACAACGCTGTCCGCCGCTCCTGCCCCGGGCATCTGCCGTCTGCCGCTTTCTGCCGTATTTTTTTGGTTTACATAACTCTGTGTCAATTCCCCCGCATGCAGAAACGCCGCCGTCACGAACAACAGCGCCCAGCCGTACATCCGCGCCTCCACCGTGTAGGCGGAAAGCTGGGGCATCGCCGTCACGCAGAACAGAAAAAGCCCGCTCACAAACAGGCCGAAACGCTTCCGTATCAAAGTGACCGCATAGAGCAGCAAAATGAAATACGGCAGCACCGACACGATCTTCGCCGGAATGACCGTTCCCGCTTCCGGTGCAATTAGTTTACATAAGTCTACAAAAAACTTGACGATACAATAATACAGCGGCGGATGCACGTCTGCCGCTGTAAAGCGAACCAGCTCGCCGTAGGAATGCTCGATCATTCCCACGGTGAACAGTTCATCGTACCAGATATCCTTGCTAAAACACAGCATCAGGCTTTTGCCAAGCATACACAGACTCAGCCCCAGCAGGAGGAATCCGACAAGATCCCTGCCCGCCTCCTTTTTACCAATTATCATATCCTATCGTCTTCCTTACGCCTTCTTCTGCTCTTCCTGCACTTCCTCTTTGCGAATCTCCTTCGTGCGGATCTCCTTGCAGATCTGGTCAATAAATGCCTGCAAAGGCTTCACGCCCTCGTCGCCCGCAAAACGGCTTCTGACGGAGACGGTCTTATCCTCCGCCTCCTGCGCGCCGACCACCAGCATGTAGGGCACTTTCGCCAGTCTCGCCTCGCGGATCTTAAAGCCGATCTTCTCCGAGCGGGCATCCACCGTCACGTCGATATCGTTCCTCGCAAGCTCCTTGCGGATCTCCTCCGCGTAATCGTCATACTTTTCAGAGATCGTAAGCACGCGCACCTGTTCCGGGCACAGCCATGTCGGGAACTTTCCGGCATACTTCTCGATCAGCCATGCGAGCGTCCTCTCGTAGCAGCCAAGCGACGTCCTGTGGATGATATAAGGGCGCACCTTGTCGCCGTTTTGGTCGATAAAGTACATATCAAACTGCTCCGCGAGCAGGGCGTCCCACTGGATCGTGATCATGGTGTCCTCTTTGCCGTAAACGTTCTTCGCGTTGATATCGACTTTCGGGCCGTAGAATGCCGCCTCGCCCACATCCTCGGTAAAGGGAAGCTCCAGTTCGATCAGGATATCGCGGATGTGCGCTTCCGTCTCGTTCCAGACTTCCGGCTCCCCGATATACTTTTCCGGATTCTCCGGATCCCATTTGGAGAGATGCCAGGTGATATCATCCAACAGCCCTAAGGTTGACATAACATATTTTGCCAAGGCGATACAGCCCTTGAACTCCTCCACCATCTGATCGGGACGCACGATGAGATGCCCCTCGGAAATGGTGAACTGCCGCACGCGGGTCAGACCGTGCATTTCGCCGGAGTCCTCATTGCGGAATAGAGTCGAAGTCTCGCCGTAACGGATCGGCAGATCGCGGTAGGAATGCTGGGTGTTCTTGTAGCAGTAATACTGGAAAGGGCAGGTCATGGGCCGGAGCGCAAACACCTCCTTGTCTGTCTCCTCATCGCCCAGCACAAACATCCCGTCCTTATAGTGATCCCAGTGCCCGGACATCTTATAGAGGTCGCTCTTTGCCATCAGCGGAGTCTTCGTCCTGACATACCCCCACTCCTTATCCTCCAGGTCCTCGATCCAGCGCTGCATCTTCATGATCATCTTTGTGCCTTTCGGCAAAAGCAGCGGCAGCCCCTGTCCAATCACGTCCACCGTGGTGAAAAGTTCCATCTCGCGCCCCAGCTTATTGTGATCGCGGCGCTTGATATCCTCCAAGTGCTCCAGATACGCCTCCAGTTCTTCTTTCTTCGCAAAGGCTGTGCCGTAGATGCGCTGCAGCTGCGCCCGGTCAGAGTCGCCCCGCCAGTACGCCATCGAAGAAGAGATCAGCTTGTAAGCCTTGATGTTTTTCGTGCTCATCAAGTGCGGACCTGCGCACAGATCCACAAAACCGCCCTGATCGTAGAAAGAGATCTCCGCATCCTCCGGCAGATCGCGGATCAGTTCCACCTTGTAAGGCTCGTTCCGCTCCTCCATATATTTGATTGCTTCCTCTCTGGGAAGCGTAAAGCGTTCCAGCTTATGTCCTTCCTTGATGATCTTCTTCATCTCCGCTTCCAGTTTATCCAGATCTTCTCTGGAAAAAGGCGCGGCGTCAAAGTCATAGTAAAAGCCCTCCGCAATGGCAGGCCCGATCGTCACTTTCGCCTCGGGGAACAGACGCTTCACCGCCTCCGCCAGCACATGGGAAGTCGTGTGCCGGACGACCTTTAAACCCTCCGGATCGTTTGCCGTTAAGATATTCAGATGGCAGTCCCTGTCAACGACCGTCCGCAGATCTTTTACCTCGCCGTCCACCTCGCCCGCACAGGCAGCGCGCGCAAGCCCCTCCGAGATATCCTGCGCAATATCGTAAATGCTCATCGCCTGCGCGTATTCTTTCGATGAACCGTCCTTTAATGTGATCTTCATGTTCTTTTCCGTCCTTTCTCAATCATAGACTCTCTTTTTTGCAAAGATTCTACTCTTCGTTATTCCCGAGCCTGTTACAGTTCTGGTTTCCGTTCCTGCTGCCGTTTTCGCTTGCCACATTGTGCGAAAAAAGACTGACTCCGTGGGTCAACGGCGCGATCAGCAGCCCGATACAGATCCCTCCCAGAAAGCAGACCGTGCCGATCAGCAGAAACTGGAATTTGTTGATCTCCATATCCTGCTCCATCAACTCCGCCGCCTGTTCCTTGAATGCCGTCATCTTCATGTTCTGAAATCTCCTTTCTTTTTTAAACGAAGAAACCTCTGCGCTGCCACAATGGCAATGCAGAGGACGTAAGTTTACGCGCTTTCAACTCGGGGCGTCTCTCTCTGTTACGTTCCGCATCCTACTCTTCTCGTCAACGCGTTGTTCTTTCTATATATATTATATCCGTATTGTATTCTATTTTTTCCAAAATGTAAATACTTTTTCGCCACAACGGCAGAAACCTGTCACAAGAAGCCGCTATGACGCATTCTTCCCGCAGCACTTCTTGTACTTCTTGCCGCTGCCGCAGGGGCAGGGATCGTTGGGATAGATTTTCTTTTCCTTGTGGACGGTGGTGGATTCTTTCTGCTCGCGGTAGAGCGCCTTTCTCTTATCCTCGTCAAAGATATCATTCCACTCTTCCAGCTCGTAGAGCCAGTCCGCGCCTGCCGCCACCATATTTTTGTAGAGCAGCTCCTTGTCAAAGCCAAGGCTGACCTTTGTGTCCTCCTCCATCTCCTCGATGGGGTTCGCCTTTTTCAGGCTGTCGTTGATGCCGTCCAAGAAGCCCGTCATCGTCATAATATCCACTTCGTACTTTTCTGCCAATTCCCTGACCGTGCCCTTGACCGCCTTGTCCGGCGTCTTTAAGAGCTGCGCGTAGATCTCCTTTTCTTTCTGGAAATAATCGGACCAGAGTCTTTGCAGATCTCCTTTATTCGCCGTCTCCGAATATGCCATATCGCGCCATTTTTGTAATAATGCCATCGTACTGTACCACCTTTATCCTGTAATCTTTTAGAAGCGGCGCTTTCTCCTACACTTCCGCGCCGTCCCGTTTGTCACCTAAGTATATAACATTTTTCAAAAAAAGTAAATCCGTAAGATTCCGTGATCTTACTTTCCTCCTGCCACTTTCGCCGGATACCATTTCTGAAACCATGCGGTAAAGATCCCCATAAGGACGGGCAGGATCGAATTGATCAGCCCCACAAAACTGCTGATAGAAGTCCGCATCAAAAACCAGGTGAAAACGGAGGTAACCAGATACAAAACGCCCCAGATCATCGTCAAAATACGGTTTGTTTTCAAAAACAGCGCGTTCTGCAAAGCCTCCCCGCCGCCGTAATCATTCATGGAATAATTTGCCGTAAGGGGGACTTTCCCCAGACAGGACGCCGCCCACATGACGCCAAAGGAAAGATACGACAGCGGCAGCAGCCACTTTTCGGAACCTCCCGCCAGCATCGCGATTGAAGCGCCGCTTACCAGAACATTGGTCAGAATGTCATAAAATGTCTTCCTGTTCCGGTAAAAGAAAAGCGGAACCAACGCACATACGCCAAGAACGATCAGGCATCCCCATTGTCTGTTGATCGCAGGCGCGATCCACAAAGCGATCCAGGGAATGAGCATGATATTCATATTGGTGTCTCTTTGCTCGGAAAACGTTTTCTCCTGTTTGATCTGCGAACGGGAACCGCTAAAATAGCTGTCCCATTTCAGCATCAGGGTAAAATCGCCTTTTACCTGATAAAGCCCCTGCATCATAGCCTCGTCACCCCGTATTTCTCCGGCGGCGATCGCGCGCCACACGGTAACGGGCGTCTCGATCGTCGTGTCAGCCGCGAGACTTCCATCCGTATACACGCGGCTTCCGTCCTTGCCCAAGAGGATCTGATAGCATTCCTCCACATCCGTGTACTTCATCTCCAGCACGATATCATGACCGGGATAGTTTTCTTTGCGGTAAAGCGCCGCCATCTGTCTGGTGAAGATCAGCGTATCCGACTCTTTTTTCTCCGGGGAACCGCCGTCTTTTTTGTTTGGCGTGATTCCCCAGCTTGCATCCGCGCAGGCTTCAAAGGTCTCTTTCGGCAGCAAAAGCTGATCCAGCGTTTCCCGTGTCTTTTCGGAAATGCCGCCTTTTAGAAACTCCTGCCCTGCCTGCTTCACATAAGAAAGGTATTCATCGGTGCGCGCAGACAGCTCCGGCACGCGGAACAGTTCTCCCTGCCCGCAGAGAACAGTCGTATAATTCCCCTTGCCGCAAAGATGATCGAACAGGCTGTAGATCCCGTCATAATTTCCCTCTGCGGTGTAGAAACCGCAGGTGGAGATCACTACCGTTCTTTTCCCGCTCATATCATACCTTGACGGATGGCTGCCGCTTCCGACCTGTCCCTCTTTTTCGACCATAAAAGGAAGCATCATCGGAAGCTGTCGGTCGATCAGGTTTTTTAAGGGTCCGGGCACCGAGTAATAATAGAGCGGAAAGCTCCATATCGTCACATCCGCCCACAGCAGATCCTGCATGACCTCTTTCATATCATCCTGAATGCAGCATTGCCCGGGCGTGCGGTTCCAGCAGGAAAAACAGCCAAGGCAGGGCTTAATATCCATGCGGCTGACCGAAAGTTCCCTGATCTGCATATCCTGCGCCTCCCGCTTCATACCGTCTAAGAATGCGCCTGTCAGCCGATATGTATTACTGCTTTCGCCTTTCGGGCTGCCGTTTATTACTAAAACATTCATTGTCTCCTCCTTACCAGTCATCAGACTGATTCTCTTTCAACCGCCTGATACAATCCTGCGCCCATCTGATGTGCATCTGCATACTCTGCCGCCCATACTCCAGCGTCATCTGCCAGTAGCGCGCTTTTTCTTTTTGCACAATGCCCTCTCCATATCGGTCAATCGACTGCGGAACGGACTCCAAACCTTTTAAGAAGATCTCGCAGCTTTTTAGGACGCTCTCAAAATAATGAAGATTCTCCTCATCGCTTCTCTCTCCCATAAAAAAGACTTTCATCAAAATCGGCGTTTTTTGTCTGAGCCCCAGATCGTCATCGCCAAGCCACCGCAGCAGCTCTTCCCGCCCCGCCGCGGTGACGGCGTAAACATTTTTGTCGGGCTTTCCCGTTTGCGGCACGATTGTTTTATCAACCCACCCTCTTTGCTCCAGCCCCTGCAGTTCCCTGTAGATCTGACTGGTCTTTGCATCCCAGAAGTAATGCAGAGAGTCCCGAAAAACCTCCATAATGTCATACCCGGTCATTTCATGATAATTGAGCAGCCCTAAGATTCCGTGTTTTAACATACGCCTCCTCCTTTGTCTCTCCATTATATTCCACAAGTGGAATATAGTCAATCATACGCGGAAAATTTTTGCAAAAAAAAGATTGACTTTCAAACTAAAAATATGGTAGATTGTCAAAGGTAAATTAAATAGAAGGCGCAGAATAACAGAAACGACACAAGTAGTGCATTGCACATAAATCTGATCACGGTACCCCTGTTTATGATTCCAATCAGAGAAGCGGCAATTGCCTGCCTGTGTTTTTTGTTTGCCAAAAAGGAGGAATTATCATGCCGAAAAATCAGGTCCAAAGAATGTTATTTGCTTTTATCACCGTAGTGATCACCGTTCATGCGTACGTCTTTTTCAGTCTGTACGTCATCAACGGAAACACCCTGACAACGTATGCAGGGATGGCGGCGGGAACGCAGGTGCCCCATGTATTACAGGCGATCCGCATCTTAGGCGGCGTCGAGGTCTTCGGAAAGCACATCCCGATCTGGGGCGTTGTTCTGGTCGAGTTTTGTCTGGCTTATCTGCTGGAGGTCGTGATGGGAAGCCCGCTCTCTTTCAAATTAGCCTGCAAATGCTTTGATCCGAAAGAGACGCATCCGGTTCTCTTTGAGACCGCTATCATCTGTACGACGGTCGGCCTCATGTGCCCGGCTATGAGTTTTCTTGCCGCGATCCTGTACTATCCGTACAGCAGCATGGACTTCAATCTTTTCACCCTGCTTGCGAACTGGCTGAAACTGGTGTGCTTTAACTTCCCGTTTGCTTTCTTCACGCAGCTGTTCTTTATCCAGCCGCTCGTACGCACGATATTCAAGTTTCTCTTCGTCTCTCTTCCGAAGGGACAGCACAAAACGGCAGGCGAGACCGCCTGAAAATTTTCTGAAAATTTTTCATCCGGATGATGTATATCTTTTCAAAAACAGGCAATCATAATAGTGTGCCAAAGAGAAAGAAATACTTATCCTCCCCTAAAACAGAAGCCCCGATGCCGCATATGCAGCACCGGGGCCTCTGTTTTAGGGGTGATTAAACTCGGAAAGAGTCAACCGTCTGATTCAAAAGTTCGCTTAAGCCAAACAGCTCTTTCATCTGCTGCATGACCGCATCGGAATTTTCATTGGAGTTCTGCGCCGATTCGTTCATCGTCCGCATCTGTTCCGCGATCTCTCCCACCAACTCCGTGATCGAAGCGATGGACTCGTTGATCTCGGTCATACTGACGCTCATCTCCTGGGAAGCCGCTCCCAGATCGGCGGAAATGCCGCCGTAGAACACGGCATCCTTTTCATAGGTACTTGCAAGTTCTATCATTGCCTTATAATCTTCAATCACCTTTCCGGTCATAAACTCCAGAAGTTTACCGGAGTTCTTCGACAGGAAATCTACATTATCCACGACTTCTTCCGTCACCTGCCGGATCTTATCTACCGCCTGCCGCGAATTATCCGCCAGCTCCCTGATCTCGTTTGCCACTACGGCAAATCCGCGTCCGGCCTCTCCGGCGCGCGAGGCTTCTATCGATGCGTTCAGGGCAAGCAGGTTGGTCTTGGAACTGATCGCAAGGATCTCCTCCGTCAGGGTGTTGATCTCGCCCACTTTCCTGCTGTCTTCGATCGCATGCTCAAGGTCCGCCTTTGTTTCCTGATACAGGGAAAAGGCTTCCTCCGCGGAATGCTTCGACGCCCGATACTGCTCGCCCGCGCGCTTCGTGATCTCGCCGGACTGTTCCGCGGCTTCTCCCGCTTTCGCCGCCACGTTCTCGATGGCATTTCCCATTTCCTGTCCGCTGTTCCTGATACTTTCCGCAAGCGTCGTGGCTTTCGCCGCCTGTTTTACAACGCGTCCGGCGGAATCAGTGATATCGGAGATATCCTGATCTAACACCGTCATCTTCGCGGAAGTCTCCTCCGCAATCGTACCGATATCTGCCGCTTCCTGTTTCGTGTTTAAGATGATGCCGCGGATCTGCTGCTTCACCTCCACGGTCGCCTTGCTGATCTGTTCCGTCTCGTTTTTATATTCTGCGGGAACGCCTTTTTCCGTAACGACATGTTCCGAAAAATCTCCGGAAGCAAACTGCTTTAACATCTGCACCGGCGCGAGCAGCCTGCCGATCAGCCCCGTCATGAACAGGGCGACAAAGACGATGACCACAAGCGCCGTCACAACAGCCACCACGATCATGGTCACCAGAGACCCCATCACATTTGCCACCGGAACGACCACGCCGAGCTGCCAGCCGCAGTCCCCGATCCCGGACAGCGCAAAATAGCAGTCCGTGCCGTCATAGTCCGTAAGGCGCGTAATTTCCTGATTTGTTCCCTCGAGCATCTCTCCCAGCTTTGGCAGCATATCCTTTGCCAGAACCGCCGTCTCTTCCGTAGGCTCAAAAGCGGTATTTCTGTGCGCGACATACTGCCCGATACTGTCTAAGAGGAATCCGTACACACCGTCCGCATAACTGATGCTTCCGGTCAATCCCGTCACCGTCTCCAGCGTCACATCCAGTCCGATGACGCCTGCCGCCGTGCCGTCCAGCATGACCGGCGCCGCAATGGTAGTGCACATCTGTCCGGTCAGCGCATCGCAGTATGGATCTGTCACGATCACGCCGCCGGTTTCCACCGCCTGCTGATACCAGCCTCTTTCCACCGGGTCATAATCCGCCGGCATTTCTATTTCGCGGTTTGACCAGAGAAATCTGTGGTCGCTCGTTCCGCAGTAAAGGTTTAGAAGTTCCGATCTGCCCGCCGCATGAGCGTCCACGACAGCCTGCACAAACGCTGTCTCCGTGCTGTTTCCTGCCACGATCGTATCCACCGTTCCGGCGGCAAGCATCTTTTCGCTCTCGATCCAGGTATTGATCTCCTCCGCATACTTGTCCGCATTCAGCTGCAAAGCCTGTTTCTGATCCTGAACGGTCCGGCTTCCTGCCACTGCCGTGATCCCCACTGTCGTCAGCAGAATACTCGCCACCACGATCGCGATCGTGCTGACCGTAAGCTTTCCTTTGATCGTCCGTAACATCTGTCTGTCCCTCGATTCCGCTTGTCTTTTGTCGAGGTTATTTTAGCAGATAATTTCCCCTTTTGGGGGCAAACGGTACAATCCGCACTTTTTAAGGTACAAATTGCACTTTTATCCGCAGTAATATTGCAGATATGCCTCCCGGATCTCCTTATAGGCGCCTCTCGGCATAAAAATACTTTTGCCGTTATGCAGACAGATCTCCCGCGCCGTCAGGCTGTCAACATATTCCAGATTCACGATAAAGCCTGCACCGATCCGCACAAACTCCGGATACGCAGACAAAAGCGCAAAGAGTTCCGTCATGGTCGCGCGCAGGATGCGCTTTGCGCCGCCCGTCAGATAGAGGCACTGTGTTTTCCGCTGCGCTTCAATATAAACGATATCGCTCACCGGAATCTTTTCCATCCTGCCGTCGATCTTTAAGACCACGCACTTCTTCCGCTCCGCATCTTCCAGGAACTTATCCATTGCCGTAAACAGCCGCTCTTCCGTCAGCGGTTTCAGCAGATACTGCCAGGCGTCCACGCCAAACGCCTCCAGCGCGTATTCTCCGGAAGTAGTAAGAAACAGCAGCTTTGCCTTACTTCCCAGATCCCGAAGTTTTCTCGCCGCTTCCATGCCCTCGCAGCTTTGCCCGCCCGCCCCGTCCGGCATAAAGATATCCATAAAGATCAGATCCGGCGCATAGCTTTTCCCCTCCACCAGAAAAAGCAGTTCTTCCGCACTCTCAAAACGCCTGATCAGAAAATCCGCGTCGGGATGCGATTTCTGATAGGCGTTCAACAATCGTTCCGTTTTTTCAAGCTCCGCCCGCTCATCGTCACAGAGCGCTGTCTGATAGGTCATTTTCCCTCCGCATTTTCAGGCTCCATATTCAGGATCAGTCTGAATACAAACACACCGTTGTCGTTTTTAAAGTCATATTCCCCGTCGTATTTTTCCGCCGTGCGGATAATGCTGGAAACGCCGATGCCGCCCGTAAACTCCGCGCCCGGCTGTCCGTCCTTTAACCGCGCCTCCGACAGGCAGGTATTGCTGCAGGAGATCGTCAGCTTGTTCTTTTTCTTTTTGAGCATCAGATGGATAAAGCATTCCCGCTCTTCCTGCTTTCTCACCTCCATGCAGGCATAGATCGCATTCTCGTAGGCATTGGCAAGGATCGCCACCAGGTCGATATCCGCGATCCCCTGGCTTTTGGAAAGTTCCACGTCAAGCGTGACCCTGATCTCTTCCTGTCTTGCCTTTTGAGTATAAGCGGACAGGATATTGTTGACCGCCGTATTTGCGCATATCGCCTCCGGGGTGTCTCGGTCGATCTCCCTGTCATACTCCTGCAAATACCGCAGCAGTTCTTCCGTCTGTCCCCTGCGCGCATACTCTGCAATCACCGCATTGTGATGGCGGACGTCGTGGCGGATGCGCCTGCCCGATTCCGCGGATTTTTCCTGTAGTTCCATCTGCCGTTCCAGCAGCCTGTTATTCAACTGCATCAGTTGATTTTCCCGCGCATACTCCTTTTCCCGCCCCACATGCAGATAAAGGCGCATCACGATCAGCTGCAAAGCGCCTACCAGCACAAAATTGATGAGGATCAGATAGATCCGGTGCGGCGTCATTTCCCTGTTTAACGCCGGATTCAAAATATAACCGATCCCGAACAACAGACAGACGATCATGCCAACGACGCTGAACTGATCCAGCTCTTTCTCCACATAACTGCCAAAATCCCGCATATGCTTTCTGACATATTTATGAAGCAGAAAAGCGATCAGGATGATCAGCAGGATCCGCGTAATGATATCCGCCCACACATTCCGCTCAAAAAAGAGGATCGATACCTCCAGACCGCCCACCAGAAACACGGCGAGCAGATAAAAGACCAGCGCCAGCTTATAGATCGTCAGATAAATAGAATCCTTGCTCATAAAAACGGCAAACGCCGCAAAACAGACATACATCGCAAACGCCACGATCCGCACACAGCTCTCCCAGTCGATCACATACCAGACGCAGGCAGCAAGGATCAACAGCAGGGAAAAGACGCTGTAGCTTACGACCGTTTTCTTCCTGTCAAAACGCGATTCGCAAAGCAGCGAAAACAGCAGGATACAGCCGCCCAGACCGAGTGCAAATCGAATAAACGCTATCCATACAGATCCACCTAACATATCCACCTCATTGTCGAAACACTATCTGGGTGATTGCGAAACCCATTCATCATTATTAAAATTGTTCAAATAGGATAACCAACACAGACCCGCTTGCGCTCCATTCCGAGCGTAACAGACGCTAAACTCATCTCGTATAAGCGCTGACGTGGTTAATTCCGTAGGAATTTACCGCATCTCCAAGGGTCTGCTTATGGTTATCCTATTTACACAATTATTACAGAATTTTGCAACGTTTCGCAAACGCCTGAGAACATTTCTTGTTACCGTATCTGGTATACAGACCGCAGCCTGAAATCCCCCGCATCTCCCGCCACGATCTCCACCCGCTTCTCCCCCGGATTCATGTCAAAGAAGTTGTCGGAAAGTTTCACATCCCCGTCGATCCCCTCGATCTCCACACTCCTCGCATAAGCCCCCGCCGTGATGATCAGGATGCTGCCCTCCCTGCGCCAGGACAGCTGCGGATCCCGGAAGCGGAAATGCTTCGGCGCAGTAAACAACGTGGTATTCTCCGAAACGATCTCTCCGTTCTGCTCAAAGGAATAACTTATGTAAACCTCTAATTCGTCATAGGATGAAAAATCCAATTTGGAAAGCCACACGCCCGAAAGCGGTTCCACGCTGACCGCCTGCTCCCCCGTAAGGAGCGTTTCGCCGTCCGCTTTTCTCAGGCTCCATCTCACCGTGCCGTCCGCCCGCGTCATCGTCTCGTTTGCCACATGCAGGCGCGCCGACTTCTCGATCGGTTCCGGCTGGGCGACGCAGAAAGGCCGTTCGGACAGTTCGCCGACCTCCTCGCAGGAGATCATCAGCGGCGCAAAGGCACGCTTTTCCGCATAGTGCAGGGCTTTCCATCGACCATAGTAGTCAATACTCGCCCAGGAAGCCACGGGCCAGATATCATTGAGCTGCCACACGACCGCACCCATGCACCGCCCTCTGTTTCTGCGGAAATGTTCGATCCCATAGCGGATCGCGTCCGCCTGCAAAAGCTGGGATGCGTATAAAAGCGTCTCAAAATCCGTCGGATAGAGATAAGTCGCGGAAAGATACGTCATGATCTTGCCGTTTGCCGCCGCATTTCTCTGGTGCATCTCCATCACGCGGGAGAAGATATTACGGTCCTGGGGCTTCGTAAACGTCTCCACCGTCTTGATCGAGGGAAAAGACTGGAAGCCGAACTCGGACATATAGCGGAAGTAATAATTGCGATAGTCCGTAAAAGGCTTATTGCCGTGCCACACCGCCCAATAATGGGTATCGCCTCTGTTTTCGTTCCACGGATCGTCGTAATTTCCGCCAGAAGACGGTGAAGAGGGCCAGTAAAACGTAACGGGATCCTCCTCCTCCAAAATCTTCGGGATCAGATACTCAAAGATCTTGACATAATCGCATTTCTGTTTGGCGGAAGGATGCCACGCGCCGTCAAGGGTCTGCGTCTCCATCTCGTTGTTGCCGCACCAAAGCCCCAGGCAGGCATGATGGCGGATCCGCCGCACATTGTCGCGGATCTCCGCACGGATATTGCGCTCGAAAGCGTCATCCAGCTCGTAAGACGCGCAGGCGAACATGAAATCCTGCCACACGATCAGCCCCAGCTCGTCGCAGCTGTCGAAAAACCAGTCGTCCGGATAATAGCCGCCGCCCCAGACGCGGATGCAGTTGTGATGGGCTGCCGCCGCATCCTCCAAAAGACGGCGGGTGCGCTCCGGCGTGATCCGCGAAAACAGATTGTCCTCCGGAATATAGTCCGCGCCCATAGCAAAGATCTTCACGCCGTTGACCTCATGGGCAAAACTCTCTCCCCACTCGTCCGCCTCCCTGGACACCGTCAGGGTGCGCAGCCCGATCCTGCGGCTCCAGCTGTCCAGCACAACACCCGCCTCGTCCAAGAGCGTGACTTCCGCGCAGTAAAGGGGCTGCTCTCCAAAGCCGTTTGGCCACCAGCGCTTCGGATCGCGCACAGCGATCGTGTCCCAGCCGTCAAAGCGCTCCGCGACGTCCGCCGCTTGCGCCTGCTCTCCCACCGACTGATTTCTATCCGCCTCTCCTCTGGAAGATTTTTCCGCGATCAGGACGCCGTCCGGATCGTAGAGAGCCGTTCGCAGCTCGTAGGAATCTCCGTCCGTAAAATCTTCGATTTCGATATGATATGTTATGTCAACCAGGTTCGCAGCGCTGCCATTGCCTGCGTTCTCCGCATTCTTTCCGCTGCCCGCCGTTTGTCCATCGGTTTGCCAGTTTTGTGTTATGTAAACCTGCTCGAGGCGTGCTTTTTTCCCGGACAACACTGACACCTCGCGGAAGATCCCCGCGTCAGGCAGTCTCGGTCCCCAATCCCAGCCGAACATACAGTGGGCTTTGCGCAGATGGGGAAACCCGCGCATCGCATCTGACGAGCCGCCCGTATAGATCTTTTCGTTTTCCGCCTCGATAAAGCGGGTCGGTGAAGCGATCTCCACCCGCAGCGCATTCTCTCCTGCCCTTGCCGCCTCTGTCAGGTCAAATTCCCAGACGCGGTGCATATTATCCGCATGCCCCAGAAGAATATCATTCAGGTAAATGTCCGCCAGCGTGTCGATGCCGTCAAAGTGCAGCAGCAGAAAATCCGCCGCCATCTGTTCCGCATTCAGGGAAAACGTCGTCTCAAACACGAAATCATTGTCCATCAGGGGCAGCGCCGTCAGTTCGTTCATCCTGTCGTACGGATCCGGCATCAGTCCCTGCTCCAGGAGATTTCCGTAGACGGAACCGGGGATCTTTGCGGGAAGCTCTTTCCCGTTCACGCCAAAGATATCCTTTTCTCCCACGATCCGCATCCGCCAGCCGTCTCCTGCCAAAGTCATCTTATCCATTTTCATTTTCCTCCCGCATCCTGCGGCTGTTGTAAAACTCCGCCGGTTTCATCTGTACGCTCTTGATCTGCTTTTTATTTTCATACATGCGCACATCCGCCTGCTGATAGACGTCCATCAGCATCTCGTTCTCCTGCTCCCTGTCATAGACCGCATAACCGCCCGCGATGCTGATCCGCAGTTTCTGCTCCGGCACGGCGTTATAGTCCTCCACCGCCTCCCGAAAATGCTTTAGCACCGCCTCGCAGCGTCCGGCTGCATCCGCATCGACTAGGATCCCTGCAAACTCGTCGCCGCCGATCCGAAAGCAGGCGCCGCCCTCCGCTTCCAGTGCAGCCTTGACGATCTCCGCGCTGCCCACGATCAATTCATCGCCGCACTGATGACCCAGATGGTCGTTCACATATTTCAGATCGTTTACGTCAAACATCACGATGGCAAGCCCCGGCACTTCCCGCTTCTTCCCTTCCAGTTCCTCCAATCTTTCCTGAAACGCTGTGCGGTTGCCAACGCCCGTCAGACCGTCGCGGTAGGCAAGCTGGCTGACAAATTCCGCCTGCACCCCGAGTTTTACGGCGTTCACCATCCGCTCTAAGCTGGCGCTCCCGTAACACAGGATAAAGAGCAGCAGACCGATGCGCACAAACATGGCGCTGTCGCTGTTGTGCCCTCTGTAGTACCGCATGATATCGATCCCCGTGGCAAAGCAGATACTCATCAATCCGACGGTCCGTATCGCCTTATAGATGTTCCGCACATTGCTCCCACGCACCGCAAAGGCATTTTTGACAATGGCATAGAGCAAAAGCACCGCCGAGACCGCCAGTATGATGTGCGTGAGCGTCAACGTCTCGTGATAATCCATGATTCCCGTAAAGTGCAGGGCCGTGCAGAGAGTAAACTCCGCACAGGACGCGTAACAGATGGCGGGCACCACCCATTTTTTGCGGAAGCCGAACGCCGCGTTCAGATAGAGCACCAGCGGGATCGGGATCATCATCAGGGAACAGCAGGAGAGCGTCTGTAACAGTCTGCTGTCGTCCGTATAAAACTGTAACAGATTGGTCTCCGCAAGGCACCACACCGCAATGCTGACCGCGAACAGCCCCAGATACAACAATTCGTGGTTTTTATCTTTCCGCATATTAGCCGGAATATCCGCGACGATCAAAAGCATGCCTGCAAACAAGAGGAGCAGACAGGTCGAAAACGCCACCGTCTTCCCCGTAAACGTATCCACGATCTCCCCTGCCGCCGACCCGAGTGTGAGATGGTCGATACACGCCCGCGCACTCCCGTATACGGTCTGAAAGCGGATCTCTACAGAAGCGCCCGCATCCGCCGCATAGAGCGGAACATAGTTCCACCTTGTGCCAAGAGACCGATTATAGACACGGCTCTCCCGTATTTTCGGCTCATAGCGCAGTTCCCCGTCCACATAGACCCGATATATGATATTTTTGGTCCGAAAGCAAAGGGACTTTCTTTCTCCCAGATCGGCGGGCAGATTACAAAAGACGCCCTGCTCCCGATCCGGCTGCACGGAGGGCATCTTGTGCAGATGCTCCAGATCCGCCGCGCTTCCGTCCGCCATATGCCATCCTTCGTCAAATGCAATATTTCCCTCCGTCATCAGATCGGTCGGTGACTGCCCCCTGTTTGTGACCGCCGCCCAAACGATCATCGCCAAAAGAAATACCGCCATGATAACATAGAGCACATGATAGACCCTGTTCCTTCTTCTTATGCCGTTCCTGCCGCTTTTCGCGCTCTCCGTTCCTGACCCGCCCATCGCATATCTCTCCTATCGATCCGGTTTTCGGTTTTTCTTTCACATAACGGTTTTTATTCTATCATAAGCGCGTCAGAAATACAATGTGCGAAGTTTTTTACCTGCCCCTTTTCTTTCTCTTTTCTGCGCGCTTTTCTTTCTCTGAAAAATATGGTAAAGTAAAATTTAAGTAATTACATTACAGAACACGTTTCTATTTGTCAAGATTGTGCGAATACCATAACCATAAGCAGACCCTTGCAGGACGTCGGCACTTGGCGAGGTTTGGAGCTGTTGTGCAGCTCCCGAGCCTAGTACCGCTACGTCCGGAACGGAGCGCAAGCGCGTCTGCGTTGGTTATGCTATTCGCACAATCAGGAGAAAACCATGAATCCTTCCGAAGTGACCGATAAAAAACAGAAAAATCCCACAAAAAAAATAACGCCGAAACGAATCGCAGCCATCATCGGCATCCTCCTGATCGCCGCCCTGTATGTCGGCGGTCTCATTCTGCTTCTGGTAAACCCGGACGCTTTCGGGCGGTACTTTGCCGGATGGCTCGGCTCCGTCATCGGTCTGCCGATCCTGATCTGGCTCATTATCTGGTCTTTGCAGCAGTTAAAGAAGCGGCGGGACGGCGAGGCTTAACTCTTTTACCACTTCCCCGGCGATCAAAAGACCTGCCACAGAGGGGACAAAAGCTGCGCTGCCGGGCGTCTGTCGGCGCGGCACACCCTCATCCGGCAGACATTCTGCCGCTCCGCCATCGCGCACTTCCGTCTCATCTGCAGCTCCCTGCAACGGGGTCAGCGGCTCCTCCTCCGAGTACACCACTTTCAGATGCGTCACGTTCCGCTTCTTCAATTCCCTGCGCATCACACGCGCGAGAGGGCACACTTTCGTCTCATAGAGATCCGCCACGCGAAACGCCAAAGGATCCAGCTTGTTTCCCGCTCCCATGCTGCTGATGATCGGCACGCCCGCTTCCTTTGCGCGCATCACCAGCTCGATCTTTGCCGTCACGGTATCCACCGCATCCACCACATAATCGTATTCCGCAAAGGGAAAGCTGTCCGCGTTTTCCGGCAGGAAAAAACAGGGATAGACCCGCACCTGCGCCTCCGGGTTAATCGAAAGGATCCGCTCCCGCATCACATCCGTCTTCTTACGCCCGACCGTCTCATGCGTGGCGATGATCTGCCGGTTGATGTTGGAGAGCGCCACCGTATCTTTGTCGATCAGGTCAAGCGCCCCCACGCCGCTTCGCGCCAGCGCCTCGCACACATAGCCGCCCACGCCGCCCACGCCGAACACCGCCACC
>JAMPCE010000058.1 GCA_023666335.1 bacterium
ATGCTCTACCCCGACAACTGGGGCTATGTGGAGGACATTCTCTCCTATGTCGCCATCGGCGCGCGCTCTGTGGAGGATCAGCAGCACCGCATGACCGTGAGCGGCTTCGACGTGCCCGCCGGGATGAAGAATCCCACCAGCGGCACGCTCTCCGTGATGTTAAACTCCATCTACGCCGCCCAGCACCCCCATGAATTTATCTATCGGGGGTTCGAGGTCAGCACAGGCGGCAATCCGCTTGCACATGCAGTTCTGCGCGGCTCCGTCAACAAGCACGGCAGAAGCCAGCCGAACTATCATTATGAGGACTTAAACACCCTCTTCACCCTTTATCAGGAGTATGATCTGGTCAATCCGGCGTGCGTCATCGACGCAAACCACAGCAACTCCGACAAGCAGTTTGAGCAGCAGATCCGCATCGTCAAGGAGATCATGCACAGCCGGAAACTGAGCAGCGATCTGCATAAGATGGTAAAGGGCGTGATGATCGAAAGCTATATCGAGGAGGGCTGCCAGAAGATCGGGGAGGGCGTTTACGGCAAGTCCATCACCGACCCCTGCCTCGGGTGGGAGGCATCGGAACGGCTGATCTATGATATTGCAGAGTATGAATAGGCAAAAAGAAAAGCACGGGGTGTCGATTTCGACAGTCCCATGCCTTTATAACAATATGAGTTGCGAAGCAATTTTCCTCTAGCCTCTGGGATGCGCTTTCGCGTACACCTCTCTGATATGGTTGTGGTTTAAGTTCGCGTAGATCTGTGTGGTGGAAATATCGGAATGCCCCAGCATCTCCTGCACGCTCCGCAGATCCGCGCCGTTCTCCACCAGATGCGCCGCAAAGGAATGCCGCAGCGTGTGGGGCGTGATATCCGCCTGGATATCGGCTTTCTTTGCATAGTGTTTGATCAGCTTCCAAAATCCCTGTCTGCTCATCGGCTGTCCGGAACAATTCGCAAACAGCACATCGGAGTCCTTATTTTCCAACATTTCCTCCCTGGTGCCGTCCAGATATCTTGCCATCGCATTTTTCGCCGCCGCACCGAAAGGAATGATCCGCTCCTTATTGCGGTCACGGCAGAGAATGAAATTCATCTGCATATTCACATCGGCGAGAGTCAGCGTGATCAACTCTGTCACCCTGATTCCCGTCGCGTAGAGAAGTTCTAACATCGCCTTGTCGCGGATCTCTTTCGGACTGTCGCCCGAGGGCTGTTCCAAAAGGCGCACCACCTCGTCGGGAGACATGATCTCCGGCGCTTTTTTCTCGATCTTGGGCGCCTTGAGCTTATCGGTGATATCCTCCTCCACGATCCCCTCCTGCACCAGATAATGATAAAATGCTTTCAGGGACGCGATATTGCGGGAGACCGTAGCCGCCGCAAACTGATTCTCCTCCAGATACCTGACATAGTCGGAAAGATCCTGCGCTGTCACGGCTCTTGTTTCCTGAATGCCGCGGCTTTCCATAAAATGCTGTACTTTCTCCAGATCTCTTTTGTAAGACATCTCCGTATTGCCGGAGGTATTCTTCACATTATGTAAATATGTGATAAATGCGCTGATCTCTTTTTCCATTCTGCCCGGAAATCCTTCCCCATGCGTTCTCTTTATGTAAATCAAAACACTGTCTGAGTATCATTATAATCAGATTTTTTCAGAAAAGCAAATGGATTTTTTCCCGATTTTATGGGCGTTTGCGCCATTTTTGAGACAAGACACAACATCTCGTTTTCAAATGATTTTATGTCTACTATATCTTGGAAAAAAGAATAAAAAAAATTTTTTAAAAAATTTTTAATGCGAAGCGCAGCATATTAGGATTGACATAACTTTCAAGCAGGCATCCCATTATGACAACTGCCAGAATCACCACAATCTGCACGCATTTTACCAGATAAAAGCGGCGGCTGAAACGCTCGTATCCGGTCAGGTCCGTCCGCGGGGCATAGAGCGTGCGGTTCAGCGAAACCGCCCAGAGAAACAGACCCGCATAAGCAGGGAGCAGAAGAAACGCCTGCGGCATAAGAAGCGCCGCCATAAAAAGGATTCCCCTGATGCCGTAACGAATCACCGCCACCGACAAAAGACAGCCCGCCGCCAGTCCCAGATAACAGATGTACGCGCATAGGATCGGAATGCCGATCACGGTCGTGGAGACCAGACTCAGCATACAGACCGTAAAAAGGCGGTGCCGCAGAATGTATCCGATCATCCCCGCTCCCTCCGGTCTGCTGTTTTTTAAACGGTTCATCATATCTACTCCGAAAAGACTGCCGTTTTCGATCCATGCCTCATGCCCCAGATTCACGATCAGGATCCCGATGAAGAGACCGATCAGAAACAGATATGCCATATGATAGCCGCTCCGCACAAAAGACTGCCTGCGCACACCGTACCGCCTTTTTCTATCTCTTTACGCAAGTATATGTTTCGGTCGGACGAGACATGCCTGAAATTTCAAAGCCAGCCATTTGGTTTACATAACATTAAACTCTGTACTTATTCTTATAGGCAAGCAGCGCCGACACCGTCTTCCCGTCCTGGATCTTTCCGTCATAGATCATCCCGATCAGTTCGTCAAGGTCATGACTCTCGGCGTTCAAAAATTCATCCTCGTCGAGATGCTGCTGTCCTTTTTTCAACTCGGTCGCCAGATAGACGTCGATCTTTTCATTGCAGAAAGCGACCGTCGTGCGAAGCGTGAGCAATCGCTCCAATTTCCCCGCAACGAAACCCGTCTCCTCCTCCAGTTCCCTTGCCGCCGCAAGATCGGTCGGCTCGTCCGCGCTGTTTAAGCCGCCCGCCGGAATCTCTAACGTCTCCCGATCCAGCGCGTTGCGGTACTGCCTGACCATCAGAAGTCTCCCGTCGTCCTGCACCGCCACCACAGCCGCCGCGCCCTTGTGGTCGATCAGATCCCACTTGACCACATTTCCGTTTGCCACGCGGATCGTGTCCTGATAATAGTCGATGATCGCGCCCTTGTGTACCAGTTCCCTGCCTAATCTCTCATAAGTTTCCATGATTCCCTCACTGTCAAAACATATATCACATCGTTTCCAAAAGCTTCTCCACACTGACCAGCTTCACGCACAGCACGAAGAGATCGGTCGCCGCCGCCATCTCCTCCGCTGTCGGAAACGTGGGCGCGATGCGGATATTGCTGTCCTTCGGGTCTTTTCCGTAAGGATACGTCGCTCCGGCTCCGGTCAGCACGACGCCCGCCTCCTTACATTTGGCAACGATCGCTTTCGCGCAGCCCTCCATCGCGTCAAAGGAGATAAAGTACCCGCCGCGCGGTCTTGTCCACTCGCCGATCCCCAGACCGCCGAGCTCCCTTTCCAGCACGGAGAGCACCGCCTCAAATTTAGGTCGGATAATGTCCGCATGTTTCTTCATATGAGCCTGCATCCCCGCAAGGTTCTGAAAATATCTGGCATGGCGAAGCTGATTCACCTTATCATAGCCGATGGTCTGCAAAGTCATGGTCTTCTTCGTATCCGCAAGGTTTGCCGCCGAGGAAGCCATAGCCGCCATACCGCCGCCGGAAAAGCTGATCTTTGAGGTGGAGCAGAATTCAAACACCATATCGGGATTGCCCGCTTTTTCGCATTCACCAAGGATCTCCAGGATCTCGTCCTGCCTGTCCTCATAAAGATGATGCACCGCATAAGCGTTATCCCAATAAATGCGGAAATCTTTCGCCGCAGGCTTTAAGGACGCAAACCGCCGCACGGTCTCATCCGAGTATGAAATACCGGACGGATTGGAATACTTCGGCACACACCAGATTCCCTTTACCGCCTCGTCCTCCGACACATACTTTTCGACCAGATCCATGTCCGGACCGTCCGCCGTCATGGGAATCGTGATCATCTCGATACCGAAATGCTCCGTGATCGCAAAATGTCTGTCATACCCCGGCACAGGGCACAGAAATTTCACCCGATCCAGCTTACACCAGGGCGTTTCGCCCATAACGCCGTGTGTCACGGAACGGGAGATCGTATCATACATGATCGCCAGACTGGAATTTCCGTAGACGATCACATTCTCCGCAGGTACATTCATCACGTCCGCCATGAGATGCTTCGCCTCCGTGATGCCATCCATCAAGCCGTAGTTTCTGACATCGATCCCCTCCATACACTTCATATCGGACGAGGAATTCAGCGCATCCAAAAGCCCCATTCCCAGATCGAGCTGCGCAGGCTCCGGCTTTCCTCTGGACATATCCAGTTTTAAGCCCTTTTCTTTCGCCGCTTCAAACTGCTTTGTCAACTCCGCCTGCTGTGCCGCCAGTTCCTCTCTGCTCATCTCGCTATACGGTTTCATCTTTTCGACCCACTTTCCTGTGTAATATTATTACAGAATAATTGTATACAATCATACACCGCTACCTATTCTACTATAAGAAAGGAATTTTCACAAGTATGCAGATAGGACAATTTTCTAACGCCAAATCCTGTTTTTCTGGTGAAATTGTGCAAACTTTTTGCACAACAAAAACCCCGCAGAATCTCTGCGGGGTCTTTCTTACTATTTTGCATAGTCGATGACACGGCTCTCACGGATCACATTTACCTTGATCTGCCCGGGATATTCCAACTCAGCTTCGATCTGTTTGGAAATATCTCTCGCAAGGAGCACCATATCAGAATCGTTGATCTGTTCCGGAACTACCATTACTCGAATCTCTCTACCTGCCTGAATAGCAAAAGATTTATCTACACCTTTGAAATTGTTTGTGATGTCTTCCAATTGTTTCAGTCTTGTTGTGTATGTCTCCAAAGTCTCTCTTCTCGCACCCGGTCTCGCTGCGGATATCGTATCCGCCGCCTGTACCAGACACGCGATCAGAGACTGCGGCTCCACGTCGCCGTGGTGGGACTCTACCGCGTTGATGACGATCGGTCCTTCCTTATACTTTCTGCACAGCTCTACGCCAAGCTGAATATGAGATCCTTCCATCTCATGATCCACCGCTTTGCCGATATCGTGCAGTAAGCCGGCACGCTTTGCCATCCTGACATCCAGCCCCATTTCCGCTGCCAGAAGCCCGGATAACTGCGCCACCTCGATGGAATGCTTCAATGCGTTCTGCCCGTAACTGGTCCTAAAACGCATCTTACCGAGCAGTCTCACAAGCTCGGGGTGAATACCATGTACGCCGACTTCAAGGGTGGCGGCTTCGCCCTCCTCTTTGATCATGACTTCGACTTCTTTCTGCGCTTTCTCGACCATCTCCTCGATCCTGGCGGGGTGAATACGCCCGTCCACGATCAGCTTCTCAAGCGCGATCCTCGCGACTTCCCTTCTGATCGGATCAAAGCCGGAAAGAATGACAGCCTCGGGCGTATCGTCAATGATCAGATCCACGCCGGTCATCGTCTCGAGCGTCCTGATATTACGTCCCTCTCTACCGATGATCCTGCCTTTCATCTCGTCATTGGGAAGCTGCACCACAGAGATCGTGGTCTCGGACACATGATCGGCAGCACACTTCTGAATCGCCGTCACGACGTATTCCTTTGCCTTCTTGTCCGCTTCCTCTTTCGCCCTGCTCTCCATCTCCTTGATCATGACAGCAGTTTCATGTTTCACTTCATCTTCAACAATTTTCAGCAGATAATCTTTTGCCTGTTCGGAGGTTAATCCAGAGATTCGTTCCAGTTCCTGTAATCTTTGCTCGCTCAGTTTGGAAATTTCTTCGCGCTGTCTGGCGAGTGTCTCTTCTTTCGCTGCCAGGCTCGCTTCCTTTTTCTCAATAGCGTCAGCCTTTTTGTCGATGTTCTCTTCTTTCTGCTGTACGCGACGCTCATAGCGCTGTGCTTCGGCACGCCGTTCCTTGATCTCCTTGTCCAGTTCATTCTTCGTGCGAATGGACTCTTCCTTGACTTCAAGCAGCGACTCACGCTTTTTCGTCTCAGCAGTTTTGAGAGCTTCGTCAATGATCTCCCTGGCTTTCTCCTCCGCATTGCCCAGCTTCGCTTCCGTCATCTTTTTTTGATAATTGATTGCGATCAGCGCAGCGATCGGAGCAGTAATCACCAGTGTGACGACTATTGCTACCACAACTTGCCACATTTACAGGAGCACCTCCTTATTTAGTTTTCATTGTACGATTACCAAATCTATTGACGGCTGTCGGCTGTTGCCCGTAAATGACAGCCCGATAGTCAGCAAAACTACAACATACTAATTCTATACTGAATTTTATGTTATGTCAAGCAAAAGAGCTCTGTTAATCGCCTCCGCATGAAATCCCCTCCGGCTGAGAAAAGCGTACATCCTCTGCCGTTCCTGCATCGTAGCCGTTCTGTGGTCAAAATTTTTCTTTCGAAGAAGCGCTGTTATCATGCCCTCTTCGTCCTGCACAGCCCCCTCCGCCACGAGCTTTTCAAACGCCTCACCGATCATGGGCTTGGAGATTCCTTTCCGCATCAGATCCTGCTCGATCCGCATCCTGCTTTTCTGTTCCAGATGACAGCGGATGTAATCCTCTGCGTAACGGGCATCGTCCACATATCCGTAGGACGCCGCATAAGCGACCGCCTCCTCGATACATTCTTCCGGATAACCGCCCTCTTTCAGTTTATCCCGCAGCCTGGCCGCCGTATAATCTCTTCTCTGCAGCAGATTCAAGACCCGTTTTTTGGCGCGCAGGGGAAGAATCTCCTCCCGAATCCGCCGCAGCGTCTCCTCCGGTATCTCTTTTCCCTCCCCGATATCCAGTTTAGAAAGTTCGCCCCGATACAGCACAAGAGTCGTCCGGTCTTCCAGTTCGACCCGGTATCTTCCTCGTGTCAGAGCCGTCATCTGCGTCACGGTCATTCGTTATCCCTCCGGCGGTCTCATCCGCTGCGGCGTTCATTCCTTTTCCTGCTCTCCTGTCTTCTTTGCCGCAGACTTTTCAGATTCCGGCGCTGCCGCAGGCGCTTCCGGCGCAGGATCTGTCTCCATATTAAAGAGTTCCCTGACTTTGCGTTCGATCTCGGCGCATGCCTGCGGGTTGTCTTTCAGATACTGCTTCGCGTTCTCTCTGCCCTGTCCGATCTTATTTCCCTCATAGGCATACCATGCGCCGCTCTTATTGACGATATTGTTCTCAGCCGCCAGATCCAGAATATCACCCACGGTAGAGATGCCCTCGCCGAACATGATATCAAACTCCGCCTCTCTGAACGGAGGCGCTACCTTATTCTTTACGACTTTGACTCTCGTGCGGTTGCCGATCACCTCTCCGCCCTGCTTTAAGGATTCGATGCGCCTGACGTCCAGCCGCACGGAGGAATAGAATTTCAGAGCGCGGCCGCCGGTGGTCGTCTCCGGATTTCCGAACATGATACCCACCTTTTCTCTGAGCTGATTGATAAAGACGACCGTACAATTCGACTTACTGATGACCGCTGTGAGTTTGCGGAGCGCCTGTGACATCAGCCGCGCCTGCAAGCCCACATGGGCGTCTCCCATATCGCCGTCGATCTCCGCCTTAGGCACCAGCGCCGCCACAGAGTCCACCACAATGATATCCACCGCGCCCGAGCGCACCATAGTCTCCGTGATCTCCAGCGCCTGCTCGCCGCAGTCCGGTTGCGAGATATAGAGATTGTCGATATCCACGCCGATATTTTTCGCATAGACGGGATCCAGCGCATGTTCCGCGTCGATGAATCCGGCAATGCCGCCGCGTTTCTGTACTTCCGCGATCATATGTAACGTAACCGTCGTCTTACCGCTGGACTCCGGTCCGTAGATCTCGATGACCCTGCCTTTCGGGATCCCGCCCAGCCCCAGCGCGATATCCAGACTAAGCGATCCGGTGGGGATGGTCTCCACATTCATCTGTACGGAGGGGTCGCCCAGCTTCATGACGGCGCCCTTGCCAAACTGTCTCTCTATCTGCCCCAATGCGGCATCCAATGCCTTTAACTTTTCTTCTCTTTCCATGTTCTGTTCTCCTTTTCTGATAGAACATCTGTTCTTATCTCAGATTAAAACAAATGTTCGATTTTGTCAATTCCTTTTTTATTTTTTGTATCTTAGCACTTATGCTGTCCCATAAATGACACTCTGCCCTCCTTCCTCTTCTTTTTTTAAGCAAATGGAATTTGTGGCGAAATGCCGGATATGCGTACGCATAACAGATTCCATATTCTCAGATGCCTCTATTCTATCAGAATCTTTCGATATGCTCAAGCCTTTCCCGCAAAAAAACAAAAAAAGAAAGCGCAGACATCTCCCGACACCCGCGCCCTGTCTTTTGCGCTAAAACACTTTCAGATATTTTTCGTAGTCCTCGTAAGTCACCGTCACCCAGCCTTCCTCGTAGTTAAACCCGATCTCCATGCCCTTGGGCGTATAGAAGACGATGATATTGTCGGAGTTGAAATACGCTGTGATCTGCTGATCCGTCTTCGTCGTGAGATAAGAGATCTCACCGTTCTGCACGTCGCTCATATTCCGAAATTCCACGGAGAAATCGTCGTCCGTCACAAGCATTTCCTTGTTGTCCAGAACAACGCCGTTTTTCATATCCACATTCAGGCACACCAGGCAGGCGATCTGATCGACTGCATCACCCAGATTGCAGAACACCCTTTCATCATAGACGAGACTCAGCTTATCCTCGTCCATATAGGTCGCATAGCAACTGAGACCAGCCTCAAAATAGCTGTCCTCATTGTCCTTGATCAGGGACTTGTAGTCTTTCTCAAAAAGCTCCGTGACAGTATCGACCTCTTTTTGAATGCTCTCGTTGAGCGCTTTCAGATTCGGGACATCCTCACCTGAGATCGTCGGTACATAGGCTCCGATATAAACATTTTCAAGATCCGTCTCATACTCGTATTCTTCAAATTCCACTTTGTACGACAGATCGTCCCTCAAGTCATCATGCAGGGTGTAATACTGCTCGCTGTCATAATCGTAATCATAGTCATAGTCATAGTCGTAACCGTAGCCATAATCGTCGTCGTAGAGATAGTCGTCATCATAATCATAGTAGAAATCATCGTCATAATCATAGTCATAGTCGTATTCATAGCTGTGATGCTCATAGTCGTGATGGTCGTAATCGTAGTCATCGTCATCCATATCGTAGATATCGCGCCTGATCTTTTCCTTATCCTGCTCGGAAAGAAGGCTCGCCGCCCTGCTCACCAGCGCGATGAGCGCTACAAAAAACAGGACGATAATGACAACCACGATCGCCACGATCAGCCCTGTGCGCTTTTTTTGCGGCGCCGCATAAGGACCGTAGGGATTGTAGGAGTTACCGTACGGGGGCTGCCCGCCGTAGGGAGGCTGTCCGCCCTGCCCGCCGTAACCGCCGTTCTGATTCCCGTATGGATTTTGACCGCCGTAAGCGTTCTGCGCTCCGTAGCCGCCCGCCTGATTCTCATAGGGATTGTACGGATTCTGACCGCCGTATGGGTTCTGCGCCCCGTAGCCGCCCGCCTGATTCTCATAGGGATTGTACGGATTCTGACCGTTGTATGGGTTCTGCGTTCCGTAGCCGCCCGCCTGATTCTCATAGGGATTGTATGGATTCTGACCGCCGTATGGGTTCTGCGCCCCATAACCGCCCGTCTGATTCTCATAAGGATTGTACGGATTCTGACCGCCGTATGGCGCAAGCGTCCCCGAACTGCCCTGCCGGGCGCCGTAAGCATTCTGCGGCTGACTGCCCGAAAAAAGCCCGTGCGTCTCCACCACCGTATCTTCCGCAGGGACTTTCTCCACAGCTTCCGATTCTGTATATCCGTTTAAGTTATCCGATTCGTTCATTTTTTATCCTTTCCTCTACTTCTCCTTACCGCCGAAAGTCACCTCGCTGTAATACTGCAAAATACACTCCCGCATCAGGGACAATGCCGCCGAAACCGTATTTTCCCGAATCTTTTCGCGGCTGCCGTCAAACTGACATTTCTTCACCGTGATACGCCCGCAGACGCTGCATCCCATATAGACCAGCCCGACCGGCTTTTCCTCCGTGCCGCCGCCCGGCCCCGCGATCCCCGTAATGCTGACGGTCACATCCGCCTTGGAGACAAGCGCCGCGCCTCTCGCCATCTCCTTAGCAACCTGCTCGCTGACCGCGCCGTGCTTGATCAGAAGATTTTTCTTAATGCCGATCAATCTGCGCTTTGCTTTGTTCGAATAGGTGATATAACCTGCCTTAAAAACCTCCGATACCCCCGGCACATTGATGAGACGCGCCGCCAAAAGTCCTCCGGTACAGGACTCCACCGTACAGATCGTAAGGTGATTGGCAAGCAGCAGATCGACCACCGATTTCTCCAGCGTCACTGTATCGTCCGTGGTATAGATATTGCCGCCAAACCGCGCCTTTAACTCCTTTACCACAGGCTTGACCAGCTTCTTCGCTTCCTTTTCGTCCTGCGCCCTGGCAGTCACGCGCAGATGCACCTCGCCCGTCTTTGCGTATGTGGCAATGGTGGGATTCGTCTGCTTTTCGATCAGATCCTGCACCATCGTCTCCAGCTTGCTCTCCCCCACGCCGCAGATCTTCACGGTCTGGGAAAAAATGACGCAGGACTGTAATTTGCTCAAGTAAGGCATGATCGAGTTCTCAAACATGGGAACCAGTTCGTTTGGCGGACCGGGCATCAGAATCACATGTTTTCCGTTCTCCGCCATGATGACGCCCGGCGCCGTGCCGTTCGGATTCTCCACCACGATACAGCCCTCCGGCACCATAGCCTGCTTCCAGTTATTGTCCGTGATCTCCATGCCCCGCTTCTCAAAAAAACGGCGGATTGCCTCTTTGCTCGCCTCGTGGAGATACAACGGTTTTCCCAATACCTTTGCCGCCGCTTCCTTGGTAAGGTCGTCCTGCGTGGGACCCAGGCCCCCTGAGAGAAGCAGGATATCGGCACGCGCAAGCGCCGTTTTGATGGTCTCGCAGAGCCGCTCCTCATTGTCGCCGACCACATCCTGATGATAGCAGGAAAGTCCCAGCCCGGCACACTTCTCCGCCAGATAGGCGGCGTTCGTGTTCACGATATTTCCCAACAGGAGTTCCGTACCCACCGCAATGATCTCTACTGTCATGTTCCGTCATTCCTCTTTTCTACTTTTCTTTCATGACGTCCCTGTTTTTGATCAGGTAATCCATAAGCGACACCACCGTCAGGATTACCGCCGCCCAGGTCACGACCGCCGTGACAAGGGAAAGCGCTTCCAGATCGGCGATCAGCAGACAGATCATGACCATCTGAAAGGTCGTCTTGAATTTGCCCCAGTAACTTGCCGCGATCACCACGCCGTTGTCGGAAGCCACCAGCCGAAAACCGCTGATGATAAACTCTCTGGCAATGATGACAATGACCATCCACGCCGCGATCTTCTCCATCTCTACCAGACAGATGAGCGCCGAACAGACCAGAAGTTTATCCGCGAGCGGATCCATGAATTTCCCGAAGTTCGTCACCAGACCATATTTTCTGGCAATCTTTCCGTCGAGCAGATCCGTCAGGCTGGCAACGATAAAAATAACAAGTGCTATCCAATTATCATATGGTGTTATGTCAACCAATAGGAACACCACAAAAAACGGAATCAACACCACGCGGAACATTGTCAGTTTATTCGGCAGATTCATCTTCCAACTCTCCCATCAGATCATATTCGTAAGAGCCCGTGACCCTGACCTGCACGAAGTCTCCGGTCATCAGCTCTCTCTGCGTACGGCAGAACAACAGCCCGTCCACTTCCGGCGCATCCCGGTAAGTCCTCGCCACATAGGCATCCTCATCCGCCACTTTCCCCTCGATCATGACGGAAAGCGTCCGTCCTTCCATTCCGGCTGCCATTTCAAAAGCGATCTCCTGCTGCAACGCCATGATCTCGTCGCGGCGGGCGCATTTCACTTTTTCGGAAATCTGCCCCGGCATCCCTGCCGCAGCGGTGTCCTCTTCTCTGGAATAAGGAAACACGCCCAGTCTGTCAAAACGCATCCTTTTCACAAAGGAGAGAAGTTCCTCGTGATCCTTTTTCGTCTCCCCCGGAAAGCCCGAGATCAATGTGGTCCGCAGACAGATATCAGGAATCTCTTCCCGAAGACGCTCTATGATCCGGATCAATTCCTCCCGGTCCGTCCTTCTCCCCATCCGTTTTAATACCGCATCGGAAGCATGCTGGATGGGAAGATCCAGATAATGGCATATTTTTTCTTCCTCTTTGATCACGCGGATCAATTCCTCGTCGATCTCCTCCGGATAACAGTATAAAAGCCTGATCCAGACAAGCCCGTCGATCTTGCAGAGTTTCCGCAACAGTTCCGGCAATGCCTTACGGCCGTAGAGATCCTTTCCGTAAACAGTCGTCTCCTGCGCCACAAGGATCAGTTCCTTTACGCCCTGCCCGACAAGCGTCCTGGCTTCCCGCAGAAGACTCTCCATCGGGACGCTCCGATACGGACCGCGCACCTTGGGGATGATACAGTAGGTGCAGCGCTTGTCGCAGCCTTCCGCAATCTTCAGATAGGCAAAGTGCCCGCCCGTCGTCACCACCCGTTTTCCGTCCGTAAGCGGCTTTCTGTCAAGATCGTCATAGACATCCTGCGCGCTGCCCGCAAACACCTGATCCAGTGTATCCGCGATCCGGTCGATCGCCGTCGTGCCGATGACCGCATCCACTTCCTCGATCTCCCTGCGGATCTCCTCCCGGTAACGCTCGGCAAGACACCCCGTCACGATAAGCGCTTTCAGGGAACCTGTTTCTTTCAGGGAAGCAAGTTCCAGGATCGTGTTGACGCTCTCCTCCTTGGCGTCTCCGATGAAACAGCAGGTATTGACGACCGCAGCCTCCGCTTCCGTCTCATCGTCCGTAAAGACATAGCCCCGCTCCCGCAGGATACCGAGCATCCTCTCGGAATCGACCAGATTCTTATCGCATCCCAGGGATACAAAGAGTACCTTTTTCTCCACAACAGACTGCACGGCTCTACTCCGCCGCCGCAGGCTCCGGCGTCTCCTCTGCCGCGGGCTGCTCCGCCGCCTCGTCCGCTTCGATCTCCTCATTCAAGATCTTGATCATGCCCTGATCCAATTCCTCCACGGCGACAGACAGCGGTTTCCTGCCTTTGCCGTCCACCAGTTCGTCGTCGCCGGCAATGATCTGCCGCGCTCTCTTGGCCGTTGCCATCACAATGGAATACCGGCTGGTCACTACGGGATCCTCCCCCGCCTCGACCTCACTGTTTACTACGTCGATCAAATCTGCGTAAGATGGATGTAACATATCAATTTCCTCCTAATTCCCGTCTTATTTTTTCGATAAACGCCTCATTCCTGCACGGCGCATGATGCGCCGCGTCAATGACCGCATGAAGCTCCTTTACGCAAGTCTCCAGATCATCGTTTATGAGGATATAATCATATTCCTCGATCCCCTGCGCTTCCTCCGCCGCCCGGCGAAGCCGTTTGTCAATGACCTCCGCAGTCTCCGTCCCTCTCCCCGAAAGCCTGCGGCGGAGCTCCTCGGCGCTCGGCGGCATCACAAAGAGCAGCACGGCGTCCGGATACTGCTTTCTGACAGCGAGCGCCCCCTGGATCTCGATCTCCAGGATCACATCGCGTCCCTGCGCCATCTGCTTTTCCACATAATCCCGCGGCGTCCCGTAATAATTGCCGCAGTACTGCGCATACTCGATCAGAGCGTTGTCCGCGATCCTCCGCTCAAATTCTTCCTTTGTCACAAAAAAGTATTCCCTGCCGTCCTCCTCGCCCGGACGCGGCGCCCTCGTGGTAGCGGAGATCGACAGACCATACCTCTCGTACTCCTCCACCAGCTTTTTCATCAAAGTGCCTTTGCCCGCTCCGGAGAATCCGGAAACGACGATCAATATTCCCTTACTCTTCATCCGTCTGTCCATCCTCCGTCTGTGCCCTGCCCGATATGGTTTCCGGCAAAAGCGCCGAGAGCACCAACTGGCTGTTCTCCATCACCAGCACCGCCTTGGTCTTTCGTCCCTGCGTGGCGTCGATCGCCGTCCCCTGCTCCTTTGCTTTCTGCACCATACGCTTGACCGGCGCGGAATCCGGGCTCACAATGGCGATGATCTTTCCCGTATTGACAACATTGCCAAAACCGATGTGAATCAGTCTGCCCATGAATCCTCCTTCTCCCGACGCTGTCCTTTCGATTGCCCTACTCGATGTTCTGTATCTGTTCTCTGATCTTCTCGATCTCCGTTTTCAGCTCGATCGCCCGATTGGAGATCTCCAGATCCGTGGTTTTTGAGAGGATGGTATTGGCTTCGCGGTTCATCTCCTGCGCGAGGAAATCCAGTTTCCGTCCGATGCCGCCGCCCTCCACAAGGCAGTCCCTCGTCGTCGCGATGTGGCTCTTTAAGCGCACCAGCTCTTCGTCCACGCACACCTTGTCCGCAAAGATCGTCACCTCGGTGAGAAGCCTGTTCTCGTCGATCTGTGTATCCTCCAGAAGTTCCCGTACTTTCTCCCGAAGCCTCTGCTTGTAATCCTGAATAATCTGCGGGGAACGGTGCTCGATAAACTCCACCAAAGCAAGCATTCCGCTTAACTTCGCGAGAAGATCGTCCCTGATGTTTTCCCCCTCCCTGGCTCTGGTCTCGACGAAAGATTCCGCCGCACCGTGGACAGCCTTTGCCAGAAACTGCCACAGCGCCTCCTCATCCACCGTCTGTTCCTCCATCGTCAGCACCTCCGGGTAGCGGGACAGGGTGGACACCCGCACATCGTTGTCCAGAGAGAAGTCCTCCGACATCTGCCAGAGATACTTCATATACTCCGCCGCCAGCTCCCTGTTGTACTTCACGCAGAGATTTGCTTCCGCCGTATCTTCATAGGTGATAAAGATATCCACTTTTCCGCGCTGGATATACTCTTTGAGTTCCCCTCTGATCGCCGTCTCAAAAAAACTGAGTTTCTTGGGGATCTTAATGTTGATATCCAGATACCTGTGGTTGACGGATTTCATCTCCACACTGATCTTGCGTGTGCCGTCCGTCACCTCACATCTTCCAAAACCGGTCATGCTTCTGATCTTAGTCATCGTCTTCCCTCTTCTGGTTGTATCTTAATGGACCTACGCATACAGATTATATTATAAAAGATACAGCGAGATTCGTCAAGAAATTGTGCGGATGCCCGCATTGAAAAACGTGCGCAGATATTGTACAATGTTCGGAAAGAAGAAAAAGGACGGAAAAAGACATGGCATTCGACGGCATCACCATCGCGGGGATCGCAAAAGAGCTGCATGATACGATCCTGGGCGGGCGCATCTACAAGATCGCCCAGCCGGAAAACGACGCGCTTCTCCTCACCATCAAGAACAACAGTACGCAATACCGCCTGTTATTGTCTGCGGACGCCTCGCTTCCGCTGGTCTATCTGACGGAGAAAAACAAACAGAGTCCCCTGACCGCGCCGGGGTTTTGTATGCTGCTGCGGAAACACCTGCAAAACGCCCGCATCACGGCGATCGCCCAGCCGGGCTTGGAGCGCATCCTCTGCTTTCGGCTGGAACATTTGAACGAGCTGGGCGATCTGTGCACCAAGAAACTCATCGTGGAGATCATGGGAAAACACAGCAACATCATCTTCTGCGACGACAGCGATCAGATCATCGACAGCATCAAGCATATCTCCGGCATGGTCAGTTCCGTGCGGGAAGTGCTGCCGGGGCGCCCTTACTTTATCCCGCAGACGCAGGAGAAAGAGGATCCGCTCGCGCCGCTAAGTTATGTAAACTTCAAGGCGCAGATGGCTGAAAAACCCATGCCGCTCTATAAGGCGCTCTACACTTCCTACACCGGGCTTTCCCCCGTCATCGCCCAGGAGATCTGCCACCGCGCCGGGGCGGACGCCGATCTGCCCGCGCGGACACTTGCGGAAACAGAGGAAACGGCGCTTTCCGCAGTCTTTACCGCCTTTTCCGATCTGATGGAGCAGGTCAGAAACGGCGATTTTTCGCCCGTCATCATCTACGAGCAGCGTACGTCATCCCGTACGCCCGTAGAATTTGCCGCCCTGCCCCTGACCCTCTATGCCGACAGGGAAAGCCAAACCTTTTCCGGAATCAGCGAAGTGCTGGAACGCTACTACGCGGAGCGGGAGACTGTGACCCGCATCCGCCAGAAATCCGTCGATCTGCGCAGGATCGTGCAGACGGCGCTTGAGCGCAATGTCAAGAAATACGACTTACAGATCCGCCAGATGAAAGATACGGAAAAACGGGACAAATACAAGGTCTACGGCGAACTGATCAACGCTTACGGCTACAACGTGGAGCCGGAGGCTAAATCTCTGGAAGCGCTAAACTACTACACGGGCGAAACGGTCACGATCCCGCTCGACAACACGCTCACGCCGCAGGAGAACGCGCAGAGATATTTTGAGAAATACGGAAAGCTGAAACGCACCTACGAGGCGCTGTCCGAATTGACCGTACAAGTCAAAGAAGAGATCGAACATCTGGAATCCATCCTCACCGCCCTGGATATCGCCCAACAGGAGGAGGACCTTACACAGATCCGGGAGGAACTGGTCGAAAGCGGCTACATCCGCAGAAAAGGCGGTGCCAAAAAAGCCAAAATCACAAGCCGTCCTTTCCACTACTTAAGCAGCGACGGCTTCCATATCTATGTGGGAAAAAACAATTACCAGAACGACGAGCTCACCTTCAAGCTGGCCACCGGCGGTGACTGGTGGTTCCACACCA
>JAMPCE010000059.1 GCA_023666335.1 bacterium
TACTGAGCGTTCCTGACAGGATATAAGCAAGGTCGTTCTTCATCACCACATAGACTGCGCTCTCGATCGTCACGATCTCGAGCCGTGACGGATCGTGATAGTTTGTCCCATTCAGCGCATTGTAAAGATCCAGCAGCGCGTCTCTGTCTTTCTCGAACAGATAGCGGAAAAGCCTGTCTTTCACATTCCGCTGCACTTGCTTCCGGTTTTGACTCTGCCCGGTCCTCCGGTTCCTGTTACTGTAACTCTTTTTCTTTTGTCTTCTTCCCGACATAGGTATCCTCCTTTGTGGTGGCAGGATACGATATGCCGCGGTGTGCCGCATTCCACTTTCTCCTGCCGTTTTCTGTTGTGTCTCAAAGAGAAATCCGACAGAAGCTGTCATGAATGTGCGAATGCACACCTGCTAGAAATTCTTTGATAGGATTATTGTAATCGTTCACCATGAGAATGTCAATAGAATTCAAAATCTTTTTTTGACGGTTTTCCGTTTATTTCAAAAACTGTCAATAAATTTATCTATTTTAGATTGCTCTATTACCTGATTGCCAATTATAGTGATAGCCTTTCCGGGACAACTGCTAAAACATCTATAACAGCCCGTGCAATTATTTTGTGGTACAGGCTTATGATCTGAAATCACAATGTTTTTCATAGGACAAAGTTCGGCGCATCTCCCGCATGAAATACATTGATTGTAGTTAATTTTCAGTTTGTCTTTTAGTCTGTATGGCTTACCATAAAACCATAATCTTTGTCCAAAAAGTCCGGCAAAACGGCTTATCATTGTCAATCCGTCCTGGCTGTATCTTCCCTTTTGCAAATTCGTGACAGTTTGTCTTATTTTAAAATCTGCATCCTTAACAATTTGAACATTCTTTTCAAGTGGTTTTTTAAGCGCTTTCACATCCCCAATACAATCCGGCATTTTAAGATGCGAACCACCTAAAATATTAGCGCCAAATTTTTTGAATAATCTTGCTGAACATCCTGTTCCATCCCCGCTGAATAATCCCATTGTCGCTATGATAAAAATATTTTTTCCCGCAAAGATTTTTGAATTGTTATTTATAAATTCACGAACAATCATTGGTAGATTGCTATAATAGACAGGGTATCCAAAAACAATACTAGAATTTTCTTCTATTTTTTGGACAGCAATAGCTTCCTCAATAGAATACATTTCTGAGGGAAGTCCATTATGAAAATACTCCAAAAATTTATTGACGCAATACCGTGCATTTCCTGTCCCACTAAAATAGATACCGATCACTTTACACTACCTCGACGAATCCCATTTTGTCATTCTTAACACCATAAAACAGTATACCATATTTTTGTATATCATTCTACATCTTCCCAACATTCAATCCTAGATTCTTTTCTATTGATTTTTTGCACCTATTTGCATATAATAGGTATCAAGGAGGTGTATATTATGGCACAGGCAACATTTAGCGTCCGTATGGATGAAACCTTGAAAAAACAATTCGATAACTTATGTCAGGAATTTGGAATGAATACTTCTACCGCAATCAATGTATTTGCAAGAGCAGTTGTTCGCCAGCGTAAGATTCCTTTTGAAATTGCCTCTTCGGAAATCAACATTACAAGAGAAGGTGCTATGCAGGCATTCATGGCTTTACGGGCTGAAGCCCAGAAAAATGGCATCGTTGATATGAGCCTTGATGAAATCAATCATGAAATTGATCTCGCACGTAAGGAGTCCGCTAAATGATCTGGTATGTTGCCATCGACACAAACGTTCTGGTATCTGCATTATTGTCAGGCAAGGATGATTCTGCCACCGTTCAGGTTGTTTCCAAGCTCCTAAATGGTGAAATCATCCCTTTATATAATACTGCCATTCTGGAAGAATATCACAACGTGCTGTCCCGCCCAAAGTTCAAGTTCTCACCAATAATCGTTGACTACCTGCTAAACGCTATCGAAAAATACGGCATATCTGTTATGTCCTCTCTTTCTAATGTAATATTGCCGGATATAAAAGATTTGCCATTTTATGAAGTAACAATGGAGAAACGAAATAAAGATTCCTATCTCATTACAGGAAATATCAAGCATTTCCCAAAAGAACCTTTTATCGTTACGCCACGAGAATTTCTTGATATATTTAATAAGTCTATACAATAAAATCAGGGGACGGAACGGGCAGTCATCGCCCTAGTTGGAGATGTGGGAACTGCCACCTCACCTATTTTTATTCAAACCTTAAAGGGCGCATCACTCCACAGTTCAATCAACGATTCAGCTACGGAGTGATGCTCCCTTTACGAAGATTTTCCAAAGACCCGCCTGCTCTAATATAGTCTAAGTGCCTCTTCAATCTTTTCTAGGCACATTGGTTCAGGTTTTTGATCATTATGCATTCCATTATAAAAATTTATCATCAAGGAATCCATAATTTGTGGCTCTATTTTCTCACTATTACTTTCAAGAATATAATTTATATATTGTGCCGTCTTTTCTGTTGTTAGCTTTTCCATTGCTTTTTGCCATTCAGAATATTCATAACCTATTTTTTTACCATTATATATTCCAGCATGCGAAAATGCTCTTATTTCTTTAGCCAATTCATTAGATAATAACAATATTTTTAACAAGTGCATTTGAGCTTCTTCACTTGTCATATTTTTTTGAAATTCTTCAAAGGCTTCATCTACAAGCATAGAAAACTTTTCAGGTGACATTGCTAATTTAGTAGATAACTCAGTATATGTATTAGCATGTAACTGCTCTACCGCCATCTCAGAACTTAATTTACTAGCCTTTCTTTTTTCAATACTCTGTTTAATTTTTTTGCATATCCAAAGGCTAAATGCTTTTATCCCTATAAATGTCTTTTTAGCGCACCATGCAAGAGCAATTCCAGTATATTTAATAATAATCCAGATACCTTTAAAAAAATAAATTACGCCCAACTTTAGATACTTTTTGATTGCCGCATTTCTTATTTCTCTCTTTTCCTCACGGACTCGTTCTCTCGCCATTCTCTTTTCTGACTTCCGCAGTTCCTTTTGTCTATATTCTTCTTTTAAAATTTCTGCTTTTATTCTTTCCTTTTCATTCATTTCTTGAATTTCATCTGAATTCTCCTTAATTGCTTTTGCCGCAGACATAACACCAACTGTTGCAGCAACCCCTAACGCCGCCGCTCCTAAAACGGCAGCACCTATTGCACTTGATGGAAAAGCACTTTCTTCAAGGACTTCTTCCCACTCAGCTTGCCCTACAACTTTATTAGTTACATCATCCAACAAAGCACCCCTCACAGCACCATCTGTTTCCTTAGAAGATGCAAGATGTGTTCCCGCTTTTATAATTGGTTTGTATGTTTTTATACTTTTTTTAGCCATATACATATCCCTTCAAATCATATATTGGAGCTATACCATAAATAAAGTAGACACATCATCTATTTTTTCAATCCCATCATTTTTATCCAAAACGCTCAATCATAAGATGTAACGCCAACGCCCTTTCTGCATCTTTCTGCCATTTTCCTGAATATATCGTTTTTCTATTTTCCATTTCACACATTGCATCCACTACATAATGCATATTTTCCTTTGTCGCTCTTTTATCGTTTTGATTAGCATACATTACATTTAGCGTTTTATACAAAAACAATATATCCGAATACATTCTATTTTTTACAAAGTAACACGAATTAAAATACTCTATAAAATATGCCTGCACTTTCTCTGCATTCATCACTAATTTCTCCTGTCATTTTATACAATTTACTCCGTATTTCAATTCCATGAAATACATCTCCAAAATAGCCTATTTGGGGCAATACATCAACGCAAAATCCAATGTATTGTAAATTGATTCTATTTGTACAATTTATTGATTTAAAATCATTTTAACATTTTTTCTATATTTTTGCAACTTAAAATACATCAAATTACAGCTATCAGCATATTATAAACCCTACCAATTCCATGTATGATTTCAATATACTAATAGCTGTAAAGGAGAACCCCACTTGAACTATTCACTTTTAGGCAAACGCATCCGTGAAGAACGCCTCCGCCTCAACCTGACACAGGAGCGCCTTGCAGAAGACATCAACATTTCTACTGCTTACCTCGGTCAAATCGAGCGTGGAGAACGCCACATCACATTGGACAAGCTGATTCCCCTCGCAGAGCGGCTGGGCGTATCAGTTGACTTTTTGCTGTCAGACTATGTTCATCCAACTGACGACGCTTCCCTTGCCCTGATTCATCAGCTTTTTGACAATCGGACAGACAAGGAGAAAATGCTCGCCATCAATATGATTAAACTGATTTTTTCCTCCATAGATGAGGGCCTTCAATGAAGATTTTCCTCTCCGCTATCTCATCTATGAAGAAATTCCATCCTCAACAGACTGTGCCGTATAGCTATTGCCGTCATGCGTAATAATCAAACTATCTGCACATCCGCTAAACACATACTTTCCCAGCTTTACCACACTACCGCCGATTGCAGCCGTTTCCAGTCTCTCACAATACTGAAACGCATAATCATCGATGCTGACTTCGGCACTCTCAGTATTCTCACATAATGACACATTCACAAGGTCTTCGCAACCGAAGAATGTATATTCATCCAAAGTAATCTGATCGCAGTTTATCGTAATTGTAACGAGATCTTCACAGCTTGAAAACGCACTTTTCCCTGTTTCCAGTTTGGAACCGCTGATCGTCAGGCTCTCTAAAGAGCTATACTGAAAAGCATAGTCATCCAACACAACCTGACAATTTGTCATCTCAACTTTTGCTGAATCACCACATCCGAAAAATGCGTATTCGTCTGCCTCTATTGACGTATCCGCTATCGTGATCGATGTAAGGTTTTCACATGTAGAAAAGGCACTCTTTTGAATTTCCAATTCGCAGTTATTCATTTCCAATGTCAACATATCACTATATTGGAACGCATATTCTCCGATTGTGCCGCTGCAATTAATAAACTTAACATCAGCATCCTTGCCGCAGCTAAAAAACGCATATTCGTCTGCCTGTAGATTACAGTCAGAAATGAGGATCGATTTCAAATCTTCGCAGGACGAAAAAGCGCTTTTATTGATGATAGGACTGCCGCCGATAATGCTAAGCGCAGTAAATTCTCCATATTGAAAGGCATAATCGTCGATTTCGTATGTACCGTTTAAAAGCGTAATGCTTTCCACATCCTCCAGATTATAAAATGCCCGTTCATCAATCCATGTGACCTTTTCACCCTTTGGACTTTCTGTCGGAATGACCAAATCTGTATCCGTACACACGCCTATTCCTTTTATAGTACAAGTCCCATCGTCATTACTTTCAAATTCAAGACCCTCCGATACTTTCAAATCACTGTCCACAACACTGACGCTTGTTTCTGTTCCATCCTTCTCAGAAACTTCTTCATTCCCCTGCTTCTCCGGCTCCTTTTCCTCCTGACTCGTCGGTCCTTCGGACGCAGAAACCTCCATTGTATCTTCTTCCGCCATGGGCGCGATATTTTCCGGCGTCACGGTATCCTCCTCTGCCGAAGTGCTTTTGTTGTCAGCCGCTGTTGTGTCCGTTCCGCTTCCACAGCCGTTCAAAATCATTGCAAACATTATCACTATACACGCCACACAAGTCAATTTTCTTCTTTTCATCGCATTACCTCCTGATCACAATCAAATTTCTTTCTGAAAGATATGGAAATGAATCATTGCCGCCCTCCAACCTCACCCCTCCTGAATCAACCGACAAACCTCCTCAATCAACGCCTCAATATTCTTTTCCTCCTCCCGCAGCCAGCCAAGCTGCCTTTTCAGCGCCGCTCTCTGCACTTCACTCGGCGCATCGATGATCTCCACAATCTCCCGGATGGAAAAGCCGATCTGCTGAAACAGCTTGATCTGCCTGATCCGCTCCTGCGACCGTTCATCGTAAAGCAGGTGTCCTCTTTCATTCTTCCCGGATGGCGAAATCAACCCGGCTTTCTCATACCCCTGTACCGCGCGTCTGGACACTCCCAGACGGGCACACACTTCCCGTAATGTCATAGCGTTCATTTCCATCTCTCCTTCTACCCTAAAATTGCACGTTGCGTGCAGTCAACAATTTTTTTCAAGGAAAGCGGCAACAAAAACATTTCCATTACGGGACGTGTTTTTCACGCGAATTTTCCATTCCCTATGGCAATTTCTCTAATTCTGTATTACTATAGTAATGTTGGTAAATTTCCCTGATTGCGGCGCAGAATCCGAGATCCCGCCCGCATTCTCGACGCAGAACACTTTAGAAATGGCAGAAAAGATGAAAAACATCCTGAGAGCAATCGGCTATTTTATCATATACATTATGTTAACCATTCTTTTGCAGGGACTCCTCTCCGTTCTCTTTATGGGGATCGCTGCCCTCAAGGGTACAAGGGACGAAGCGCAGATTATCGCATTTGCAAACAACAACATTCTGGGAATCACGGTTTTCTCGGGAATCTTAACGATCGTGGTCTTTTATCTCATTTTCAAGATCAGAAAAAAAGACATCAAAACGGAATGGAAACTAAACCGTTTTGATGTCAGAGAATTATTATTGCCGATTATTTTATCTTTTTCGTACTCCTTTTTATTTGCGCTGATCACTTACGATATGACGATGGAAAATTCCGCCATGATCGCAGACTCCGCCGCTTGGTATTCCGGATTATTTCCCCTGCTCGGATTCTTCATGACGGCAGTTAATCTGCTTTTGATTGCTCCTGTTTCCGAAGAATTGGTACTGCGCGGTGTCATCTATACCCGCATCGAGAAAACAGGTCGCCCGCTCGCCGCCATCGTGATCAGTTCCCTCTTGTTCGGCTGTATGCACATTGCCGCCGGCGGCAGCATCTTGGTGATCGGCTCGATTTTCATGGGCGCGGTTTTGGGGTATATCCTGTATCGGTATGACTCTCTCTGGATGTGCATGATCGCTCACGCCGCCGCTAATCTGCCTAAAACTCCCTAAGCGCCTCCTCGATCTCCGGAACCGCCGCAAAAAAAGCCTCCGCCACCGTCGGATCAAAATGCGTTCCGGTCTCCTCCCGTATGATCGCATACGCCTTTTTAAGCGGCATCGCGTCTTTATAGCAGCGCTTGGACGTGAGCGCGTCAAATACATCCGCCACCGCCATGATCCGCGCGCACAGCGGGATCTCCTCTTCTTTGATCCCGTCCGGATATCCTTCGCCGTTCCACCACTCATGATGATAGGCTGCCATCTCTACTGCCATATCCAGATAAGCGGAGCGCCCCATCTGGTCTTCCGCCTGCCGCAGCAGATCCCGTCCCGCCGCGGCGTGGCTTTTCATGACTGCAAATTCTTCGTCCGTCAGTCTTCCCGGTTTATTCAGGATGGCATCGGGAATGTGGATCTTTCCGATATCGTGCAGCGGCGCGGCAACCACCATATCGGAAAGATATTCCGTTGTCAAGATATCGGAAAACCGATTTTTCTTTTTCAATGTATCGGCAATGATCTCCACAAACTTTGCCGTCCGCTTGATATGACCGCCCGTATTCCCGTCCCTGCTCTCCACAAGGTCTGCCATCATCGCGATCATGTTAAACTGCATTGCCGAGACCTGCTCATGATAGTAAGCCCGCTTATTTCCCTGCATGACAAGGACGATCATCGCCACGGTCAGCACAAACGCGATCAAGCCGAAAACGCCGACGTCTCTCGCAAACTGCCCGTTCGCGGCATAGTCGTATCCGTCCGCCCGAAGCTGCCCGTTCCATGCGATCTGTCTTGCCATGATGCCGGAAAAGGACAACAGCAGGATACCGGACACATACAGCAGGATGCTTTCCCATCGATGCAGATGGCGTTTATTCATATTTTCCTGAAACCGATTTCTCCACGCCTTTCCTTTGACCCAAAAGAGCAGCAGCGTAAGCGCCAGCACGCCATACATGAAAAGGCTGTAATACCGTACCGCTTCCTCCGAAAATCCAAGGAGATTTGGCGCTATGACCCAGATTGGGACAACGAGTCCGTTTAAGATTCCGGGAATCGGAATGATGAGAAAGAACCCGAGAAGACGGTTTTTCTTTCTCCCGAAGACGATATTCAACCCGCCTGCGGCAAGCGAACCGTAAGTGGCGGCATCTTTTCCAAAGAGTAAAAAAATGACAATCACGCCGATGAAACTCAGCAGATAAAACCCGCTCTGTTTCCGGCTTTCCATGCCCGGCTCCAAAAACACATATCTCTCGATCAGAAAGACGCCTGCCAATATGGTGATGACTTCCAACAAATTGTTCAGTTCCTGCATCCTGTTCTCCTCATTACAATTTCCTAAGAAACAAAAGTGTGTGAAGCCTCTCCTTCACACACTCTCCCGCAATGCTGGTGGTGGGACTTGAACCCACACGCGGTTGCCCGCAACAGATTTTGAGTCTGCCTCGTCTGCCATTCCGACACACCAGCCCATCCTGCATGGCTGCGGCGATGATCGATCCTCTGCAACCATGCTCTATCTTACCATACCGACGACCGATTGGCAAGGCTTATTATCCGTTTTTTCCTCTTACAGCCCCATCTTGGCATATACGTCAAACCCGTCCAGCGTCGCAAAATAGTCTTTCGGCGTCTCAGCGCGGCGGATCAACTGCACGCTGCCGTCTTCCTTTAATAAAAGTTCCGCCGACTTCAATTTGCCGTTGTAATTATACCCCATAGCATAGCCATGCGCTCCGGTATCATGAATCACGAGGTAGTCCCCTCTCTCGATTTCAGGCAGCATCCGGTCGATGGCGAACTTATCGTTATTCTCACACAGAGAGCCTGTCACGTCATACTTGTGATCGCAGGGCGCATTCTCCTTTCCCAGCACGGTGATATGGTGGTACGCGCCGTACATGGCTGGGCGCATCAGGTTCACCGCGCAGGCGTCCACGCCGATGTATTCCTTGTGCGTGTGCTTCTCGTGAATCGCCTGTGTGACCAGTGCGCCGTAAGGTCCTGTCATAAAGCGGCCCATCTCGGTATAGATCGCGGTGTCTCCCATGCCTGCGGGCACAAGCACCTCGTCAAACACCTGATGCACGCCCTCGCCGATGATCCGGATATCGTTCGCCTCCTGATCGGGTCGGTAAGCGATCCCCACGCCGCCGGAAAGGTTGATGAAGGAAAGCTGCACGCCCACCTTTTCCCTGATCTGCACCGCCAGCTCAAAGAGCTGCCTTGCAAGCTGCGGATAATACTCGTTGGTCACGGTATTGCTGGCAAGAAACGCATGCAGACCGAACTTTTTCACGCCTTTTTCCTTTAAGATGCGATACCCTTCAAAAAGCTGCGCGGGCGTAAAGCCGTACTTGGAATCGCCGGGATTGTCCATAATGCCGTTGCTCATCTGAAAGACGCCGCCGGGATTGTAGCGGCAGCTCATGGTCTCGGGCAGTTTTCCGAGGATTCCCTCCACAAAGTCGATATGCGTGATATCATCCAGGTTGATGATGCCGCCCACCTTTGCGCAGTATTCGTACTCCTGCGCCGGGGTATCGTTGGAAGAAAACATGATATGTTCTCCGCCTATGCCAAGCGCATTGGAGAGCATCAGTTCCGTGAGCGACGAGCAGTCGCAGCCCGCCCCGTACTCGTGCATGATCTGAATCAGAAAAGGATTCGGGCACGCCTTTACCGCAAAATACTCCCGAAACCCCTTATTCCAGGCAAAGGCTTCCTGCACGGCCTTTGCGTTCTCCCGAATGCCCTTTTCGTCATAAATATGAAAGGGCGTTGGATACGTTTTTACGACCTCTTCTATCTGTTCTTTCGTCACAAAAGGCAATTTGCTCATGTCACTTTTCTCCTCCCGTTATGTTTTCAATCTGCCAGTCGATCGGCTCTACGCCGTTTTGTTCCAAAAAGGCATTGCACTGACTGAAATGCCTGCATCCAAAGAACCCTCTGTACGCCGAGAGCGGACTCGGATGCGGCGCTTTTAAGATCAGGTGCTTCGGATTGGTCAGCATAGGGATCTTGCTCTGCGCTGGTCTTCCCCAGAGCAGATACACGATCGGCCGATCCTGTTCGTTCACCGCCCGGATCACCGCGTCCGTAAACGCTTCCCAGCCTTTCCCCTGATGGGAATTTGCCTGATGCGCCCGCACGGTCAGCACTGTATTTAAGAGCAGCACGCCCTGGTCAGCCCACTTTTGCAGATAGCCGTTATCCGGTATGTAACAGCCCAGATCGTCCTGCAATTCTTTGTAGATATTCTGCAAAGACGGCGGGATCTCCCGCTGGTCCGGCAGCACGGAAAAGCTCATGCCGTGCGCCTGATGCTCGTTGTGGTAAGGATCCTGCCCCAGGAGCAGCACTTTGACTTTCTTAAGCGGCGTAAAGTGAAAGGCGTTAAAAATATCGTCCGCAGGCGGATACACCACCCGTTTGCTGTACTCGTCCTTTACAAACAGGTACAGGTTTTTATAGTAAGGCTTATGAAATTCACCATCCAGCGCCTGCGCCCAGTCGTTTGCCAGCATTGCCATCGTGCATTCATCCTTTCCCTTTGCCAAAGCTTTATCTTCGTAAATTCACATAATCGAGTAGGGCGGATTTTCTCCCTACTCGCTGCGCGGGGCGCGTGCTGCTTTGGCAGCTAATTTCCTTACGCGCCCCTGTGCATAAAGAGGCATGGAACCGCTGCTTCCGTTCCTATGCCCCCTTGCATCCCTGTCGGATATCTCTCCGCTATATTCTCACCGAGATTCCCCTATCCTTAAGATACCGCTTTAAGTCCCGGATCTCCATCTCCTTGAAATGAAAGAGCGATGCCGCCAGCGCCGCCTCCGCCTTTCCTTCCGTAAAAGCCTCGTAAAAATGCTCCATCGTTCCCGCGCCGCCGGAAGCGATCACCGGAATCGAGACATGTTCCGCAACGGCTCTCGTCAGCTCCAGATCGTATCCCGCTTTCGTGCCGTCCCCGTCCATACTGGTCAAAAGAATCTCGCCCGCGCCCAGCTTCTCCGCTTTCATTGCCCATTCCACCGCGTCGATCTCCATATCCACGCGGCCGCCGTTCTTGTAGATGGTAAAGCCTTTTCCGTCGGCGCGCCGTTTCGCGTCGATCGCGACCACCACGCACTGGCTGCCGAATTTATCCGCCGCCTCACTGATGAGGTTCGGATTCATGATCGCCGCCGAATTGACGGAGACCTTATCCGCGCCCTCCCGCAAAATGGCCTTAAAATCTTCTACGGTGCGGATGCCGCCGCCCACGGTAAAGGGAATAAACACCGTTTCCGCTACCTTGCGCACCATCTCCACCGCTGTCGCTCTCGCATCGGCGGACGCCGTGATATCTAAGAATACCAGCTCATCCGCGCCCGACTTGTCATAAGCCGCGCCGACTTCGGCAGGATCGCCCGCATCCTTAAAATCAATGAAATTAACGCCTTTCACCACCCTGCCGTTCTTCACATCCAGACAAGGAATGATCCGTTTTGTGTGCATCCTCGCGCTCCATCCTAAATTTCCAAAAAATTCTGTAATATCTTAAGTCCCGTCTCCGAACTTTTCTCCGGATGGAACTGGCAGGCAAACAGGTTGTCCCGCTCCACGGAAGCGTGGATCCGTGTTCCGTACTCCGTGGACGCTTTCACGATCTGCTCGTCCTCCGCCCGCAGATAATAGGAATGCACAAAATACACATAAGCGCCCTCTTCGATCCCCGAAAACAGGCGTCCCTGATTGGGAAAGTCCAGAGAATTCCAGCCGATATGCGGGATTTTCAGCCCCTCCCCCTCGGGAATCCGCAGAATCTTTCCGGGCAGGAGTCCGAGTCCCGCGACGCCGGGCGCCTCCTCGCTGCTCTCGAACATCAGCTGCAAGCCAAGGCAGATCCCCAAAAAAGGGATTTCTGCATCTACCGCTTCACGGATCACCGAAACCAGCCCGTATCCGTGCAGTTTTTCCATCGCATCGCCAAAAGCGCCCACGCCCGGCAGGATCACATGATCCGCCGCGAGAATCTCTTCTCTTTCTCTCGTCAGAAGCGCCTCATGCCCAAGCTTTTCGACAGCCTTTTGCACGCTCTTGATATTTCCGGCATCATAATCGATGATTGCTACCATCATTCCTCCAGACCGTCAACCCGCTCAATGATCTCTTCTTCCTCCGGCAGAATGTCCTGCCTGCCGATCGGTTCCTCACCGTAGACCGCACCGTTTAAGATCGCCTCCAGCCTCTGCGAATAGGTCACGTCGTCTTCCGACGCAATGATCTCCAACGCCTGCTCCTCCGATACGCCAAAGTCCGCCGACAGTCTCTCCAAAATCTGCGCATAGCTGTCGCTGACCTCGCCCACCACGTTGTACTGCTCCGCCTCCGGCAGGATTTTCTGGTAACGGGCGACGCCACTAATCAATGCGTTTAAGGCTTCAAGGCGCATATCAAGGTTTACATAATTATTATAGGAATCCAGCTTCCGCTCCATCTGCAAAACGAGGTTGCTGCGCTGGAAGAGGATCTCATCCTGCTCGTTGCGCTTCTTGTCGTACAACAAAGAGAATACTTCGTCGTAATTTCGGTGGTCGTAAGCTGCATGCGCTTCCCGCTTCTGCATATAATTCGGCAGGAAAGTCGATATGAGCACGATACAGGCTGCCATCGTACCGCAGAACAGGAATACCGTAATCACTTTCTTCTTGGAAAGCTTTTTCTCCGGCGGAGCCAGCAGATCGATTTCTTCTTCCGCCTTTTCCTTCTTCTCTTTTTTCTTCTTTTTCTTTTTGGCTTTCTTGTCTTCCTCGCCCTCTTCGCCCTCTTCGGAGCCTTCCTCGCCCTCGCCTTCTTTTCCTTTCTTGCCTTTCTTTTTCTCTTTCTTTTTCTTCTTTTTGCCTTTCTTGTCTTCCTCGCTCAGTTCCGCCAGAAGTTCCTTGTTCTCTTCCGTGACATTTCCCGTCTCACCCGCATTACCCGCAAGGATCTCAGCCGCTACCGGATCTTCATCCTCCTCGTCGCTCTCCAGCAGGAAATTCAAAATCCTTGTAATAAGCCCCGGCTTCTTCTCCTCTGCGGACGTCTCGTTTTCTTCCCCGTCAGTGCCAAGCAGATCTTCCAGCGTTGTCTCTGCGCCCTCTTCCGATTCTTCTTCATCGCCTTTCTTCTTTTTTCCGAAGAGCTTCTTGCGCTTCTTTTTCTCCTTTTTGGGCTTTTCTTCTCCGCCCTCTCTGGCAGCGATCTCCTCCGGCGAAAGTTCCCGGATGCTCTCCGCCTCTTTTGCCGCCTCATCATTCTCAAAAAAGTCGAAAGAATCGCCGTTGTCGCCGTCCGCGCCCTCCAGCATCGCCAGCATATCGTCATCCGCGGAAACACCCTGATCCGATTTCTCCAAAAGATCGTTGATCTCCGACAGATCCTCGTCGTGATCCATTCCGGCAAGCAAAGCCGAGAGATCGTCATCGCCATCCGCGCCCTCTTCCGTCTCCTCCAGCGCAAAATCACCTGCGGACTCCCCGTCATCCTCTCCGCTCAAAAGACGGTCGATCTCATCTTCCGACATCAAACCCTCTTCACTGTCAGAAGACAACTCGTCGTCGCCCGGTTCCATCTCGTCCATCATATGTTCTTCCAGTGCAAGACCACCCAGATCATCATCGCCGCCAAGATCCAGTTCCTCGATCTCCATGCCGTCTTCCGAAGAAATATCCGCTTCGTCCGCCGCCTCCTCCTGCATCGGCAGTTCATCCGTCGAGAGATCGTCCAGAGATAAATCGTCTAACGACATCTCGTCTGATGACAGATCATCCAAAGACAAATCGCCCAAAGACAGATCATCCAGCGGCATCTCGTCAGCCAACGATTCTCCCTCGCCCGCCGCGTCTTCCTGCACCGACAGTTCATCCAGAGACAAATCATCTAACGACATCTCGTCAACCAACGATTCTCCCTCGCCCGCCGCGTCTTCCTGCGTCGGCAGTTCATCCGCTGAAAGATCGTCCAGACTCAAGTCATCCAGAGACAAGTCGTCTAATGACATATCATCTGACGACAGATCATCCAGTGAGATATCGTCCGGCGACATCTCGTCAGCCAACGATTCTCCCTCGCCCGCCGCGTCTTCCTGCACCGGCAGTTCATCCGCTGAAAGATCGTCCAGACTCAAGTCATCCAGAGACAAGTCGTCTAATGACATATCATCTGACGACAGATCATCCAGTGAGATATCGTCCAGTGACACATCATCGGCAGACGGTTCCTCTTCGCCTCCGAGCGTTCCCATAGAGACAAGCATCTCCTCGATCTCCGCCGTTGACATTGCTTTTCCGGCTTCTGAATTTGTCCGCGCTTCTCCCGTTTTTTCCTGCGCATCTTTGTCGTCCGATCCGTCGGCTGCCTGATCGCCGCCTAAGATGGAATCCAATAAGCTGTCTAAGTATTCTTCACTTGAGCTCATAATTTCTCCTCGATCCGCTGTTTATGTCATACTACATCACATTTTATCACATGTTCTTCTATTTCACAAATCCTTTTCCAGAAAATCCACGGGATCTTCCGCGATTCCCTGTCCCCTGCCGCTGATTTCTTCCCCCAGCTGATATAAATGCGGGTGGACCCGGCACAGAAAAGCCTTGCGGTTATAATACGTCATCTTTTCAAAAGGAAAACGGATAATGCCGGGGTAAGCCATGCCCGCCCCCAATTCCAGCATGAAAAATTTTTTATTTACCGTTCCCTGCAGCCATTTTGTGTAGACGCTCCACTGTTCCAGATAGCCTTCCTCGGCATAACGCGTCACGCCCAGCTGATTGAAACGCAGTTTCCCGCCGCAGTCCTCGCAGCGCGGCTCCTTGAGCGCCCCCAGCGGCAGTTCTCCCTTATAATACCGCAAAACTGCTTCATAGCTGTCTTCCGGCATCTCATAGAGTTTTCCCGCGCAGTTTTGATCGCATTGCATTCTGCGAAAACCGCCGCAGGGCGTAACCACTCTTTTTTCGTCAATCCCTGCGCCATAGAGATAATCATCCATGCAGAGTGAGACTACAAAATAATTTTTATCCCGCAGCATTGCCCCCAATACCTGATAGGCACGCTCCCATCTCTCCTCGCACCCCCTGCGCAGAATCATCTTCTGCAAAAACGGGATGATCCAGTCATATTTCCCGTCATCCCCGATCTCCTGCTCGATCTCACGGTATCTTACGTCTTGCAGAAGAGCGCCCCAATCATATTGAAACGCTTCTCCCAAACCCACGAGCACAAGTTCGGCATCCTCCAGTTTTTCTCTGATTCTCTGCACCACAGCCTCCCTATCACCATAAAGAAAGCCGGGAAACTCCCGGCCTTCTGCCCTATCTCGTAATCAACTTACGCATTTGCTTTGTCTTTTAAGACCAGTTCATCCACTACGCGCACCAGATTACCAATCTCCGGCTTGGAAAGCTGCGCGTTCGCTCCCAGCGCCTCTCCCTTTCTCGCCATATCTTCATTGACCAGCGATGAAAAGATGATGATCGGGATATCTTTCGTCTCCTCGTTCGACTTGACCAGTTTAGTCAGTCTGTGACCATCCATAATCGGCATCTCAATATCGGTAATAATACACTGTACATGCTCTTTCAGCGTACCCTCTTTTTTACATTCCTGAATCACATCATATGCCTGCTGACCGTTCTCCGTGTGGATCAGGTTTACATAGCCCGCCTTATGTAAGGAGTCTACGATCAATTTATTCAGAAGCGGGGAATCCTCTGCGATCAGGATCGGCACATCGATCCTGTGCCTCTCGCCCAGTTCCTCGATATCCGCAAGTTTCAACCCTGTCTCCGGATTGATATCCGTCACGATCTTCTCAAAGTCGAGAATAATGATCAGGCGGTCGTCAAACTTAATGATACCGGTGGAAACGCCGTCCTCGGAAGTCGATACCGTAGAGCCCGGCTTAATGATCTCTCTCCAGGACACACGATGAATACCGACTACAGAGTCCACATGAAAGGCAATATCCAATTTGTTGAAGTTCGTCACGATGAACAGTCCACCCGGCTCAGACACGCCTCTCTGTAAACAGTTCTTCAAGTCAATCGCTGTGATCATCGTATCTCTCGGCATAAAGATACCTTCGATACTCGGATGTGCATTCGGCACCGGCGTCACAGGCATGTAGTTGATAATCTCCTTGATCTTCGCTACGTTAATGCCATACGCGTTGCCATCCAGCTTAAACTCCAGCACTTCCAACTCATTTGTTCCATTTTCAAGCAGAATCTTTGTATCCATGCAATCCACCTCACGTTATATATTTTGAAAATGCCTTCTCGCCTCTCAGATTGCTCCACGATCACGGTTTTCCCGACGGGTTTGCCATAACTAATTCATGGGACAATCTCAGACTTATCTTATTATATCACAAACAAAACAAAAAAAAAACACTAAATACATTTTTTTGTAAATAGTGTTAATTTTACGTTTTACAGAGGGTACATACCCTCAAAACCGAACACTGAAAAACATTGCGGAGAACCGCCTGCGGTTCTCTGGGAGTTAATCCCGTTAGGGATTTACTCCGTGGTTAAGCCCCTGACCGATTAGTACACGTCAGCTCAACACATTGCTGTG
>JAMPCE010000005.1 GCA_023666335.1 bacterium
TATAAAAAACCAAATCCACATAATAATTATCTTCATTAAAAGTAAATCGCTTCTGCCTTGCTTCAAAAAGATAACCTTTTCCCAATTCAAGCAAAAATTTTTGCAACTTGTTAATGATGGCTGTTTCTAAATCGCTCTCTGAATATTCCGCTTTTTCCTCCAAGCCAAGAAACTCTAATACGGTGGGCTGCTTCACAATATCTTGCGGCTCGGCAATCACATTTCCCTCTTTTGCCAATTGCATTACTGCATCTTTATCTCTGCTAAGCGCCAATCTTTCATATAGGCTGGAATTGTACTGCCTCTGCAAAGTCCTGATTCCCCATCCGGACTTTGCTGATTCTATTTCATAGAAACTGCGTTCATCTTTATTTTCAATTCGCATAAGTTGTAAATAATGCGACCATGATACAATAAATGGCGGCTTTTCTTCCAATTGCCTAAACACTGTTTCAGTTTTTTCGATTGCAAATTGCCTAAACACTGTTTCGGCAATTCGTTCTTCGTAATTTAAATAAAACCGTCTGAAAAATTCTAAATTTGCCTTGGAGAAACCTCTGCCAAACTTTTCCGTTAAATGCTCAGACAAAGTTTTTATAACCCTTTTCCCATATTGGGCACGTTCCTGTCCTTCCTGCTGTACCTCTACAATCCACTTGCCAAGAGAATAGTATGTCATAAGCTGTACTAAGTTTACCTGTTTTGCAACAAGCTGTCTGGCATATTGTATTAACTCAATCGAATTTGAAATCAAAGCATCTAACGATTGATCTGATTTTATTATATCATTTTTGTTGTCCATTCTGTCTTCTTCCACCCTCATTTTGAACTGTTGCAAAAAATGCAACAGTTGAACTTTCCTCCAATTCACCCTCCGTATAGATATTCTTAATATGTCTTGATATAACGGATTTATCACGCTGAAACAGCTCGCACAGCTGATTTAAATTCAGCCATACTGTTTCCGACTCCATCGTAACCTCTAATTTAACAGTTCCGTCTTCAGTTACATAAATGAGAACTTCATTTCTCCCCATAGACATTTTCCTCTTAATAATTCGTTTTTGGAGTTATACTATAAAGGCAGACACAATCATGCACAAATCTCTTGCATGTGTTATAGCGGAATCATCTAAAACAATTGCTCGGCAAACAGATTTATGCTATGTCAAGTATACCACATATGGCTGCTATTCCTCTACTCTGACTGCCAGTATTTTTTTCTCCATAAATCCTTTCATTTCCCAGCCATATCTTTCTATTGCAAACCTGTTTGTCCTTGTATCCCTGTTTGTACTTTCAGCTAAAACAACCCACACCACCGTGTTCACCGCTTCTGATGTGATCACTATTTTATAGGTAATATTCCCCTCACAAGGCATCTTAAGTCGACCTATCCCTTTTACCGATAATATAAATACATCATCACTTTCACTCCTGAATGCATATTCGAATATATCATTTGTCTTATGGTTTCGCAGTCCTTCTATCACTTCATCCTTCGAAAGCTTTGTGACAAACTTCATTCTTTCACGGCTTTCCAATGATGGCGGTCTCCAATATTTTCTGAATCTAATTAAATACGACACCACCGATCCGCCTACCAGGATACCCATGATCAGCATCATTACAGACCCAAAGATAAAATCCCGACTTTCCTGACTCATTCGAGCACCTCGCATTTGTTTTTATATTTGTTGTAACTGCGAAATCTTTTGCCGCTGCATCCGCCGTGAACCTTCCGTTCTGCGGCTGATATTCCCTCGCCTGCGCAAAGTATGTCCCGCTGACGTCGTCATACCCGCTTTCTCCGCGTCGGGCATTTCTGACATGACTGTCACATTTTCATCCCAGTAGGAGTTTCTGACTGTCTCTCCCCTCACCATGCCGAGCAGGTTATGGTAAGGTCTTGTCAGGTCGAGGAGATAGGTTTCGTTTCGGACATTGTAGGCATAGCCGATTGTTAAAAAGTTAAAACTATGCAAAAACCGAAGTGTCTAAAACAACACACAACGAATAGTTTTATGCTATGTCAAGTATACCACAGATGACATTTCATGGAAATCCTGTCTCTGAGCCGATGCAATTCAATCCATCTCCTGAGGAAATTCAAAATGGTTCAGCGTATATCGCCTCTTAAATATTTTTTTCCGTCTTCCTGTCTGTGTGTCATAAATCATAATTGTGGCATCCGCAGCACCAAAGAAATAATTAATGTTACTCCGATAAAAAACATACCTTCCGCTGGCATCTAACCCCACTTTAGACCCAAAAGTCTGCGCCCAGAGATTTGCGCTTAAAATGCGTTTGCATGTTTTCGTATCTGCATGATATAAATATATTTTTTCCTGTCCATTGTCGCTAAACGCCGCTGTCTTTCCATCCGCCGTCCAGCCAATGGGTCCATTACTCACGATATTCCGCACTTCATCCGGAAGATTGCTCCGTTCCGGCAATTTATCCTCCGCCCTTTTTATCCGTTCTTCCATGATTTCTGCTTCTTTGCCCATTATTTTCTTCGCCGTATCATCTGTCAGATCATAACGCAGCAAAAAACTTTCTCCATTTTCATAATCATTAAATTTCCCGATGATATAATTTTCCGCCCTGTCTATTTTACAATCAGAATACCAGCCTTCTCTCAGTATTGCCAGAGTAACAGTTTTCCTTTGGTTCACATCATACTTATGAATCCTCGTACCGCCATCCCCATATTCTATAAAATATACATCTTGGAGTGAAGACCGTGCGCTGTATATTCTTACTATGCTTATAACCACGATCAGAATGAATGCAGCAATTCCCGCTGCCGTAATCAGCGCCTCCGACTTCTTTTTCATGAATCGCATCCTCCTTTATTTCTAAAAGAAAAATGCACAAATCTCCTGCATGTGGTATAGCGGAATCATCTAAAACAATTACTCGGCAAACAGATTTATGCTATGTCAAGTATACCACATATGGCAGATCATGGAAACAGAGGGGTAATATAAATTTTTCTCCGATATATCCAACCTTTCCTAATGGTGTTAATGAGTACGCGGTATTGGGCATAAATCCGATATGGCATCGGCGCTTCAAAGAAGATTCCATCTTGCCAAGTGACCCAGAGCATTTCTATAATAAAAAGTAAGGACTTCATTTTGTGGAAATTCCCATTCATAAATTATCGCCGTTTTCAACGGATATACCTTGAGAAGTGACTCTTTCTTAGTGGCAACAACGGTCATTCTACCGTCAAATTTCCACTCTCCATCCACCGCTTCGCAATAGATATTCCCATATACCGCACTTAACCGAAGCAGATCGGAGATTGCTTCCTGAAATGGCTTGTCTCGTAATTCTTTCACCTTTTCTACGATCATACGGATCTGCTCTTCCAAACTCTCCGTTCCTTTTATACCCAAAAGCTGAATACCCTCTTTTGTCAGCCGTTCCCTGTTTTCATACAGTTCCTTTTCCATCTCCGGTGTGGAATCATCTCTCTCAGGCGGAACGCTTAATTTTTGAAACATCTCCTCGCCGTGTTCTTCAAAAATACGCCTTGCCTCGCGAATGATCGTCCGAAATTCTTCTTCATTATTATAAGTACATCCTTTCCAGATCGGATCAATATTGCAGATACTTTTATCCACCAGATCCGTTGCATACTCTGTCCCACATACATCTGTCATGAACACAATACGATAAGTATCATAAACATCTTGAATCATAAAGTCTTTCTCTATATCACCCTTTTCCTCAAAAACAAAATCTCCATATTCATCAACATAAAACCGGTACGTTTTTGCCATAGGGCAATCGGCAAAAATTTCTTTTACTATTTTTTTCTTATTTATTTTCATTCTCTTTTCTCCTCTAATCATCTCATGGCAGCTTCATCTTTTTTCTACTGCACTTACGGGCATGCGGCATTGGCAGGAATCGTCCACCAAAGCGGAGGTGCTAGCGATGGGATAAATCGAATCGCTCGATATAACAAATACAACACCGCAACACTCGCTGCACCTTCAGCCATCCCTATAGCAACTTGCTGATATTCTTTTGATTCTTCTGTTTCCTCTACCACAACATCCTATGCTTATAACCACGATCAAAATGAATGCAGCAATTCCCGCTGCCGTAACCAGCACCTCCGACTTCTTTTTCATGAATTGCATCCCTCCCTTATTTCTAAAAGAAAAATGCACAAATCTCCTGCATGTGGTATAGCGGAATCATCTAAAACAATTACTTGGCAAACAGATTTATGCTGTGTCAAGTATACCACATATGGCAATTCCTGAAAACAATGTTTCAAGTGTGGTCATAAATCCTAAAATTCCATTGATACATCCGCCAAATAACGTTTCTCTGAATATTCAAATTCATAGAAATAGACTGTGTCTTCCTCAAGTTCTGCTTCCCACTCTTTCCCAGCGCGGTTGTATATTCCTCCAAACTGGCTTATCTTATCAGGATTGTATTGCAGCCATTCCAGCTTTCGACCAAGTGAAAAAACATACTGGCTGTCTCCCCCTTTTTCTAAAGCGGATTGCGGCTCAAAATCTGCATCATAAAATTCATACCATTGATTTTCCCGCAGATAATCTGAATAATCATCTAAAAAACAGTACGTCTGACATATATATATCAATTCTCCTTCTGTATGCTGCCATAGCACATCATCATCCATACCCGCCCAATGCTTTCTCATATATTCCGTTTTCGCGCTTCCGATATAATGCAGCTCTGCATCCACCCATTCGCTCTCCGCCGTTTCCTGCTTCCTGCTATTGCTATATCCCCAAAAAGCAAATACGCAAAGTACTACCATACCAAAGATAATTCCCCCAAAAATTACTCTATTCTGTTTCATGAATCGCATTCCTCCTTTATTTCTAAAAGAAAAATGCACAAATCTCTTGCATGTGGTATAGCGGAATCATCTAAAGCAATTACTCGGCAAACAGATTTATGCTATGACAAGTATACCACATATGGTAAATCACGGAAATACTGTTTCTATGCAAACTCCTTTTATTTTGTTAATGAGTTCTCTCGTCGATTTTTCTATGACCTTTCTTCCGGATGATCGATGCAATATAATCTTATAATTCTCTCATATATCATACTCAATCTTCTGGTTTTTTTATCTCTGTATTTTCTCCAGTAATCCCAGTCAGCGATCACTTGATTCAATATATATTCATTCACCCTCGTACCTAATATTTTTTGTATCTCGCAGATCCCTCTTTCATCATCCCATACCCAATCCCCTCTGTCTCCCCAGCAGATCGTATGTCCGTATAATGCCGCAAAACCTATCAACGCATCTTTTACCTCCGTATACGGTTTATCCAGCATTTCTTCTATTTTTCCGGTGATGATCTCAATCACTTCTTCCGCGCTTTTTCTTTCTGTTCCCAATTCTTCCTGATACTTCTCAAACAATTCCTGATGATGTTCATACAGGTATTTCTGCATCTCCCTTGTCGGCACCGCGTCTGTCGCAGGTTTGCTGATCGTTTCCAGAAAATCCAGCCCGTAAGTAAATATGAGCCTCTTAAATTCTTTCAGAACATCCCGAAATTCTTCCTCATTATCAAACCCCCAGAAATCCCAATGTTTTGCGCCCTCTTCCGGCACAAAATCGCAGAACTCCTTTTCCCTCTGCCCGTAGGCATTTGTCGCAAAGATGACTCTGATATACCCTTTCTCATACCGATCTCTTACTACCATGATCTCCTGCTTGATTCCGTCCTTTTCTCTCTCATAAGGCCAGAAAAGTCTTTCCCCTGAAACATAATGAAACCCGATGTTCTCCAGTTCCTGTCCCAATTCTTCATGGATGATTTTTTTCATGTTCATAGTTTCTTCCCCTTTTTCTATTTCTATTGAAGATTTACGCCACAAGGCAATCTCCTTCACCACCATAACGAAGCCACCGTTCGATCCCATCCGGTATAATCCAAAAGAACGGCGTTAACGTATCAAAAACGGCACTTGCTCCTGCTTCCACGGCTACACAGAATTCCATTGCTGCCAGCAGAACTGTACCAGCCCTATAGAGTACACTTTTCTCCTTGTCCTCTTCTAACTCGACATATCCTATAGGCGAAGGTTGTATTTTCGGTTCTTTATAGCTTAAAGTATAGTAAATCATTCCCGGAGAGTCTGCAAACATCTCATATTTAATTTTCATTTCTGAATCATACACAAATGTATCCGTCTCCCACCATAAAAGGAGTTCCACGTTCTCTATACTCCCTTCTTGCACGATTATGTCTGCATGATTAGATCTGTATGCCTGTATATAACGTTCCAGTTGCTCCTTTCCTTTCCCGGTCTCATGATAACTGATAGGTTTTATTTCATATATCTCAACCTTTTCCTCATTATAGAGAACTACATCTGCAAATCCCTTTCCTCCGGTACGCCCCCCGCCCGGGATATATACATTTACATCACCATAGAGCCTCTCACTCGCCAATGCCCCTGCTTCTTGATCATATAATGCCAAAAATTCATCCTGAAACTGAATGTGTGCATAAATACCATACAACCATGCAGGATACAGTCCATCCAGGTCCACCAGCCCCACCGGATTCCCCCAGCAGTACCCATACCGATTCAGCGTCTCAGGAACCGCACCATTCCCCCTGATCACATCCTCCGCCGTGAACCGCCCGTTCTGCGGCTGATATTCCCTCGCCTGCGCAAAGTATGTCCCGCTGATATCGTCATACCGATATCCCGTATAACCGAACGGCTGCTCCTCTCCCTGTCGGCTGTAGGGGTTGGGGATGCCAGCGTCTTCCAGGTCCCTGTACAGATCGTTTCCGAACTCGTCATAGCCGTAGGTAAGATACGCCCCGTCATACCCGCTGACCCGCACAGGGCTTCCGAGTTCGTCCTGCAAGTAATAGTGCAGAATGTTTTCGCCCGTTCCCGCTTTCTCTGCGTCAGGCATTTCTGACATGGCTGTCACATTCTCATCCCAGTAGAAGTTTCTGACCGTCTCTCCTCTCACCATGCCGAGCAGGTTATGGTAAGGTCTTGTCAGGTCGAGGAGATAGCTTTCCAGCCCCGCTCCCGTCTGTCTCGCCGTCCGCTGCCCCAGACCGTTGTATTCGTAGACTGCTTCTCTCCCGTCCGCATCCCATGCTCGCTCCAGCCTGTTTCGGGCATTGTAGGCATAGCCGCGGAGAAGTCCGCCGTCCTCCCTCTCTTCCGTGAGGTTTCCCCTGTTGTCGTAGAGGTATTCGCGGATACGCTCTTTCCCTCCCGCGGTCTCTCTCCTTTTGGTCAGTCTGTCCAGCGCATCGTAAGCATAGGCGGTCGTCCTGCCTGCCCGATGGTCTTCCAGCAGGCTCCTGTTGCCGAAAGGATCGTAGGTATAGCTCCGCAGAGCCTCCCCGTCTTTGGTGACTGCGGCAAGCCTGCTCAGTGCGTCATAGCCGTATTCGTATCTTCCGCTTTCTTCCTTAAGTCCCCTCCTTTCTTTGGTGATGGCAGTCTTATTCCCCATCGGATCATACTCGTAGGCATATCTGTCCAGAACGCCGTCCCTGTCCTCATGGATCAGCTCCGTGAGTTCTCCGTCCGCGCCGTAATGCCAGAAAGTGCGCAAGCCGTTCGGGAAGTGTTTCTCCGAGATTCTGCCTTTCCCGTCATAATGATAAGTGATGTCCGTCTCTCCCGTCATACCGGCATCGGCGTCCGAAAGGTTCATCTGTACGAGGTGGAGTTTGTCATCATAGCGGTACGACACGGTCTTCCCGTCGGGATAGGTGATCCCCGTCCGCTCTCCCATTTTCCCGTAGCGGTAGGTGACCGTCTTCCCCGCATGGTCGGTAACAGCCTCGATCTGTCCCTTTGCGTCCCTGTCTATCTTTGTGATCCCGAGCCAGTCTCTCACGCACAGGAGCCTGCGCAGGGCGTCGTATTCCATCTCTACGCTCTTTCCGTCCGCATACAGGATGCTCTTTGTCTTCCCGTCCGCTTCGTAGGTAAATGCGGTCGTATAGCCGTCCCTGTCCGTCTTTTCTTTCATCCTCCCGAAGACGTCATAGGTATAGCGTTCTTCCAGACCGGAGGCGTCCTTGACCGCTTCCACCTGTCCGAGCGGGTTTCTGATGTATTCGGTCTTACGCGCCGTCTCTTCTCCCTCTCCCATCCGTTCGATCAGGATCAGGTTATCCAGCGCGTCATAGCGGTACTGCGTCCGATTTCCGAGAGCGTCCGTCACAGCCGAGAGTTTCCCACCCGCGGTATATTCATAGGCAGTCGTGTTCCCGTTTGCATCGGTCATGGAGGTCACGTTGCCCATGACGTCATAGGTATAGCTTTTCTCCTGCCCGTTACTGCTTGCGACTTTTTTTACCCGATTCATGCAGTCGTAAGTATAGGTGAGGAGATAGCCGTCGCTGTTTTCTTTGGTCCTGACATTTCCGTTCCGGTCGTAGGTATAGGAGACCGCGCTGCCGTCAGGATAAGCGGTCTTTTGGAGTCTCCCGCCTTTCTCATAGGTATGGATGGTCTCCTGCCCCAGCGCATCCGTGATGCGGACAGGCTGTCCCAGGGCATTGTATTCGTAGGAGAGGGTACGCCCCTCGCCGTCCGTCTCCCTGATCAGTTCTCCCGCCTCATTATAGGTGTAGGATATCGTATTCCCTGCGGGGTCTGTGACGCTCTTTACTTTTCCCGTTTCGTCATATTCATAGCGGGTGACGCCGCCCGTCTCGTTGACCGCTTCGGTCACTCTATTCAAGGCATCATATTGATATGCAGTCGTGGCGCAGTCTGCTCCCGCGCTTTTCTCCGCATCCTCTGACAGGGCTGCGCTCCCCGTCCGTATTCCGGTCAGGTTTCCCACGGGATCATGGCTGTAGCGGACGACGCTCACGGGATCTTCTCCCTCTGCCATGCACAGGGACACTTCGCACAGGCGGTTATCCCTGTCGTAAGCAAACTTTGTCACCGCTCCCGTCGGAGAGATCTCCTCCGAGACGTTCCACATCTTATCGTAACGGCGGAGGGTCTGTCTCCCCTCCTTGTCGGTCAGGCATTCCGGTCGGTTCAGGTCATTGTAGGTGACGGTGGTGACGGCGCCGTCGAAGTCCTGTGCCCGCTCCACTTTCCCGCTGGGATTGTAGGTATACTTCCTGCTGTTTCCCTCGGGATTCGTGACCATGATCAGCCTGTCTTTCCTGTCATAACAATAGCGGGTCACATTACCGTTGCCGTCCGTTGTCTGTATGACGCGGTTTAAGTCATCGTAAGCGTACGTTGTCTGCACACCGTAAGGGTCTGTTATGGTCAGGATGTTACCCCGCTCGTCATAGGTAAACGCCGTACGGCTCCCGTCGGGTGCGGTGACTTCTCTGATCAAGCCTCTCTCGTCATACGCATTTGCCATCGTCCTGCCCAGCGCATCAGAGCTTCCCGTCACTCTCCCGTTGTCGTCATAGCTGTTCTTCATGACTTCTCTGCCGTCATGCTCTACGGACAGCAGTTTCCCGTCCGCATTGTAGGAAAAGCCCGTCCTGATCCCGAGCGCATTGATAACGGCAGTCAGATTTCCTTCCCCGTCATACTGATAGCGGGTCGTATTGCCGTTCCTGTCGGTATGACTCGTCTTTCGGTTCCCGTCGTCATAAGTGCTGCTCTCCCTGCTGTCATGATAGAGGATCTCTGTGTTCCGCAGTCTCTCGTCCTGCACATAGGTGATGACATTGCCGTTTCTTTCGGTCAGGGTCGTGGTGTTTTTCCGCTCATCATACGCATAGCGCATCTCACCCTTATCGGGAAACCTTTGTCTGGTGATCCTGCCTTTTTCATCGTATTCATTGCGTACCGTGAGGATGCCGCGCGGATTTTTGACGGCGCGCAGCCTGCCATTTTCCTCATAGCGGTAGCAGGTCACGCTCCCTTCCGGATCTGTCACTTCGGTGAGTCTCCCCTCCACGAAGAAGAACGCCGTGCTCCGCCCCGTATGATCCGTGACTGTTTTTAAAGTTCCGTCTTCCTTATAGTGAAAGAGGAACCTTCCGCCGAACGGACTCTGTTCCGCTTTCGACAGTCTGCCGCTTTCTTCATAGGTATACAGGATGGCATTGCCGTTCTCATCCTCTTTCCGGATCAGGCGCCCCTGTGCATCAAACAGGCGGGTGACGCCGCCTTTTTGATAGCGGTATCCGTCTTTGCTCCCGTAGAGTTTTTCCTCTCCGGTATGGATGTCGCGGTAGATCTTTTCCTGTTCGGGCGCATCGGCTGGGGAAAAGGCGATCTCCTGTCCGTCCGCCAGATGGAGAATGGGTGGCTTTTCCGCTCCATCTCCGGCAAACGTCAGGCGCTCCTCCAAGCTGTGGCTCCAGCCCTGCCCCAGAATGCCGCCTCCCTTATCCATCGCGTTATAGTATCTTTTGAAAGTAAGAGCCATTCTGCCCCTTACCGTCATGTCTTCCTTTTCGTAATAAAAGTTTCCCGTGGAGAGGTTTACGGGATCTCTGCTAAACTCACTGAAAACGACTAGCCCTTTCAGGTATGTCATGGCGAGCGCCATCTTTGCCTCCAGAGCCTTGCCGCCCTTTTCCCATGCCGTCCTGTATTCCTCCAGTTTTCCGGAAAACTCTTCCAGACTCAGCTTAAGGCTGCCCTGCCCGATCATGCTCTTCAATTCCTCGATCATTGCGATCAGGTCTCCCGCCGCCGCGGTCAGCCCGTTGACGACAGACGCAGTCGCCGCATCATAAGCCGGCACTTCGGCATTCAGTTCGTCGATCTTACTCTTGATCTTCGCCTGCATGGTCTGGTACGGCTCTATTTCAAGGTTCCCTGCAAGTTCCTGCGCCGCTGTGTCCAGCCCGTCATATTTTGCTTCCGCAGGGACTCTTCTGGCGATCTCAGAAAGCGTGTTCATCTCCTCCCGTATCGCCTCCGTCACTTCCTGCGCCGCCTGCATCAGTTCCGTGACCCGGTTCTTTAGTTCTTCCAGCGCTGCGCTGTCGAATACACGGTTCTTTCCTATTCCCGCCATCTATCTTCTCCCTGATCATTCCTGTATGGACGTATCGGTTTCATCCGTTTCATATTGTTCCGCCAGTTTCCCGATTTTTTCCTCTAATTCCGAAAGCCTGGCAGTCTTTTCCTCTCCGGTCATCTCGACGTTCGTTTCTGTCAGATCTTTTTCCAGCATATACGCATATAGCAGCAGTTCGTCATCCGACCTCTGCATCGCGATATTTTCCGCTTCCAGCGGATTCAATCTGCCTATGTAGATCCAGTATTCCATCAGCTTCTCATCCGCGCCGACCGGAAGTCTTTCCAATATGTTCTCTTTCTGCTCCGCCGTCAGACTTTCCATGCGGACGTAAGCGGTGCTCAGAACATATTTCTGGTCATAGGCAAGATGCTGCATGGGCAGGTTTGAGAGATCGCTTATGACCTGAATGTAATCGCCTCTGATAAAATCCGCTTCCGCACGCAGTCTGGCTTCTATGCGGGGCTTTTCCAGCAGATAATAGTAGGAAAGAGCCGCCGCTCCGGCTATGATGAGCAAAATACTGATCCCGATATAGACCCTGCTCCACAGATAGCCGCTTTTATTCACCAGAAATTTTCTTGCCCGAATATCTTCTGACAGCGCGCGGTATTCCTCTTTCAAAAAATCCCTAATCTCTTCGGTCTCGTGAAGCGGCTCCAGCTTTTGCAGAAAGGGATGCTTTCGCATGAGGTCCGCGCCGCCCTCCAGATAGTCTTCGTAGGTATATTTTTTCTGCAAGGAATATCCCGTCAGCGCTTTATATTCTTCCGCAAAAGTATCTTCCCGTACCGCGCCCTCTTTGTATACATCCCTGCTTGCAAGATAAACTCTGGCATTATCGTCAAAATATAAATTTTGGGGCGTAAGGGAAAACGTATATTCTTTCCGCAAGGGCAGAAGCCCTCCCGCTTCCGCCAGAATACAAAGCCTCTCCGACCGTGTCCGCCTGCGGATCTCGGAAAAGGGATGATACCCCTCCGTATCGTAGACGATCTCCAGCGTCTCCTGTTCTTCCGTGATCGTGCAGTTTAACAGTCTGTCGTTCGGGTGCGCCATCTTTTTGTAATCATATGCCGTCTGTGCACATAACTCTGATTTTTTGACCGTCTGTTTCAAGATCTCTTTTTCCGTTTGTTCCATACGCCTTTCCTTTCCTCTGTCCGCCTGCACCCTTTACGGTTTTAACAACAAAATGTCGCCGTTGTAGATATTGCCTTTTCTATAGGTCGATGTAATGGCGATTCTCTCTTTGCTCCTACAGGACTGTACCGTATGATACGCGCGGTTTTCTATCATACCTGCCTGCATCAGGATTTTCAGCGTCCCTGATATGGTCTGTTCTTCATCGACCATGACCGTTATGGTTTCGTTGTCAGACAACTGTCTCAGACTGATCGTCAGCATCCTCTTTCGCTTTTCCTTTCCTAATGATATAAAAAATCGTCGCGGCAAACAGCATGACTGCTGCGGGCAAAGTCCACATGAGAGGCTGCGGCTTACGCTCGACGGCTTCCTGCTCATTCCGTATCAGCAGTTCTTCCGTGTGATCTAGAAAAATAAGGTCTGTGATCCCCGTTTCCGCTTCGTCCGCAAACAGTTCCACGAATACCGTGCCTTGCAGTTTTTCTTTTGCCGCCTGTTTCTCCTGCTCTACCGCCTCTTTTTCCTCGATAAAGGCATCCGTAAAAACAGATATCCGATTGATATCCGTCAGAGAGGAACGCACGCCCACTCTGTCTCTGACAGAACCCGTATCCAGCTGTAGATCAGCATTGTCATCCATTTCCGGTCCCATAATCTTCCCTTCATCATCTCATACATTTCCCGTCAGGCTTCCCATCCAGCCGGCAGGAGCGCCGGCTGTGGGAAACCCGCGCTTTACGCGTAACTCTGATCCAATTGTTCCATATCTGCGCGATATTTCTTGATACTGCTTACCAGTTCATCCGCAAGCTGTGTCAGCGTATCGATGTTTTTCCCGACCGACATAAATTCCTCCTGATGCGTCCGGCTTGCTTCCGACTGCCATGTCTCGCACAAATAGTTGACCTTTTCCATCATGGTCGCTTTGTTCGTAACGATCTCGTTTACGATAGACGTCAATTCGTTAGACACCTGATCCATAATGTCATAGGTTACGGCTATTCCGTTTGCCATTGCTCTCCCTCCTCTCCTTTTTCCTTTGCATGAATCCATTTTCTATGAATCAACAGCACTGAAACATAAAGCGTCACAAGCGCCGCAGCTCCTACGCCCAATCTGATCAGATCCGTCCTGCCCAAATATACGGATGCAGGATCGGTTTCGACTTTATGATCGGATACATCGTCAGAGACCACCGGGCGCACGATAAAATCATAGACCTGCGCATATTCCAGCGTCCCCAATCTTGTATAAGGCAGCTTCTTTGTGATCCCATCCAGTAAGGATACGTTCAGTTCATTGAGCGTTTCGCGGTTTTCCTGAAATCCCGCCATCACTTCCCCGATCGTTTCTGTCGTCTGTTCATAGGAAGCATCCAGACTTTCCTGTAACATCTCCGTATTGCTCTGTGCGACCCTTTCGACTTCGTCTATATAGGCAAGATACTGCGCGTCCTGCTCCATGATCTCCGTTTCCATATCATATACGGTATCATGCAGAACGTCCTGATAGTCCATGATCGCCTGCGTGTCGAGATAAGACATGGCGTCATATTCATCGATCGTCTCCACATAGCCGTCTATGCTTTCCAGCATCCCATTCAGCGCACTTGCCACATTTTCCGCTTCGCGTGCGATCTCGTCCGCCAGCGGCGGCGCGATCTCATCATTGATGATCTGCTGGGTAAACGATGTGATCTCGGATGGAGCGGGTATCGCATTGATGGCGCGGATCGCATTCAGATAGTACTCGTCGATTTCCGCCTTAAGGGTTTCCAATTCCCCGATCACTTTTTTCTCGTCAACCGACGCCGTCTGATCCTCCGCGGTTTCTTTCAGGTAATCGATCTGCGCGTTCACTCTTTTTAATAGATCATATTTTGTTATGTAAACTTTCTTTTCCTCCTCCGGCAGCTCCGGATCCGGTTCCGGCTCCGGCTCCGGCTCTTCATCTCCCTCCTGAAAGCCCAGTCTCTGTTTTGCCGTCATCCGCTTTTCATAAAACAGTCCGTCAAATTCCGCCGCTGCGTTTCCCAGACTCTCCATCCCGTCTTCGTAAACACAGTTACCGTCCGCATCCGTCAAAATATCGACTTCCGCAAGCGCCTTTGCGCCTTCGCCCACCTGTTCATTCATCAGGAGCCCGTCCGTTTTCACCCGGGCAAATTCTTCCTGCGCATTCGCCACGGCATCCGTATATGTCATATCGAGCCCAAAGATCGTCTGCGCCAGCGTTTCGTATTTTGGACTCAAGTCCATATATTCCAATTCCATTCCGACGACTTCCAGGGGCTCGTACTGTACCTCTGTGATCAGTTCCGCGCTCTGCACTTCCTCAATGGCTTCTCTGTCGCGTACATCGTTTTGCATGATCGTCTGCGAATCATCCTGTACGGCATGCACTTCTTTTAAAATGGAATTTACATAGATGTAAGAAATATTTGTGCTGAGATTTAAGATAAAATTGTGAATATCATTTACTGTTTTGATCTCTACATCCTGCCTCAGATCATCATAGAGCGCATAGGTGATCTGTGTCTTGACAGGCTCCCTGTTCACACTCTCGATCGATTCCGAAAAATTTTCCGGAATCAAAATATAGGCAGCATAATTACCTGCCGCCACGCCCTCCTCTGCTTCGGCAAGGCTTGCCGTCACAAAGTTTGTATCCGGAAACAGCATCAATTCCGAAGCATAATACCGCTTTTCTCCTCCGGTCATCACGCCTGTGTCTGCATTGACTACCGCGATCGTCATGATCGTGCTCTTATTTTCTTTCTGATTTTGGCTAAACTCCGCCGAATATATCCCGCATAGATAGGCGATCGTAATAACAGACACGATCATCAGCGCCCGCATAATATACTGAAATACTTTCATGGATCATCCTTTCTTTTTTTGACTACCTTTTGTAGTCATTTTAATATAGCATCTTTTCCAATCGGTGTCAATAAAGTCAACTTTTTGTTGAATTTTCTGCTCTTTTTGTCAAAAACGCGCAAAAAAGAGCCGCCCTTTCGGACAGCTCTCTTTCTTCACACTGTTTTCGATTTTCTTATTCTTTTGTCTTTTCCCTGTTGTTCAGGATCTCAAACACGACTGCCGCAAGGAGCACCACGCCCTTAATGACCTTCTGCCAGTTCGCATCGATGCTCATCAGGCTCATGCCCAGATTGATGACGCCGATCAGGGTCGCGCCGATCACCATGCCGAACACGGTACCGGAACCGCCGTAAGCGGATACGCCGCCCACTACGCAGGCGGAGATGGCGTCCATCTCATAGTTCGTGCCTGCCGTCGCGTTCGCCGCAGACATTCTCGCCATCGTCATCCACGCCGCGATCACGGTGAGGACCGCCATATTCAGATACGCGAGGAAATAGATCTTCTTTGTGTCGATACCGGAAAGTCTGGTCGCTTCCACATTGCCGCCGATCGTGTAGAAATAACGACCGATGGTGGTCTTACCCGTAATGAAGCTGTAGACCAACACGATCACCGCCACCCAGATCAGGTTGTTCGGGATACCGTTCGCCTGCGCCAGCTTATACGCAAACAGCAGAATCACCGCGCAGACCAGCACACAGCGCACGATCACGCCCGTCATGCTCTCCGCTTCATAGCCTTTTTTCACCTTATCGCTTCTGCCTTTTAACTGCAAAATCACAAAGACCACGCAGGCGATCACGCCGATCAGAAGACAGGTGATATTCAGCCCCGCGCCGCCGAAAAGATCCGGCACGCTGCCGTTGAACATCTTCGTAAAACTGTCAGGCATGGGAGCGATCGTCGAATTGTTCAAAAGCGCCGTGCCCCAGCCTCTGAAAGCCAAATACCCCGCCAGCGTTGCGATCCAGGGCGGAATGTTTAAGTATGCGATCAGGAAGCCTTCCACGATACCGTAGATCACGCCCGCACCTACCATCAGGAGCATGGACGCCGGAACTGACATACCGTTGCGCACCATCATGATACCGCCGAGCGTACCGACAAAACACACGAACGAACCGACGGAAAGGTCGATGTTACCGCCTGTCAGCATACACATCAGCATACCTGTCGCCAGCACGAACACATAAGCGTTCTGCGCGATCAGCGCCTGGAAACTGGACGCCGCAAACATCTGTCCCTTTGTCATCACCGAGAAGAAGATCACGATCAGGACAAGGACTATTTTCATGGTATGTTTTCTGAAAATCTCTACTGCTTTATTCATCTTTCATCCCCTCCCTTACTTCTTCTCTCTCTTAGACAATACGTCAAAGGCAACCGCTACCAGAAGCACCAGACCTTTTACCACTCTCTGGTAGTTCGCGTCGATACCCATGATACTCATGCCCTGATTGATCACGCCCATCAGGGTCGCACCGATCACCACGCCGGGCACGGTGCCCACGCCGCCGTATGCGGACGCGCCGCCGATGAAGCAGGCGCCGATGGCATCCATCTCATAGCCCTGCCCGTAAGTGGGCTGCGCAGTCGTCAGTCTGGCGATCGTCAGGATACCGGCAAGACCCGCCAGCAGGCCCATATTCACATAGGCAAAGAAATATACTCTTTTGGTATTGATACCGGAAAGGCGGGTCGCTTTCTCATTGCCGCCCACCGCATACAGGTAACGGCCCATCCGGGTCTTTGTGGTCAGATATCCGTAGATCAGGAGCACTAACAGGATCCAGATCAGCGCCGTCGGGATACCCTTATGGGAAGCCAGCTTGTAGGATACCCACAGGATCACCGCGCTGATCAGCGCGAGTTTCACGATCGTGCTTCCGAGAGGCGCCGCCTCATACCCTCTGCTCTTATTGTTGATGCGGTTCTTTAACTGCATCGCGATCAGGATGATCACGGCAATACATCCGGCGAGCATACAGGTCATATTAAAGTCCCCGCTGCCGAAAAGATCCGGCACATAACAGTCCGCGCCGCCGCCGAACACTTTGATAAAGGTCTCGCTCTTGATGGAGACCGTCATACCCTGTAACACCACATTGGAGAGACCGCGGAACGCATACATGCCTGCCAGCGTCGCGATAAAGGGCGGCACTTTCACATAGGCGATCCAGAAGCCCTGCCATACGCCGATCAGCGTGCCGATGATCAGCATCGCGATCACCGCTGCCCAGATATTGACGCCCTTATCCATCATCATACCGCCGACCGCACCTGCGAAACAGACCACGGAACCGACGGAAAGGTCGATGTTGCCGCCCGTGAGGATACACAGCAGCATGCCTGTCGCCAGCACGAACACATAAGCGTTCTGGGAGATCAGGTTATTGATATTCTGGGGAAACAGGATCTTCCCGCCCGTTGTAATGCTGAAGAAAATCATCACCAGGACCAGGGCAATGATCATGGTATATTTTCTTAAAAATGCCATAACATTTGTCTTTTCCATATCGTTATGCCCCCTTCCCCGAATTTACGATGATGGACATGATCTTTTCCTGCGTCGCTTCCTGCGCGGAAAGCTCGCCTGCGATCCTGCCCTCGTTCATGACATAGATCCTGTCGCTCATGCCGAGCACTTCGGGCAGCTCCGAGGAGATCATGACAACGGATTTCCCCGCCGCCACCAGATCGTTGATGATACAGTAGATCTCGTATTTCGCGCCCACGTCGATGCCTCGCGTCGGCTCGTCTAAGATCAATACGTCGGGATCCGCAAACATCCACTTCGCCAGCAGCACTTTCTGCTGGTTGCCGCCGGAAAGATTGCCCACGTTCTGCTCCACGGTCGGGCACTTGGTCTTTAATTTTACGCGGTATTCCTCCGCTACCTGATATTCCTTATCCTTGTCGATGATCTTGCGGGGACTGATGCTGTCCAGATTCGCAAGCGTCGTGTTGATCTTGATCGGATTCGTCAGTACAAGACCGTTGCCTTTCCGATCCTCCGTCACATAAGCCAGCTTATTCTGGATCGCCTGTTTCACAGTCTTTAAATGCACCTCTTTCCCGTTCAGGAAGAGCTGCCCGCTGATGTTCGTGCCGTAGGACTGTCCGAAGATACTCATGGCAAGTTCGGTACGCCCCGCGCCCATCAAGCCGGAGATTCCGATCACCTCGCCCTTTCTCACATTGATGGACACATCGTCGCACACTTTCCTCTCCGGATAAAGCGGATGGTGCACCGTCCAGTTTTTCACTTCCATATTCACGTCGCCGATTTTCACATCGTGACGCTTCGGGAAACGGTCGGTAAGTTCCCTGCCGACCATGCCCTGGATGATCCTGTCCTCCGAAAACTCGGTGGTCTTTTTATCCATTGTCTCTATTGTGGAACCGTCACGGATGACCGTGATCTTATCCGCCACATACGCAACCTCATTTAATTTATGAGAGATTATGATCGAAGTCATGCCCTCGCTCTTGAATTTTAACATCAGATCGAGCAGCGCCTGGGAATCCTTTTCATTCAAAGAAGAAGTCGGTTCGTCCAGGATCAGGAGTTTCGCATGTTTTGCCAGCGCCTTTGCGATCTCCACCAGCTGCTGTTTTCCGGTGCCGATATCCTTGACCAGTACTTTGGAGGATTCCGAAAGCCCTACCATTTTCAGATATTTGTCCGCCTCGCCGTAGGTCTCGTTCCAGTCGATCGCTGCGCTCTTTCCGCGCTCGTTTCCAAGGAACATATTTTCTCCGATGGTCATATAGGGGATCAGCGCCAGTTCCTGATGGATGATGACGATGCCTTTCTCCTCGGAGTCCTTGATCTTGCCGAATTGACATACTTCACCGTTGTAGATGATGTCGCCCTCGTATGTACCGTAGGGATAAATGCCGCTAAGGACATTCATCAGTGTGGACTTGCCTGCGCCGTTCTCCCCGACCAGCGCGTGGATCTCGCCTTCCTCCACCTGTAGATTTACATTGTCGAGCGCCTTGACGCCGGGGAATGTTTTGGTAATATTTTTCATTTCCAGTAAAACCTTAGCCAAAGTGTATCCCTCCCAACCGATATAAACCGACAGGCGGGAAACCCCGCCTGCCGAAAACATATTTTTATTTCCCTCACACAATTACTGTAAGTCGCCCTCGGTGTAGTAACCGGAATCGATCAGCAGCTCTTTGTAGTTGTTTACATCCGCGAATACAGGATCGCACAGGAAAGAAGGAATCACGCCCGTGCCGTTGTCATAGGTCGCGGTATCGTTTACCTCTACGGTCTCGCCGCTCAAGACCTGACCAACCATCTTAACCACCTGAGACGCCAGCGTACGGGTATCCTTGAACACGGACATGGACTGCTTGCCTGCGATCATGTTCTTGACGTTTGCGATATCGCAGTCCTGACCGGTAACGATCGGGTATGCGCCGGTGTAGTTTGCTTCCAGAGCGTTCTGAACGCCGTAAGAAGTGGAGTCGTTAGAGCAGAGGCAGATATCCAGCTGCGTGCCGTCCGCATAGTTGGAAGAAAGGATGTTCTCCATTCTTGCCTGTGCTTTCTCGGTAGACCACTCAGCCGTACCAACGGTTGCGAAATCAGTCTGACCGGAGGGAATCACGATCTTGCCCGCATCGATGTAGGGCTGTAAGGTATCCATCGCGCCGTTGTAGAAGAAAGGCGCATTGTTATCGCCCGGATCGCCTGCCGTGATCTCCATGTTGAAAGGACCTGCCGCATTGTCCAGATCCAGCGTATCAACAATGTACTGACCCTGCGTAACGCCTACTTTGTAGTTATCGAACGTAGCATAGTAGGAAACCGCATCGGAGTTCATGATCAGACGGTCATATGCGATGACCGGAATGCCTGCGCTCTTTGCGCCTTCCAGAACCGTGGTGAGGGAGTTACCCTCGATCGCTGCGATGACCAGTACGGAACAGCCGCCGTTGATCATATTCTCGATCTGGGAAACCTGGGTTGCCACGTCATTCGAAGCATACTGTAAATCTACCTCGTAACCTGCTGCCTCCAGTTCAGACTGCATGTTGGAACCGTCCTGATTCCATCTCTGTAAATCTTTGGTGGGCATAGCCACGCCTACTTTCTGTCCGCCTGCCGACGAATCCGACGCGGGAGTCTCCGATGCGGAATCCGACGCCGCAGGAGTCGCCGCGTTGCCGCCGCAGCCAACCAATGTGGCAGCGATCATAGCAGACGCAAGTACCATGCTCAATACTTTCTTTTTCATGTCTCATTTTCCTCCCTTAATTTTTTTACGGAAATTTCGTTTCCGCACTTTCAATATAGCATAATAAATCTAGGAATAATTTTTGAATTTCTGTACATTTTCACCATATCGTAATTTTATGTAACCGAACTATTAGCACTTTTTTGCTGTTGTATTTTATTCCAGAGCAAAATAATGCTACTCCGGCATCTCGCCGGGAGCGTTCAGATAAACGTCCTCTTTCAAATGAAACCCGCTGCCGATGATGACCTCGTCGATGTTGTCCTTGTTGACGCTGATCGGTTCCAGCGCGATGTAAGGCACCTGATAGGCGCCGCTTGCGATCTGCGTCACGTCATCGCCCGTAAGTCCTTCTCTCTGTGCCAGCGCCACCGCCGCTTCCGCCGCCCGGGTCGCCAGTTTCTCCACCGGCTTATAGACCGTCATGAGCTGCGTGCCCTCCACGATCCGCTGACACGCCGCCAGATCCGCGTCCTGCCCCACCACATAGATATCACCCGCCCGGCGTTTTTCCGCCAGCGCGCGCACCGCCTGCGTCGCCAGATCGTCGTTGCCGCACATGACCGCCTCCGTCTGCCTGACTTTGACCGAATTTTCATAGATATAGACAGCCGCCGTCTCCGCGCGCCAGTTTTCGGCATGGACAATATCTAAGATCGTCACGTCGTGTTCCGCCATCACTTCTTTGAAAGCGCCCTCCACCAGCGGCACGTTATTGTCCGTGGGCGAACCGCCGATCATGATCACGCTTTCGATCTCTTTCTCCACAAGCGCCCGCGCCATCATATCTCCCACCATCTCATTGTCGAACGAGATGTACAGATCGATATCCGCATCGTCGATCAGACGGTCGTAGGCAACCACGCGGATCCCCGCTTCCTTTGCCTTTTTCACGGACTCGCGCAGGGACGCGGGGTCGATGGCGATGATGACAATCACGTCCATGCCCTTTTGGATAAAGTAGTCGATCTGCTTTTTCTGCTCCGCCACGTCGCCGCCCGCGTTCTGCACGTTGACTTCCGCTCCCAGCTCCTTTGCCACGGAGACAAAGACGTCGCGGTCCCTCTGCCACCGCTCGATGACAAAGGAATCAAAACTCATGCCGATCTGGATCTTTTTTTCTTCACCCGCCTCGCCTGTTCTGTCGCTGTCCGCCTGCCCGCAGCCCGCCGCCGCAGGAAGCAGGAACAGCGCAAGAGCCATACACGCGATCCTTTTCATTACTTTCATGCTCTTCATTTTTCACCCCTGAAAATTTGCACGGAGCATACCGTTTTTGCGCTGGTACTCCGTCGGCGTCACGCCCGTATTTTTCTTAAAGATCCTGCTGAAATAATTGGGATCCGCATAACCGACCATCGAGCAGATCTCTTTCATGGAATGCTCCGTGGTCGAAAGAAGTTCTTTCGCCTTGTCCATGCGGATCTTCGTCAGGTATTCCACAAACCCCTCTCCTACATCCTCCTTGAAGATCTTGCTGAAATAGTAGGGGCTGATGTTGACCTCTTTCGAGACTTCGTCCAGAGAGATGTCACGCCTGTAATTGGCTTGTATATACGCTTTCGCCGTCTCCACCGCGCCGAGGGACTTTTCGGAAGCTTTGGCGCTCACATTGCTCGCCGCCGCTCCGATTTTATCGACAAACCATTTTTTTGTAGACGTTATATCGCCCTCCTGCATGATCGTCGGCAGATATTCCGACCGATCCCGAAACCGATAAGTCATGCCGCCGGAAGAGTAGGCAAGATACTCGGCAAACAGCACAAACTCCAGCGCTTTCAAACGGATATTCATCAGATATTCCCGATTCTGCTCCGCGATCAGGTCAAAATACGTCTCCGCCGTCGTCATGGCGTGATCCGCCTCCCCATTGCGCACCTCCGCAAACAACTTTTTCTCCAGATCGATGGGATAGTTCTCCTCATAGGTACAGCCTGTGGGCAGATCGTCCACATGCGCCACGCTGCCGTTTGTCATGATGAGCGAGTTGATCGCTTCCTTATAAGAATCCCTCGCCTCTCCCAGCGGGCGGATGGCGCTGATGCCGATGCGGAAACTGATCTGCGTCTTTCTCCGCAGCTCCCTGACCGTCTCCCGCGAATGTTCGATCAGAGCGATCCGCTCCTCGTAAGACATCCGTTTTTCCTCACGCGGCACCAGCCCGGGGAGCTTATTGGACATGGACATTCCCAAAACCACGCCGGGATACGCTTCTTTTAAGATCTCCCGCAGCGTGCGGTCATGCTCCTGCATCTTTACGCTGCTGCCCACGGCGTTCGTCATGTGATTGCCCTCCTGCGTCTCGCCGCAGACCACCGCCAGCATATAGGCGTGATCCGCCGTCAGATTCAGGAGCTGTTTATAATTCTCGATGTCCTCCGTAAAATGCTCCTGAAAGAGCAGATTGTAGACAAGACCGCTCTCGATGATGGGCATGACGGTCTCAAGCTTCTCCCGGATCAAAAGATCGTTGCTGCGCTTATCCCGCTCTCTGTCGATCTGCTCCATCGCCTTTTTTAACGCCGCGACGATCCGCGTCTTTTCCATAGGCTTCGTGATATACTCAAGCACCCCCAGACTGATCGCTTCCTTGGCGTAATCAAACTTATCGTAGGCGCTCATGACGATAAAGATCACGCTCCGGTTTGTGGCGCGAATCTCCCGCATCGCCTCGATGCCGTTGATCCCCGGCATCTGGATGTCCATGACCGCGATATCGGGACGGTAGCTTTCCGCCAGTTCGATGACACTCCTGCCCGTTTTTGCAAACTCCACGGTGCAGGAATCCCCAAACTCCTTTTCAATGATGAATTTCAGCGAATCGATCACGATACCCTCATCGTCCGCCAGCATGATCTTGTAATGGCTCATGTTTCGTCTTTCCTTTCAATATAGAGGCAGACTTCCGTTCCTGCCCCCTCGCCTGCGCTTGTCACTTTCATCACATCTTCCCTGCCCGTAAACAGCTTTAAGCGGGAGATCACATTGTCCATGCCGACGCCGTTTCCGCCCGCCGCACCGTCTTTTGCACGGTAAGCGCCGCCGAGCACTTTCTCGATGGTCTCCGCGCTCATGCCCACGCCGTTGTCTTTCACACTGATGCAGATCCGCCCTTCCCGCTCATAGAGGGAGAGAGAAATGACACCTCTGTCACCCATCTCGCGGATGCCGTGGTTGACGCAGTTTTCCACGATCGGCTGTAGGGTCATGCCCGGCATCTCCACGGAAAGCAGGCTCTCGTCGATGTGTTTTTCATAGTGGATATCCCCGGCAAAGCGCACATTCAGAATGTAGATATAGGAATCTACCATCTCCAGTTCGTCCGCCACCGTCGTGGTCTCCCCGCTTTTCTTCATATTATAGCGGTAGAACTGCGCCACTTTCTGGAGATAATCATACGTCCTGTCCGCGCCTTCCATCATGGAAAGCTGTGCGCCCGCGTTTAAGGTATTAAAGAGAAAATGCGGGTTGATCTGGGCTTGCAGATATTTCAGCCGCGCGTCCTTCAAATGCCCCTCCATGAGAAGCTCCCGCTCCTTCAAAGCCCGCTCCGCTTCCATGCTCTGCGTAAGCTGCTCGATATACCTGCCGATGCTCACCACCATTGAGTTAAAGGCGCCCGTCACCACGCCGACCTCGTCCTGCGACTCCACGGGAAGCAGCTCGATCTCGAAATTTCCCTTTGCCACCTCGTCCGCCGAACCTGCCAGCTTTTTTAAGGGACTGATGGCAGCGCCCACAAAGCCGATGATAATACAGACATTGCCCGTCATCACCAGCAGGATCGCCGCCACGGATATGACCTCGAACAGGCGGAACCGTTCCAGAAGTTCGCTGTAACGCTCGGAATTGCTGCGGAACTGTTCCATGTTCAGCGTGGAAAGATATGTCCTGATCGAATCGTACATCACGGTCGCGTTCTCGTAGTGGAGGCGGTATTTTTCCACATTGCGCCCGCGCTTTGCCTCGATGGTCCTTCCCACCTCTTCCAGATAGTATTCGCTCATATGGCGGATATTCCGCTCCATGCGGTCGAAAGCTCTGCCTGTCACCGTCTCGTTTAAGTCCGCCGCCAGATTCCTGCACTGTTGCTCGCTCCGGTAGTAATTTTCCAGAGAATCGCTGGTCTTTGCGTTCAGATAGTCCGTCATGTGATCCTGCACGGCGTCCACCGCATCCGAAAACGCATTCAGGTGAAGATTGTCCTGATAGACGGTGTCAAGGCGCCTTGACATACTGTTGATGCCGATGAGCAGGATGATGTTCACCACCGCCACCAACAGGTTGGTCACAATGTAGATGCTGCTGATCTTAGACTGTAAGGAGGCATCCCGGAATTTATTCTTCATCCGCCAGTCCTCCTTCTTCCAGATAATCCGCCACATTCTCTTTCGAAATCAGGCTGATATCCGCTGTAAAATACTGACTGGTGTTCCCCAGATCGTGGTAGTCCTGCAGCGCGTCGATGCAGAAGCTCCCCATCTGCGGCGCATCAATGTACACCGTGGAATAAATGACATCCCTGTCAATCGCGTTCAGGATCGTATCGGAGACATAGTAACCCAGAATACTGACCGTACCCACCTTATTGTAATCGACCACCGCCTGATAGGCGCAGGTCGTGTTCAGCTCGTTTAAGCAGATCATGATGTCGGGGATGTTCCCCTCCATAAAGAGATCGCGGACGGACTCTTCCACCGAAAAGGCGTTGGTGTCATCCACCGTCTGCAGCGCCAGATCGATCACCGTATCGCCGCGCTCCTGCTCGATCGTCTCCTGAATGCCGGAATAAATGATATTCTGATCCAAACTGTTCGCGTAGGAATTGACCAATATGGTCACTCTGATAGGGCGTTCCGCCGATCCCACTTTCACGGTCGTGACCTCAGCGCCGGGGCTCACGCGCATCTCGCTTGTGCCCGCAAGCTTTTCCCGCACGATCTTCACCGCCTGTCTGCCGTACTCTCTGCCCAGATTATAGCCGCCGACGCTCACGAAGCTGCACCGCGCGCTCTGGGTGCTGTCGCCGTAGAGCGTCACCACGGGGATCCCCTCCGCTGCCGCCTGATCGATCAGCGCCGTCATTTCCTCGTCCTCGCCTGCCGTCACGATGATGCCATCCACACCGGAGGCGATCGCCACCTGCATCTGCTCCTCCACACTGTAATTCTGGAACTGGTCGTTTCCCAGCCAGTCCACATAGACATTGTCCCGAAGCGCCCGCTCATTTGCCCCCTGATAGACGGACTGCCAAAAAGCGCTCTTGCTGTCCTGTGTGATCAGCATATAGTATCTGTCGTAGACGCCGCCCGCATTCTCCTCCTCGTAGCTGCCTCTGTAAAACCATATCACGAAGACTGCCAGCACGACAGTCATGATCACGCTGACCGCCGTCAGGAACACGGGAAGAAACCCCGAAAATTTTCTTTCCGGGGTCTCTGATCCTGTATGCCGCTGTCGGTCGTTTTTATTTGTAGTACGAATCATAGTTTACGATCTCGTCCAAAAGTTTCGGCAGTTTTTCTTCGATCTCCTCATCCGGGAACTGGCAGGTGCCCACCGCCATATGCCCGCCGCCGCCGTATTTGAGCATCAGGCTGCCGACATTCACATGGGAAGTGCGGTTTAAGACACTGTAGCCCACCGCTGCGGAACATCCCTTGCCGCCCCTGCCGCTCACGATCCAGACGGAGATATTCTGCTCCGGATACATGCTGTAGATCAGGAAGCGGTTGCCGGAATAGATGGGATCCACGCCCCGCAGATCGGAAATGATCACGTCTTTCTCGACCCTCGTATGCGCCCGCACCATCTCCTTGAATTTCTGGTCCTGCTCACGGTAGATCTCAATGCGCTCCTGCACGTCGGGCAGCGCCAAAATCTCCTCCGTATTCATGGTGCGGCAGCACTCCATCAGCTTCTCCATGAGCTGATAGTTCGAGATCGTGAAATTGCGCCATCTGCCGAGTCCCGTGCGGGGATCCATGAGAAACCCTACCAGGATCCAGCCCTGCGGGTTCTGGATCTCGTCGATGGTCAGATTCCCGGAGTCCACCTTATCCACCGCCACCATCATATCATCAAAGTGGGAGAAGCGCTCCTCGCCGCCGTAATACTCGTAAATGATGCGCGCGCAGGAGGGGGTAATACGGCTCTCGCCCTTATACTTTCCCTTTAATTCGTTGCGCTCGTGCTCGCTGGAATGATGGTCGAACCAGAGCCCGCACCCCTCCACAAAGGGGACATTCGCCAGCACATCGTTCTCCGTGATCTCCACGAGCCCGTCCTGCAGGTCCTTCGGGTGCGCGAACTTCCAACTGTCGATCAGGCCGATCTCCTTTAAGAGGGCGCCGCACGCCAGTCCGTCAAAATCAGATCTCGTTACCAGTCTCATACCTTCTCTTCTCCTTTTTATGTACTGTACTTGATTGATTGCAAAACATTTTCCTGATTGTTGAAATTGTACAAACAGGATAACCAACGCAGACTCGCTTGCGCTCCATTTCAGCCGTAACAGACGCTAAACTCGGGAGTTGTTTCACAACTCCGAACCTCGTTAAGCGCTGACGGCTTACAAGGGTCTGCTTATGGTTATCCTGTTTGCACAATTATCACAGTACGCCGATACATTTCGTAACCGCTGCATTGAGATTCTGGTGTCAAAAGGCTATTGATGCAGTGACAGATTGCGCAAAATGTTACGGAAGCTGTCTTGTGAAGGAATATGAGATTTTCTTAATATTCCGTCCGGTATCCAGCAATTTCGGGACAAGGATGTCCCGGAAAGCCCGCACTGAGTCCGGATGACGAATTGCGGGCAGTTGCGTTCGGTTTCCACAGTTTTATCGGAATATTTAGAAAATCCATATTCCGGAGCAGACGCAACGGAACATTTTGTGCAATCTGCCATTCTTATAAACAAAAAAAGTCTTTTGACATCTATAGTATAAATTATAAAAGATAGCCGCTTGTATTTCAAGGAAAAGTTCGCAACATCAAACATGTTCACGCAAAAAAACAGAGTGTCTTCTCAGGATTTCTCCCTCGAAGACACTCTGCATATTATCGTACTATATTCCGTTTCGAACGAATCTCAAACCGTCTTACGGAAGCATCGTCGCATCACCGAACGTCGCTTTCCACTTCTCAGCACGCTCGTCGGAGATCGCCTGACCGCCGGAGCTCATGTAATCAGCCATCGCGTCATCCCATACCTGATCGAAGCTCTCAACAGGTGCGACAACCGCGTTATCCAGAAGCACATCTCTCTTCTTTGCAAGGGCTTCGCCCTGACCTTCTGCGGAAGTGATCTCGCCTACGTTTACAGGCTTGCTCGGAATCGCGTCCGTGTTTGCGATCGCGTTTGCTTTCTCGACCAGCGCCGTATCGATACCGCTGTAAGAGTGTGCCGTGGATTTTGCCGTCACTTCGGGATCCATCAGGTTCAGACCGTTACAGGTGATCGTGTAATCGATGTTGAAACCGGAGTTCTGGATATCGTCGCCCGTTGCTGCAACGATCTCGATCGCGCCGTCGTCCAGCTTGTTGTGGGTAACGCCCTCGTCACCGATCTGCAGATACTCGATCGCTTCCGGAGAGCTGATGAAATCAAGGTAAAGCAGGCTTGCCAGAGGCTCGTCGTTGGTGGACGGGAAGAAGATCTTACGGTCGCCCGTGGTGCCGTTTACGAACTTCGTGTGCGTGCCCTTGCTGTCCTCGAAGCAGTCTACTGCAACGAAAGCAGCGTCGGGGCTTACCAGTCTCTCCAGATTGGTCTGGATGGAATCCTCACCGTTTCTGTAAGGGTAATCCCAGTTGTGCATGAATGCGCCGACATAACCCGCTTTCATCATATCATCCTCGGTCGTGTCACCGCTCCCGTACAGAGCGAAGTCATCCCACATAAGACCGTCGTTGTACCACTTGTTCAGTACGCGGATCGCCTCTTTTGCGCCGTTCTGGGTGAGCTTTCTGTCATCGAATCCGTTTACATAATATTCATAGTCCGTGATATCGGGATCCATGAAAGACTCGATCAAAAGCGCTGCTCTCCAGCCTACATCGTAGCTGACGGAGAAAGGAATCATCTTATCCGCATCCGCACCGAGCAGGGTGTCTGCATTGTCGCGGAACGCGATCAGCATGTCTTCAAACTCCTGACGGGTCGTAGGCTCGCTTAAGCCCAGGGTATCCAGCCAGTCTTTGCGCACGAACGTATTGATACGGTTCGTCACCGCCAGCTTACCCTCGATCGCCCAGAGGTTGCCGTTCTCGGGATCCTTGTCGCAGTAGATGTTGGTCTCGCCGAGCCAGTTCCACATATTCGGAAGCACATCTTTGTAATCGTCTACATAGGAGCCAAGATTCAGTACGCCGCCCATGTTCGCATAGGTCTGGATCGTAGCGAAGTCATAGGTGAGGCAGATATCCGGCGCATCGCCTGCTGCCAGAAGGTTGTTGATCTGCTCTACCTCCGTCCAACGGGGAACGGATACAAACTCAACCTCTACATTGTGCTGTGCCAGCATCTGATCCTTGATGTACTGCGTGTACTTGTTGTTCGTCGGATCGGAACCGCCGTCGTTCTCACGGTTATATACCTCTACCGTGATCTTTCTGGTGTCCGCAAATTTGCCGTCCACCAATTCTCCGTTTGTCGGATCCGCCGCGCCGCTGTCCGCCGCAGGGGTCTCCGCCGCACTGTCGTCCGTTGCGGGCGTCTCCGCTGCCGGCTCGGATGACTGCGTGTTGTCAGCCGCAGGAGTCGATGCGGAATCATTGCCGCCGCAGGCTGTCAGGGAAAATACCATAGCGCCTGCCAGTAATACTGATAACAATTTCTTTTTCACTCTTTTACCTCCCTTTTTGTGTGATAGTGTAAGAAACTATGAATGAACGGATATTCGTGTAAAAAATAATGCTTTGTTGAATACCCGATTATTCCTTTTTACTCTTTTACCGCTCCCATCGTAACGCCGTGAATGAAATACTTTTGCAGGAACGGATAGATGCACAGGATCGGGATCGTCGAGAACATCACGACGGCCGCTTTGACCGACTCCTGTAAGCCGGGTGTGGAAAAGCCCTCCTGTGTGGCGATCTCCACGCTGTTCATGTTATTCAAAATATTGTACAGGAAGAGCTGCAGCGGATAGAAGATCTCTTTGTTGATATACATCAACGCGTCGGAGTAACCGTTCCAGCGTCCTACCGCATAGAACAGGGCAAGCGTCGCAAACACCGGTTTGGACAGCGGCAGATAGATACTGGTCAGTATCTTGAAATAATTGGCGCCGTCGATCTCCGCCGACTCCCGCAGGCTCTCCGGAATCCCGTAAAAGAAGCTCCTCATGATGATCATGTTGTAAACGCTCATACAGCTCGGGATGATCAGCACCAGCGGATTATTCAGGAAATTCAGGCTCTTCATCAACAGGTAGTTCGGGATCGTACCTGCGTTGAAAAACATGGTGATCGTGATGAAGATATTGATCGCCCCGCGGCCCTTTAACTTTTCAAAGATCAGCGGATACGCACACAGCGCCGTCATCGTCAGGGACACGAGCGTGCATACGAGTGTCAGAAATACCGTCCAGAAGAAAGAGCGGACATATTTCATATCGGTAAGCACCATCGCGTACGCATCTAAGTTAAAGCCCTTCGGCCACAGATACACTTCCCGTTTGATCAGCGCTTCCGTGGAGCTCAAGGATCTCGCCAGCAGATTGATCATGGGGATCAGGCACATCAGGCTGACGATGATACAGATCAGGACAAAGACCAGATCTCCCGCTTTTTCGGATTTAGAACGAACTTTATTCATATCGGCTTTCCTCCTCTATAGGAATGCTATCTTTCTTTTACCAGATTCCGCGTTCGCCCAATTTTCCGGCGATCCAGTTAGCGAGCAACAGGAAGATCACACAGATGACCGACTGGAACAGACCGACGGCAGTCGTCATCGAGAATTGCAGGCTCTTGATACCGTATTTGTAGATAAAGGTCGAAAGAACCTCCGCAACGTCCATGACGAGATTGTTCTGCAATGCGAACGGTCTGTCGAAGCTGCTTCCCAGAATGTTACCCAGATTCATGACAAGCAGTACCACGATCGTCGATTTGATGCCGGGAAGCGTGATATGCCACATCTTCCTGAATCGTCCGGCGCCGTCCACGGAAGCCGCCTCGTATAACTCCGAATTGATCCCGGCAATGGCTGCCAGATAGACAATGGAGTTCCAGCCGAAACTCTGCCAGATACCGAGGAATATGTAAGTCCACCGCCAGTTACTCGAATCGTTCAGAAACGGGATCGAGTCAAAACCGAGCTGCCCCAGAAGCAGATTGAGAAAGCCCGTGCTGGGCGCAAAGATCTGTAACGCCAGACCGTAAATGATGACCCAGGAGAGGAAGTGCGGCATGTAAGCGATCGTCTGCACGACCCGCTTGAAGTTCTTAAATACCAGCTCATTCAAGATCAGAGCAAAGATGATCGGGATCGAGAAACCGATGACGAGATCCATCAGGTTCAGTACCAAGGTATTGCGCAGCGCGCGGATGAAATCTCTGTTGTTGAACGCTTTGATGAAATATTCAAAACCGTGATCCCCTGCGAGCGGCATCTCCCATACGCTCTGCACGATGCTGTATTTCTTAAAAGCGATCTGGATATAGACCATCGGCACATACTTAAAAATGAGCAGATACAACAGCGGCAGCGCAAGCAATGCGTACAACTGCCAGTATCGCTTCATGTAGACGCCGAAACTCTGCTTTTTCTGCACCGTGGGAACTTTCTTCTTTGATCCCTTCATTCTCATCCCTCCATAAGATAATTACTAAAAACCGATTCTACTTATTATTATTTATTATTATAGAGTATTCTTTCCGCATTTTCTGGTCATATATTGCTATTCCGACCTCATATTTTGCTTATTTTTTGTGCAAAATGATAGATAGGTCAATATATTTTGCGGTTTTTTTCGTCCGAAACGCCGGATTTTCTGTAAAAATATGTGTTGATCTGGTCACGCCACTCGCGCGCGCTCTCCTGCTGCTCCCGCAGGCGCGCCGCAATGCGCTGAAACGGCTTTTCTTCGATCCTGCCCTGCAAGTTCCCGAAGCGTTCCGCCATCTCGTCCACGATCTCTGCGCCCTCAAAGTGCGTATCGTAGATGTGCTGGATCACCGTCTTGCCCGAATGCAGCTTCCAGGTATAGGGGATATGGTGGAAGAACAACAGCAGTTCGTCCGGGCATTTCTCTTTATCGTCATAGACCGAAGCGTGCGGCTCCCTGTACAAAAGCGCGTATCCCGTCCCTTCATGGCTCCTGTCCACACCGATCCCCAGATGATCCGCCCTGTGGTAAGTGCCCCATCTGCTGTATTCGTACCCGTCCACGTTCGGCCCGTAATGGAAATTCGGGTTTACCATCCAGCCGATCCCCAGCGGAGACGTATATTTTTCATAAGTCTGCCACGACGAAAGCAGCAAAGACAATAGGGTCTTTCGCACCTCTTCGTCGCTTCCGAACGTCAGTTCGATCCACTCCGCCGCGATCTCCTCTGCCGACAGTTCCGGCTCAAAGCAAAGCCGCCCGAAACCGTACCAGTTGGCTGCCGCCAGATCATGCCCCGTCCAGTTTTCGTCGTTTCCCGTATTGGCAACAGCCGCCATGCCGCAGTTATGCTGCGAAAACGTCCTGCCGGAGACGATATCCCGTACCGTATCGTCCTCTTCTTTCACATAAGTCCGAAAGCGCAGGATCTCCTGAAACATCGGGATCAGATAGCAGACATGCCTCTGCTGTCCCGTATATTCCTGTGCGATCTGCACCTCCAATATCTGGTTGGTCTTTTGCAGGCCCCCGAAAAGCGGATGCACGGGTTCCCGCACCTGAAAATCCATCGGACCGTTCTTGATCTGTAAGACGACATTGTCGAGAAACTGCCCGTCCAAGCCGATAAAATTATCATAGCCCGACCGCGCGCGGTCCGTCTTTTGATCCCGCCAGTCCTGCTGGCAGTTATAGACAAAACAGCGCCATATGATAAGACCCCCGTAAGGCGCTGCGGCTTCCGCCAGCATGTTCGCGCCGTCCGCATGCGTCCTCCCGTAGGTAAACGGACCGGGACGCCCCTCCGAGTCCGCCTTGATCAGAAATCCGCCAAGCTCCGGCACTGCGCCAAAAACAAGCTTCATCCGCTCTTTCCACCAGGCGCGCACGCCCTTGTCCAGCGGATCGGCGCTCTCCAGTTCTCCCAGTTCGATCGGCGCGGCGTAATTCAGGCTCAGATACAGTTTGATCCCGTAGCCTGCAAGCACTTCGGAAAGCGCTCTTACCCGCTCCAGATAGCGGTCGGTGATCAGCCACGTTGCCGCTTCTTTGACGTTCACATTGTTGATGACGACCGCGTTGATCCCCACGCTTGCCGCCAGCCGCGCATATGTGACACTCCTGTCATTTACTAAGATCTCATTGTTTTCAAAGAAGAACGACTCCCCGGAATAACCGCGCTCGATGCTGCCGTCCATATTGTCCCAGTGATTCAGCATCCGAAGCGGCATGGCGGGCGTTCTCTCCCTGTCGAGTCCCGAAAGCGCCGTCTCCGTCTGTATCTGCCTGATCAAATCGAATGCGCCGTACAGGATCCCTTTGGAATCGGAGGCTTCGATCGTGATGCCGCCGTCTTTTTCAAAGAGGTGATAGCTTTCCGCCGCCATCCCCTCCCGCAGGGTCAGACAGACGCCGCAGCGGTCGCCCGCACCCGCCTTTTCGGCTGACAGATCCGCCCCTGCAAGGACTTTCAGTTCCCTGTCGAGCAGCCCCGCAAAAGCGTTCTGCAATTCCCTGACGGCATTTTCGATCACCCTGTCCTGCTGTCCTGTAACGACAAGACAGCCGATCTTTTCCGCGCCCCTGCCGGAAACCTTTCTCATGTATGTAAGCCAAGCCTGTTCAAAGCCCATCTCATCGTCTCCCTGTCTTTTTTACGATACAACATTTATAATACGACTGTTTCCTCCACCCGCACCGCCAGCCGTGCGACCTTTTTGCCGTTCAAACTTTCGCTGCGCGCCTCGGGCTGGCTCCCGCCGATCGAGACCAGATAGTTTCCTGCCTCTACGCGGTTTACGCCCTCTTTATCGTATAAAGCGAATGCGCTCATCGGGAGGCTGACCTCCACCCTGCGGCTCTCGCCCGGCTCAAGGCTTACCTTGCGGATGCCCTTTAACTGCGCGTTTGGCGTTCCCGCGCGGTCCGCCTTGACATAGATCTGCACCGTCTCCGTGCCTGCACGCTCTCCGGCATTCTTTACGACAGCGCTCACCGTAACGCCGTCCGCTCCGACCGTATCGGCGGACAGGGACGCATCCGTATAGACAAACTCCGTATAGGACAAGCCGTAGCCGAACGGATAGAGCGCCTCGTTCTCCATATAGCGGTACGTTCTGCCTTTCATCGCATAATCGGTAAAGTCGGGCAGTTCCTCCGACGTCTTATAGAATGTGACAGGCATCCTGCCCTCCGGGTTTTTCTCCCCGAACAGCACGCGGGCAATGGCTTTTCCGCCCTGTGCGCCGGGATACCATCCCTGTAAGATCGCCGGGACATGTTCCTGCGCCCAGTTCACGGCAAGCGCGCTTCCCGACAGAAGCACCAGCACCACGGGCTTCCCGCAGGCACAGGCTGTCTCCAGAATTTCCTGCTGCCTGCCGGGCAGATCCAAGTTCGGCTTATCGCCGCTGGCGTACTGATTGCCCTCATCTCCCTCTTCGCCCTCCAAGCCGGGGTCCAGCCCCAGACACAGGATCACGACGTCGCCCGCCTCGCACACCGCTTTCACCTCGGAATCGCGGTCTTTTCCCTGACTGAGATTGCTGATCTGCTCCTGATAGAGATGACAGCCCTCGGATACCAGCACGCGGACATCCTCTCCCACATAGTCCTGGATCCCCTCGGCGATCGTGATGTAGCGGGACGCCGTTCCCTCGTAATTGCCGACCAGCGCCTTTCTGTTATCGGCGTTTGGTCCGATGATCCCGATCGTTTTGATGCGGTCCTTTGCCAGCGGAAGCAGATCGTTTTCATTTTTCAAAAGCACGATGCACTTCTCCGCCGCCCGCAGATTCAGTTTCCGCATTTCGGCGCTGTCCACCACCGTGTACGGGATATCGTCATACGGCGTTTTTTCCCTTTCCTCGAAAAGCCCCAGCTTCATCCGCGTCGTAAAGAGATGCACGAGCGCTTCATCGACCCGCTCTTCCTTTATCATACCTTTTTTCACGGCGTCCGCCACATAGGCAAACAGGTTTCCGCAGTTGAGATCGCAGCCGTTATTGACCGCCATCGCCACGGATTCTTCCGCGCTGTCCGTCACGCCGTGCCCGTTGTGAAAATCCTTGATCGCCCAGCAGTCGGAGACCACATGCCCCTTAAATCCCCACTCGCCGCGCAGGATATCCTGTAAGAGCGTCTTGCTGCCGCAGCACGGTTCGCCGTTCGTACGGTTGTAAGCGCCCATGACCGCCTCCACGCCCGCTTCCTGCACGCACGCCTTAAAGGCAGGCAGATACGTCTCGTACAGATCCTGTTTGTCCGCTATGGCGTTAAATTCATGGCGCAGATCCTCCGGCCCGCTATGTACCGCAAAGTGCTTGGCGCACGCCGCCGCTTTCAGATAGTTCTCGTCATGCCCCTGCAAGCCCTCCACAAAGCGCACGCCGAGTCTGGACGTCAGGTAGGGATCTTCGCCGAACGTCTCATGCCCCCTGCCCCATCTGGGATCCCGAAAAATATTGACATTCGGCGACCAGAACGTCAGCCCCTTATAAATATCAAAATCTTCAAACTTCTGCTGCGCGTTGAATTTCGCCCTGCCTTCCGTGGAAATGGCGTCCGCCACCTCCTCGATGAAGTCCTCGTCAAAGGTTGCCGCCAGAGAGATCGCCTGCGGAAATACCGTAGCCGTTCCCGCCCGCGCCACGCCGTGGAGCGCTTCGTTCCACCAGTTATACGCCTTGATTCCCAGCCGCTCGATGGCGGGCGCGCCGTTTACCATCTGAAACGCCTTCTCCTCCAAGGTCATCTGTGCGACCAGCGCACGGGCGCGCTTTTCGTATTCCGCATTCTTTGCCTCGTTTTTTACAAGATCCATTCCGGCTCCTTTCATGATCTGCGGCTGTTTTTCCGTCTCCGCAGCCAAAAACCCCTCTATGATATAATGATAAGAAAAGTATATACCGCCGCAAAACCGCAATCTCTTCATATCTTGCTTTTTCGTAAGTGAATATTGCTAAATCATGCCCGATTTTTACGGCGTTTTTCGGATTTTTCCGTTTTTTGGCGGCTGTCCGCCGCAAAATTTGATTTGTCGCATTGCGCATTTTGTGCTATAATTCTAAAAAGAACAAAGAAAGAAACACAGCGGCGCCACAACAGAGGAATTGCAATATGATCGAAATCTTAAACGGTATCCGTGAGACCGTAGCCTATGATTCTTTTTCGGGCATCAAACTCTATCATAACGTCGAGGACGAGGACTATCCGCTCCATTGGCACGCCGCGATGGAGATCATCATGCCCGTCCGCGACGAATATACCGTCGTAATCAATGACACGCCCCATACGTTCGGAAAAAACGATATCTTCATCATACCGCCCGGGACCCTGCATCATCTGATAGCACCCCCCCTACGGGGTGAGGGAGAGCGGCTGATCGTGCTGCTCGACTACAGCCTGATCTGCAACGTGACAGGCATGGATTCGCTAATCCAGACGCTCCACCCCTATGCCCTGATCAGCCGGGAGGAATATCCCGAACTGAACAGACAGCTTTGCTCTTATCTGGACGAGATCAGCTATGAGTATGACAACAAAGCGCCTTTTACCGAGGCTTTAATCTATTCCCTGATGATCCGTTTTCTCACGACGATCGGCCGCGCCAATTTCGACGCCAGCGAAAAGTTTCCCGGCATCACTTCCGGCAAACAGCACGAATATATTGAAAAGTTCATGGACATCTGCAATTACATCAACGCGCACTGTACCGAAAACATCAACGTGGACGACATGGCAGCCCTTGCAGGCTTTTCCAAGTTTCATTTTTCAAGGCTCTTCAAACAGCTCCTCGGCGTTTCCTGCTACGAATACCTGATGCAGAAGCGGATCCTCTATGCGGAGACCCTGTTGATCCAGCCGAATATTTCCATCACGGAAGCCGCCATGCGCTCCGGCTTCGGCAGCCTCTCCACGTTCAACCGCATCTTCAAATCCACCAAGCACTGTACGCCCTCGGAATACAAGCGGTTAAACCGCCCCAAAAATTAACGTTCCGTTTCAGACCACTTCCACGCGAAACGGCGTCATGGGAAATCCCTCTTCATTGTAGAGCAGTGCGCCGCTGTTGGTATTGTGATAGCAGTACCTGACTTCCGTTACCGCCTGCATCCTGTCCGCGCAGGTGAGAACGACCTGTTCCCCGGCGATCGCAGCCTCCGCGGCGTGAAGCGTTCCCGCTTCATCCGCCACTTCAAAATCCGTGATCCCCTGCTTCTTTCCCGCCTGTGCCACGGCGTGCAGACCCGCAGCTTCACGAAACGTGAGCGTCACTTTCCACACCGCCTCTTCCCCGTCCGTATATTCCGCCTGCGCCGTCAGGATCTGCGGCCCGTCGCACGCGCTTTCCTTTCCGTAAAGCATTTTTGCCGCCTGCATCGCCAGCCTGCAGCCGACGTCCTCTTTATTCAGGGGATGCAGGTCGTTGTCTTCCCCCAGATCGATCGCCGTCACCATCGCGGTTTTCGGCAGTTTCAGTGTCTTTCTCTGCGCTTCCCTGATGCCGGGCCAGTCGCTGAACGTCTCGTCCCTGTCGGCGTCATAGCGCTCCACCTGAAAATTCGGCAGCTGCACATAGAGAAACGGCAGTTCATCCGCCCATTTTTCCCGATATCCCATGATCATCCGTTCCGACAGATCCAGATACCGATCCGCCAGTTCGTGCGTATTGGACTCTCCCTGATACCAGAGGATGCCCGCCGCCGCATAGTTATGACAGGGCGCCATCATCCCGTGATACAGCCCCGTCGCTTTCCAGCTCACAAAATCCGTCTCCCCGATCATCCCGCAGGAGGCGCCGATCCGATACTTCCAAGTCCCCGCAAGGTCGATCGTCTCTTCACCGCAAAGGAGCGCGTATTCCTTGCCGTCCGTAAATCTGCCCTGCCCGATCTCGCTCTTTACACGAATCACGATCGTATTTTTCCCCTCCCGCAGCACGCCTGCCGGAACGGTATATTTTCGGGGCGGGTACTGATAGTCCGTGTGGCCCGTCAAGACCCCGTTGACATACGCCGTATCGCTGTCCACGATCGTCCCGAGGAAAAGCCTTGCCGCTTTCCCTGCCGCCTGCGCGTCCACCGTAAACTCCTTATAAAACCATACGCTGCCGATAAATCCCTTTAACGGCGTGTCCGCAAAAAAGAACGGGATCGTCACCTCTTTCCAGGCGGAGACATCCATGTCCCCCTGCGCCCAGTTTTCCTGTAAGCCGATATCCTGACGGTCCAGACTGCCGTGCCACTCGTTCATCTGACGGTCGTTTCGCGCAAGCCGTTCCGCCACGAACGCCTCGTCCCGATAGCGGTCCGCCTCTTCTAAAAGCGCGTCGTATCCCGCCAGCATATCCCTGCCCATCCACGACTGGATCCGCGTACCGCCGAGGCTCGCGTTGATGAGCCCGACCGGCACGCCGGTCATGCGGACCATATGTTTGCCGAAAAAATAAGCTGTCGCTGAGAAATCCGGAAAGGTCTCCCGATTCACGCTCTTCCATTCCCCGCTTTCGTGATCCGCCAGCGGACCGTGGAAATTCCGGCATTCCGTGATCTTGAACGTGCGGATGCGCGGATCCTCACACGCTTCGATCTCCTGCGGATAGCGGTCCATGACCCTGTTTATGGGCAGTTCCATATTCGACTGTCCCGCGCAGATCCAGACGTCCCCGATCAGGATATCCTCTATCATCTTCTCTTCTCCGGCGTCATCCGAGACGACCATCCGGCACGGCGTATCCGACGCGTCCGCCTCTTTCAGAAAAACTTCCCATGTTCCGTCTTCCCGAACGTCCGCCGTGTACTCCGTTCCCAGAAAAGAGACCGTAACCTTTCTTTTCGGTTCGTCCCAGCCCCAGATACGCGCCTTTTTCTTCTGCTGCAGCACCATGCCGCCGCTTACAAGCCTCGGTAATCTCAACCCGCTCATCGTTACCTCCATGTCGCTTCGTCGTGGTTTTGTTATCTTAATTTCGTTATTATTATTTTCTTATTCCGCGAAGCCGAAATACGCCATTCCGTTGTGATAGCAGATTCCTTTCACGATCCTGCCAAGCGTCTCTTCATCGTCAGGATACTCCCCGTTTTCCACATAAGAGCCGAGGAGATTGCAGAGGATGCGACGGAAATACTCGTGCCTGACATAGGAGAGAAAACTCCGCGAATCCGTGAGCATTCCGATGAATGTCCCAAGCGATCCGGCAGCCGCGAGCGTCCGCATCTGCTCCTCCATACCGGACTTATGGTCATTGAACCACCACGCGCTTCCCTGCTGCACCTTTCCGGCGCAGACCGCATCCTGAAAACAGCCGATCACGCTGCCAATCGCCGCATTATCGACGGGATTTAGCGAGTACACGATCGTTTTGGGGAGCTGTCCCGTCACGTCCAGCGCGTTTAAAAAATCTGCAAGCTGCGACGACGGTGTGTAGTTATCGATGCAGTCCACACCCGCATCGGCGCCGACCGCCCCAAATAATCTTTGATTGTTATCCCGCTTTACCCCGTAATGGAGCTGCATCGCCCAGTTTCTCCTGTGATATTCGCGTCCCAGCGCCATCATGCAGGCGCAGGTAAACTTCGCCTCCTCCGCAGGGGACGGCATCCGTCCCTCCAGTCTGCCGCGGAAGATCCTATCCACTTCCGTCACATCTGCGGGTGCATACATCACATAGGGCAGCCCGTGATCGGAGATCCTGCATCCCATAGATGCAAAGAAGTCCATCCGCTTTGCAAGCGCCAAAAGGAACGCACCAAAACAGTCGATCTTCATGCCCGCCGCCTCTTCCAGCCGTGCCAGATAGGAGAGGTAGTCTTCCTTGCCGATGCCGACCGCTTTATCGGGACGCCATGCAGGCAGCACTGTCACCTCGAAGCTCTGATCTTCCGCCAGTTTCTTATGCCACTCCAGAGAATCCGCCGGATCGTCCGTCGTACATAAGAGGGTGACGCGGGAACGCCGGATCAGATTCCGCGCGGAAAATTCATCCCTTTGCAGGGCGGCATTACACAGCTCCCACACCGCGCCCGCGCTCTTCGTATTTAAGACGCCCTCATAACCGAAATACCGCTGTAATTCCAAATGGCACCAGTGATAGAGGGGATTGCCGATTGCCCCCTCGAGCGCCTGCGCCCATTTCTCAAATTTCTCCCAATCGGGAGCGTCTCCCGTGATAAAGCGCTCCTCGATCCCCGCCCAGCGCATCAGCCGCCACTTATAATGGTCAGCCCCGAGCCAGAGCTGCGTGATGTTTTCAAAATGTCTGTCTTCGTAAATTTCCCGCGGATCGATATGACAGTGATAATCCAGTATCGGCATATCCGCCGCATACTGATGATACAGCTTGCGCGCCGTCTCCGTCTCCAGCAGGAAATCTCGGTCCATGAATTTTTTCATCCGTCCAACCACACCTTTCTGTTCCCGTTTAGCGCTGTACCCGTCCGGAGGCATTCCCGCCGGACAGATTTTTCACTTCCTCCACGGATACCATGTTAAAATCTCCCTCGATGGAATGTTTCAGGCAGGAAGCCGCCACCGCAAATTCGATCGTCTCCTGCGGATCGTATCCGTTTAAGACAGCCGCGATCAGCCCGCCGCCGAAACTGTCCCCGCCGCCCACGCGGTCCACGATGTGCATCTTGTACTGCCTGCTGAAATAACACGCGCCGCCGTCGTACAACATCGCCGACCAGTTATTGTCATTGGCTGAGAGGGACTCTCTGAGCGTGACCGCCACTTTCTGAAACCCAAAACGCTCCGCCAGTCTCCCCGCCACTTTTTCGTAGCCTTTCCGATCGACGACCCCCGCCGTGATATCGGTATTCGACGCGTGGATGCCGAACACATCCCCCGCATCTTCCTCATTGGCAATGCAGACGTCCACATATTCGCACAGCCTGCTCATGACTTCGCCCGCCTTTTCTTTGCTCCAGAGTTTTTTGCGGTAATTTAAGTCGCAGGAGACCGTGATCCCCATTTCGCGCGCCGTCTTGCAGGCTTCCAGACAGATATCGGCAAGCGTATCGTTTAATGCAGGCGTAATGCCCGTAAAGTGAAACCACGACGCGCCGTCTAAGATCTTCTTCCAGTCAAATTCCGCTTTCTGCGCCATACTGATAGCGGAGCCTGCGCGGTCGTAGATCACTTTCGACGGACGCTGGGACGCGCCTTTTTCCAGAAAATAGATGCCTACCCGCTCACCGCCCCTGACAATATAGGACGTATCCACGCCGAATCTGCGCAGGTAATTGACTGCCGCCTGCCCGATCTCATGTTCCGGCAGTTTGGTGACAAACGCGGCGTCAAAGCCGTAATTGGCGAGCGATACCGCCGCATTCGCCTCTCCGCCCCCGTAAGTGGCGCCGAAACGCTCCGCCTGCACAAAACGGTAATATCCCTCCGGCGCAAGCCGCAGCATGATCTCCCCAAACGTCACAACCTTTTTTCCCATCGTTTTGCCTCCTCCCGCTATTTTTGTCCGCCGCGGACCGCTGCGATCAGTTCCACCGTTTCCGCCGCCATCCGCCGGATCGTGTCAAACGCGCCCGCCTCGATCAGTTCTTTTTTCACCATCCAGCTGCCGCCGCAGGCGATCACCTTGTCGCAGCGCAGGTAGCTTTCCAGATTCTCCTTATTGACTCCTCCGGTCGGCATAAACCGCAGCGTCGTGTAAGGCGCCGCCAGCGCTTTCACCGTGCTGACCCCGCCAAACTGCTGCGCCGGGAAAAACTTGACCACTTTCAGTCCCCGCTTGACCGCCTGCGCCGCCTCCGAGGGCGTGATGCACCCCGGAAAGACCGGAATATCCTTGCTGATACAATAATCTACGATCTCGGGATCGAAGCCGGGGCTGACAATAAAGCCCGCGCCCGCTTCCACCGCCTGATCCACCTGCTCCGTCGTGAGAACCGTTCCCGCGCCCACAAACATCTCCGGGTGCGCCCCTGCCATGATGCGGATCGCCTCTTTTGCCGCCGCCGTGCGGAACGTGACCTCCGCGCAGGGAAGCCCCGCTGCGCAGAGCGCGTCCGCGAGCGCCTCCGCATCTTTCGCATCTTCTATCACCACCACCGGCACAACGCCGTACTCCTCTATCCTTTCCGCCGCTTCTTTCATCCGTCGGTCCCATCCTTTCTTTCTCTATTATTTAGGATTCAGGTGTCAAAATGTTCCGTTCGTTCATGAGAAAGGCAGATTGTACAAAATATTCCGTCGCGTCTGCTTCGGGATATCGGATTTTCTAAATATTCCGATAAAACTGTGAAATCGGACGCAACCGCCCGCAATTCGTCATCCGGACTCAGTGCGGGCTTTTCGGGACATCCTTGTCCCGAAATTGCTGGATATTGGGCGGAATATTAAGAAAATCCGATATTCCTCCACAAGACAGCTTCCGAAACATTTTTTGTAATCTGCCGACTACATTTTAGAAAGCGCCTTTTGACACCCGAATCTTATATTAGCCGCATGCGAAACGCTAAAAAATGCTGTAGTAATTGTGCAAATAGGATAACCATAAGCAGACCCTTGTAGAACGTTGGTACTTAGTGAGGTTCGGAGTTGCGTGCAACCAAAGTTGCACGGCAACTCCCGAACTTAGTACCATTACGTTCGGAGCGGAGCGAAAGCGAGTCTGCGTTGGTTATGCTATTCGCACAATTTTAATATACATGAATGCGTTTCGCAATCGTCAATTACCTTTATTCGTTTTCCAGATACTTTTTCAAAGTCGCCCGCACCGCTCCCGGTCCGGCAGTCAACTCCCGAAAATATCCGCACACGCGCTGCGCCATGCCGTTTTCATACAGATCGACGCCGAAAATCGTCTGCTTCTCCAAAACCGGACGGATCATTTCGTCCGCTTCCTCTCCCATGCCGAACCGCACCTTTTTCAGATACGGGCAGACCTCGTCAAGCAGCGGATCGGGGCTTAAGGAAAACGCATTTCCCTCGTCATCGACCGCCATCAGATAGCGCAGCCATCCCGCAAACACGAGCGGTATCATTTGCAGTTCCGAGACGTCCCTGCTGCCCGAAGCCGCGTAAGCCTTGATCGTCTCCCCGAAACGGATCGCCAGTTTCTGCGACGTATCGGTGGCGATCCGCTGCGGCGTATCCGGCATGAACGGATTGGGAATCCTGACGTTCAAGACGGTGTCGATAAATTCCTTCGGGTCCAAAATGCCGGGATCGCTCACGACCGGAAGCCCTTCCCGATAGCCGATGATCTCGACCAGTTTTTTCAGTTCCGGATCTTTCATTTCCTCGGATATCTTGTCATAGCCGAGCAGACAGCCGAAAACGGCAAGCGTCGTATGCAGCGGGTTTAAGCAGGTGCAGACTTTCATCTTCTCCACTTTGTCCACCGTCTCCCGATCCGTGAACAGGAGACCGCCCTTTTCCAGATTCGGTCTGCCGTTTGGAAAAACATCCTCGATCACGAGATATTCGCACTCCTCCGCATTGACAAACGGCGCGATGTAAGTGTTTTTGGACGTGATGATCGGCGTCCGCGCTTCCACGCCGTCCTTTGCCAGTATTTCTTCTATGGAAGCGTCGGGTCTGGGCGTGATCTTGTCGATCATCGTCCACGGGAAAGAAACTTTGCCGCGGTCGCGGATATAGTCCGCAAATCCCTTTTCCGTCAGCCCGCCCGCGCTCCAGCCGTCCGCAAACGCCGCCATCGCCGCGTACAGCTTATCGCCATTATGCGAGCAGTTGTCCATGCTCACCATTGCAATCGGTTTTTCGTTATTTAAGTAACGTTTATACAACAACGCCGCCACTTTCCCCAGATAGCTCTCCGCTTTCTCCGGTCCCGCGAGAATATCCTGTTTGATGGCAGGGAGCAGCTCTCCTTTCGCGTCTGTCGTCTGATATCCTTTCTCCGTAATGGTAAACGACACCATTTGCAGGGAATCTTTGGTAAAGATTTCCGAAAGCCGCCTTTGCTCCTCTTCCTTTGCCGCATCCAGAACATGGGATTCCATGACGCTTGCGACCACCGTTTTTTCAACGCCGCCATCGGCTTTTAACGTGACGAGGATGCCCAGATCGTCATACGGGCGGTAGATCTTTTCGATGATCTCGTGGTCATAGCCCTCCACGACGATCAGCCCTCTGTCCAGCACGCCCTCCCGTATCAGGTTCTGCACGACATTTGCCTGAAACGCGCGGAAGATATTACCCGCGCCAAAATGCACCCAGAAAGGCTCTTTCCGCGTCTTTTCCGCGACCTGCGCTCGGTCAAATCCCGGCAGCGCGTATCCTTTGTCTTCCCACTCTTTTTTATGTTCTACAATGCTCCTGTCATCTAATCTCATCTTCTCTCTTCTCCCTTAACGATCGCTTCCCACAGTCCGTTCAAATAAGCTGCGCCGAGCGCCCTGTCGTACAAGCCGTATCCCGGCATCGCCTTTTCTCCCCAGATCATCCTGCCGTGGTCGGGGCGGATCGGTCCCTCGAACCCTGTCTCATAGAGGGCTTTCATGATCTCATACATATCGAAGCTCCCGTCGGAGGATAAATGCGCCGCCTCCTCAAAATTCGTGGGAGAGATGAATTTCAGGTTCCGCACATGGGCAAAGTGGATCCTGCCCTTTAAGGCGTGGATCATCTGCACCAGATCGTTCTCCAGATTCGTTCCGTAGGAACCGGAGCAGAACGTCACCCCGTTGTGCACATCATCCACCATGTTCATCATGCGCAGGATGTTTTTCTGATTGATGATGATGCGCGGCAGACCGAAAACGCTCCACGCCGGATCGTCCGGATGGATCGCCATTTTGATGTCGTACTCGTTACAGACAGGCATGATCTTTTCCAAAAAATATTGCAGATTCTCAAAAAGTTTTTCGTCGTCGATGTCCCGATACAGGTCGAAAAGTTCCCTGATATGCTCCATCCTGTCCGGCTCCCAGCCCGGCATCACGCTGCCGTTCGCATCCCCGGCGATCGAGGCGAACATCGTCTCGGGATCAAGCGCGTCCACAGCCTCCTGCGTATAGGCAAGCACCGTCGAACCGTCGGCGCGCACTCTCGCAAGCTCCGTCCGCGTCCAGTCAAAGACCGGCATGAAATTATAGCAGACCAGATGAAGGTCCTCTTTGCCAAGATTTTCAAGCGTCTCGATATAAGCGTCGATATATTTGTCGCGCTCGGGCGTTCCCGCCTTGATCGCGTCATGCACATTCACGCTCTCGATCCCCGCAATATGCAGTCCCGCCGCCTCCACTTCTTCCTTTAATGCCCGAATCCGCTCACGGCTCCACACATCGCCCGGCGCGGTATCGTACAATGTCGTAATGACCCCCGTTACCCCCGGTATCTGCCGGATCTGCTGCAGACTGACCGTGTCAAACTGACTGCCGTACCACCTCAATGTCATCTCCATTTCCCCAACGAAGCCTCCTCTCGTTTCGCGGGCTGCCCTGTCCTGCTTTCTGCATCTGCCCGCATCATAACTTTTATTATACGCGGCGCGTCCGGCAAGCGCCATTGCCGCGATTGCCCTATCCATTGCAAAAGTTGCGGTATTTTGTTATTCTTAAAAAAACAGGAAAGGCGGCGAAACCCATGAAAAAAAATCTGCAAAGCGCTTTTACGCCCAGACAGTATATGCTCTCACGCGATTTTGAGATCTTTTATTACAATGACAAAAACCCGAACAAGGTCGCGTTCCACACGCACGACTATTACGAATTTTATTTTTTTCTGGAGGGGGATGTGAGCATTCAGATCAAACGGGAGATCTACCCGCTGCAATTTGGCGACATCATGCTGATCCCGCCCGGGACGCCGCATCGTCTGGTGATCCATGACCGCAATGTCCGCTACCGCAGATTCGTCCTGTGGATCAGTCTGTCCTATTACGAAAACCTCCGCGGTCTCTCGACCGATTATGCCTATCTGGTGCGCAAAGCCGCCAAAGAAAAGATCTATATTTTTCACAATGACAGGATCGCATTCAACACGATCCAGACAAAGATCATCCGCCTGCTGGAAGAAATCCACACAGAGCGCTTCGGCAGGAAAACGCAGATTCCCCTATGCGTGGACGATCTGATCCTGCACCTCAACCGCGTGATCTACGAACAGGACCACCCGTACGGCGAAAGCCGCGAAGCGCCCCTTTCCGAAAGGCTTCCCGCCTATATTGAAGAGCATATCGGGGAAGAACTGTCCCTCGATCGGCTCGCCGAGGTCTTTTTTGTCAGCAAATATCATATCGCGCATCTCTTCAAGGAAAATCTCGGCATGTCCACGCATCGGTATATCATGCAGAAAAGACTTTCCCTTTGCAGGGAGGCGCTCCTTGGCGGCGAAACCATCTCCGCCGTGTGCGCTTCTTTCGGTTTCGGCGACTACTCCGCTTTTTACCGCGCTTTCCGCAAAGAGTACGGCGTATCCCCGAAAGAATTTCAGAAAGAACACGCGGGCGTCTATCGGGCAGCCGACTAACACAAATCGTCGCTCGGCAGCGACGATTCAGAGAATGCTTCGCATTCTCCCTAAAATGTTTTACACTGTCGCAATAGCGGGACGAGCGCAATCTCCTGCCCCAGCTTGAAAGAGTAGAGGATGCGCTCTTTCACGCGCTTTCCCCCGCCGCCCGCCATCCGCCCGAAAATCTGTTCCAGCGCCTCGCTGTAGTAGTCGAGCTGCACGCGGTAACGCCTGACCAGTTCCTCCGGCGCGTCCACCGCGTCGGTCTTATAGTCTAACAGCACCAGACCGTCCGCCTCCTCGAAAAACACGTCGATGATCCCCTGGATCAGCACAGTCTCGCTTTCGGGGAAGCTCTCTTTTAAGCGGCTCGCGGGCAGCCCCAGCACGAAAGGCTGCTCCTTGTAGAGTTTTCCGGCGCGGTCCGCTTCCGCCATCCGCCACGCCGCGCTCCCGGTCAGAAAAGCTGTCAGCTTCGGGATCGACACCGCCTCATAATAAGTTTCCGAAAGTCTTCCGTCCCGCCGCATTTCTTCTAACTGCTCCCGCAGAAGCGCGCCCGCGGCGTCGGAATCCGCGTTGACTTCTCTGGTCAATTTTTTGAAATCGAATAATTCCATCACCTTATGGAACGCGCTTCCGCGCATGGAACCGGTGACACGCTCGTCATTTTCTATGAATTTCGGCAGGTAGGGAATCACGGGCTTCTCCTCGAACAGATGCGCGGAAAGGTCGGTTTCTTCCTGCATTCCCGCCTTTTTTAATTCCGACACCGTGGTCTTTGTGTAGAGTTCCTTTAGGTTCTCATGCGGATACTGCCAGGAAAACCGATATGACAGTTGTGTCATAAGTTCTTCGTCCGCCTGCGGCTCTGCGACTGCCAAAAGCAGCTTTTTCTTCGCCGCCTCTCCCTGTAACGCCTCCCCGATCTTCTCCTCCACCACATGGTCCCAATCGGTCAATTCCACCGAAAAGCCAAGCTCTTCCCCGTATTCCGCCGCATCGCGGTCCGCCTCCATGCCGCAGGCTTCATAGAACGCGTCCAGACACCGATTGCCGGAGAGCGCGGAGAGCACATAGGTGAGCAGACTGGTCGTCCCGTACAGAACATCGTAAGAGAGAAGTTTCTCTTTCCGCCCGCGCAGCGAAAGCAGGGAAAGCGCCGTCTTCTGCGGATCTTTTACGCTTCCGGTCATGATGAGTTTTTCCTGCGCCCTCGTCATGGCGACATACAGGATCCGCAGTTCCTCCGCCAGATCGTCCCGTTTGCGCTTGACGGCGACCGCGTTCTTTCGCAGGCTCTTCGCCCTGACACGGCGCACGGGATCCACATAATCCACGCCGACGCCAACATCCACATCCGCCAGGACCGTTCCTTCGCCCTCCTTTGCCCGAAAACGCCCGGACAAGCCGGAGACGATACAGATCGGGAACTCCAGACCTTTGCTCTTGTGCACGCTCATGATGCGCACCACATCCGCATTCTCGTCCTGTATGGCAGCCTCGCCGTAGTCCACCTCGTACTTTTCCATCTGTTCCATATAACGCAGAAACTGATACAAGCCGAAATTTCCGGTCTTCTCATAATCCGCCGCTTTCACCAGAAGCATCTCCACATTCGCGCGTCTTCTGCCGCCCTCGGGGCGCACCGCCACATATGCCGGATAGCCGCTCTCCCGCAGGATGGTCTGCAAGAGCTCATGGACGGAGAGGCAGACCGCCAGATCCCGATAGCGGTCGATCTTCTGTAAAAAGGCGGCGGTCTTTTCGCGGAGGGGAGCGTCGAGCAGGGAGGAGGCGGCAGGGTGTTCATCTGCGGCGGGCGCGGTTTGGTTGACCGAATCGGTCAACGCCGGGGCCGCGCAGGCTTTCAGGGCGTCGTAGAGATAGCGTTTTTTCGGGTACGCCGCCCGCACCCGCGCGATCTCCTCCTCGGAAAATCCGCCAAGATATGTGTGCAGCACGCCGTAGAGCGGAATGTCCTGCAGCGGATTGTCGAGCACCCGCAGAAAGTGCAGCAGCTCCTGCACCTCCGCCGCCGCAAAATACCCCGTGCGGGACGTCACATAGACGGGAATGCCCTCCTCCTCCAGCACCCGTTTAAATACCTCGTCCCAGCCCGAAAGCGTGCGCAGCAGGATCACGATATCGCGAAAAGAAGCCTGTCTGAGCATCCCCGTCTCTTGGTCCGTCACCTTAAGCTCCCGCAGAATCGCTTTGATCTTCGCCGCCACCGCGTATGCCTCTCTCTCCCGCGCGGAAAGTTCCTCCGGTCCGTCCCCCTCCTGCACGAGGAGAAGTTCCGTGCGATACGGGGACAGTGATTCGGAAGATGCTGCGCCCGCAGAGGGGGCACGCTCCGTCTCGGGAAATGCTGCTGCCTCGGCGGATACGCTTTCCGCAGACGGGTAGGTCGCACCCGGATGCAGCGCCGCCTGCTCATCGTAGACGATGCCGCCGAGTTCCTTTCCCATCAGGCGGTAAAAGAGGGCGTTGACGCTTCCCAGCACTTCCGTCCTGCTCCGGAAATTCTGATGCAGGTCGATCCGCAGCGCCCGTTCTCCGCCCGTTTCGTACGCCTCATACTTTTCCAGAAAGAGTTCCGGACGCGCGAGACGGAACTTATAGATGCTCTGTTTCACATCCCCCACCATAAAGCGGTTGTACCGCCCTTCCGCTTCCCCGCTGATGGCGGAGAGCAGATATTCCTGTACGAGATTGCTGTCCTGGTACTCGTCGATCAGGATCTCGCGGTAACTGCTGCGGTAATCGAGCGCCGTCTCCGTCGGCACATACCCGTCCCCCTCTTTACGCAAAAGCGCCTGCAAGGCAAAATGCTCCATGTCGTCAAAGTCCAGCACGTTTTTCTCCCGCTTTGCCGCGTCGAACGCTTCCTTAAAAGCGATCGTCAAATCAAGCAGCGCCGAGAGCGCCTGCCCGCAGGCTTCCATCTGTCTCGCCGTCTGTTCTTCGCTTCCCGCAAAGAAAGAGGCGCGCAGTTCCGAGAGGGTATCTTTCACAGCGGTACGCAGCGCTTTCGCCGCCTCACGCTTTACGGGAGAGACCGCATCGTCTTTCCTGGACGGAAGACGGTCGAAGCGAAGACCGCCGAAAGCGGCGCAGAGGGCGTCATAATCTGGTTGACCACATGAGTCAATCAGGCGTTCCACCATCTCCAGCTCCCGCTCCAGAAGCTCTCCGTAAAAATAGGGTCCGTCCGGTTCTTCGGCAAGCTGCACTGCCATCCGCAGCTTCCCCGCACAGCCCGCAAGCATCAGGCGCACATGCCGCAGCAGATCCTCCATCCACGGCAGGGACACCAGATCACCCACGCGGTAATCCTCCCTGCGCTCGTCCAGCCACCGCTCGGGAAACGGCGTGCTCATGGCAAAGTCGTAGAGCGTCATCACTTCCGCCTCCACCGCCTGATCGCGGTTTCCCGTGCTGAAATACTCCATCATGTGCAGAAAGGCGGGGTCTTCTGCCGCGTAAGCCTCCTCCAGCACGCGCGCCAGCACATCCCCGCGCAGCAGCTTCATCTCCCCCTGATCCCCGATCCGAAAGCCGGGATCCAAGCCGATGGTCTGGAACTGATTGCGCAGCACAAAGAGGCAGAAACTGTCGATCGTGGTGATCTGCGCATTGTAGAGTAACGTCGTCTGCCGCTGCAAATGTTCGTTTGCGGGATCCTGCAAAAGCCGTTCCTGCAGGGCGCGGCTGATCCGCTCCCGCATCTGCGCCGCCGCCGCATTGGTAAACGTCACCACCAAAAGCCTGTCGATATCCACGGGGTCTTCCCCGTCGCACACCATATTTACGATCCGCTCCACCAGCACCGCCGTCTTGCCGGAACCCGCCGCCGCCGAGACAAGAAGATTTCTTCCCCGCTCGTCGATCACCTGCTGCTGCGCCGCTGTAAATTTCACCGCCATTTCCGCTTCCTTTCTTCGCTCACATTCTGCCCGCCTGCTGCCGCCGCTTACTCCGCCGTTTCGGACAGCTCCTCCCGAATCAGGTTCAGCGTTTCAGCCGTTCCCATCTTCGGAAGTTTCCGCGCCGGATACCCCGACTGCGCCGCCCCGCCGTCATAGCCGCAGACATTCCTGTATGCGCAGTAAGTGCAGGCTTTGTCGCTCCCAAATTCGCAGGGATTGACCGATATGGTCCCGTTCAGGATCTCCGCGCCCAGCTGTCGGATCTTATGGTTTACATAATTTGAAACCGCCCGCATATCTTCCTCCGCCATCACGCCGGAAGCGGCGGAGAACGTTCCGTCCTTTTTCCGCTCCAGCGGGAGAATATCGGACTTTTCCGCAAAGTCGGCGTCCAGCAGACTGACAGCGTCGTCACTGTCATTGACTATTCCGGTCATCTTAAGTTCCCGCAGGATCCGCTGATTGATCTCCTCGGGCAAAACGTCCCCCTCCGCCTCCACGATCGGATCCGCCACGCGATAGTAGAGCATGGCTGCCGGATGCACTTCTTTATCCGGATACTTCTTTTGTGTTAGTTCCTGCGCCGCATTCATATAGACCACCAACTGTAATTGCAGACCATAGTAAAGCGCCGCCAGATCAAAGCTGTGCTTCCCCGATTTGTAATCAATGACTTTCACATAAACCTTGTCGCCCTGTTCGCACAGATCCACCCGGTCGATCCTGCCCCGCAGGCGGATCTTTTCCTGTTCCGTCAAGGCGATGTTCAGGGCATCCAGCTTCTCCAGCGAATCGAAAGACACCTCGAACGCCTCCGGCAGGAAACGTCCCTTTTGCAGTTGGATCCGCAGCGTCCGCACGGTGCGGTTCAAGATCCGCTCGATCCTCCCCAGAAGATGCCGGTTGCGCTCGCTGCTGTACAAAACGGTCTCCCCGTAGACCGCCGCGCAGGCGGTAAGCGCCTCCGCCACAAGCGCACCGCTCTCCTCTTCCGGAAAGGTAAGCCATGTATAGCCGTGCGCCGCCAGCCGCTCCCCGAAGATCTCCAGCGTCTGATGAAAGAGATTTCCCATGTCAACCGCCTCAAAACCGTATTCTCCCCGCTCCCGCAGCCGCAGTCCGTACTGCAAAAAGTGGGCATAGGCACAGGCGGCATACTTTTCCAGACGGCTGACGCTCCCCAGCAGGGACGAACCGTAAAGCGCCGCACTGACCACTTTGGTCAACGGTGTGTCCGCATATTGCGCAAACGCCGCCTCTGTCAGGGTTTCCACCTTTTCCCGATACTGCGCGTCCTGTAGGTAGCAGCGGTAAAAAGTATAAAATGCCTGCTCTTTCGCATCGGGAAGCCGTCCCGCCGCATACTCCCGCAGACTGTCCGCCACGAAACTTACCCCGTCCGCACCGCACACAAGCTGTTCCGACACCGCACCGCTTTCCGGTCGTGCGGCAATCAGTGTCGGGAATAATCCGCGCAGAAGATCGATCAGATAGGCGGGGCGCAGCGTCCTGCCGTCCTCCCCGATTCTGGCATAGGAAAGGTACAGCTCCTGCGAGGGTTTCGTCACGTTCAGATAGAGATAAAGCCGCTGAATGTACATCTGCTGCCGCGGCGTGGGCGCAAGCTCGATCTGCGATCCCTTAAGAAACTCCCTGTCAAGATCCGAGATGATCCCGCCGCCGCTCCCCTTGGGGATATTGCCGTCATTGACCCCCAGGAAAAAGAGGACTTTCACCTGCTTTAACCTTGTCCGCTCAATATCGCCCACCAGAATGCGGTCCACGTTCTGCGGGATCGTGCCCACCGTGATCTCCGCAATGCCGGAGTCCAGAATATCCGCAAACTCCTGAAACGTCATCTCCTCCCCCGCAAGCAGCGCATCCATCTGGTCAAGAAGGTCGATCACGCGCGGGTAGATCTGCCCGTATTCTTTCGCCCGCGCCGAATCGCCTGCTTTTGAAAATGCCGCCTCATAGTCCGCCAGCTTCTGCTGCACCTGCGCCGTCTCCAAAAAGCGGTACAGGGCGCGCACCATCTCCCGCGCTGTCCGCATCGGCGCAAGGAACGGCTTCATCTGCTCCATCAGGCGTTCCCGCAGGGCATTGTATGCGGCAAGCGCACGAAGCGAAGCCTCCTCCCCCTCGGGATCCTCCTCCCGATAGACAAAAGCTTCGCTCCACTTCTTTCTCCCCCTGATCCCAAAGCGGCGGATATAATTTTCCAGACGGTCGATCTCCTCCCGCGCAAAGCCCGCAAGTCCCGTGCGCAGATAATGAAACACCGCCGTCGGACTAAAATCCTGCAAAATAATCTGTAACGCGCTGCGCAGATAAGCGGAAAAAGGATTCCCCAGGATCCCCGTCGTCCGGTCCAGATAAATCGGAATGCCGAAACGGGCAAAGACCTCCTGCGCTTCCTTTCCGTACACTTCCATATTGCCCGTCACCACAGCGATATCGCGGTAACAGAGCGTGTCTGACTTTAAGAACAGCTTTTTGATCGCGATACACGTCTGCCGCAGTTCCTCCGCCGGCGTTGTGGCTTCAAAAAGATGGATCCGCTCCGTCTTTTCCCCGTAACGCACGGCGGGGTAGCGGAACAGATTTCTTTCCAGATGGGCAAGTTCCGGATTCCCCGCAAACCGCGGCAAGCGCCCTGTCCGGTTTCCCCCACACCAGACAGCCGGTTCTTCCGAGACCCCGATCTCCTGCGCCAGTTTTAACAGGGACGCCACCGTCTTCTGCGTCAGATAAAACAGCTTCTGCTCCCCTGCCATGCGGTAAGGATCCTCCCGCTCATCCGCCGTGAGCGTCACAATGACCCGTTCGGTCAATCCAAGCAGATCCTGAATGACACGATTCTGGATCGGCGTAAAGCCCGTGAAGCCGTCAAAAGCGATCACAGCGTCCCGCACGATCTGCGACTTCGGCAGGGCTTCCCGCAGCTTATCAAGCGTCTCCTCCGTCGTGATAAACTGATCCCGCTTATATTCCGTGAAAGCCCGATACAGGACTTTTAAGTCCCGCAGCTTGTGGTAGAGCGCGCCCCTGCCCTTCGCACAGGCGATCAGGACGTCCAGTTCTTTCTCCCCCACGCCGTACTGCATAAATTCCGAGAGGGCGGACTTCACTTCATGGATATAGCCGATCCTGTTCAGCCGACTGCCGAGCACCGTCAGATTCTCCCGCTCCTGCCCCGCGATCTTGCGCAGCACCAGACTTTTTCCCGTATCGTCCAGCACCGGAAGTTCTTCGCCGCCCACCTCTTCAATGACCCGATGGGTCAATCTCCCGAAACTCAGCACGTCGATATTCATGATCGCGTGACGGGGATGTTCCACCACCAGATCCATCTGCGTCTGCATGGTAAACTGATCCGGCACGATCAGCAGATAATTTTTCTCCGGATGGCGCAGGGATTCTTCTATGATAAATTCATGTAGTTTTCGGCTCTTGCCGGCGCCCGAGGCGCCGAAGTAAAATTGTAAGGACATAGGATTATAATGGATTATTTTTTGAAAAAACTGCGGCGGCTTTATTGATCTCTTCTAACTCCATATCATCAAACAAATTCTGCTGCCATTTCGTATAATCGAATTTTTCTCTGTTTATAATGGAAATAAATTTCTCTGCCTCCACAACCCCCATCTGCTGAATCAGACAACTGATCCCTCTATTCATAATTTCCATCGTGCTATCCATTTTGACCACCTTCCCATCTTTGAATAAAATCTATTGGATTTTCCATGATGATCCTGTCTGTCTTATATTTTAACAGCCGCACATCTGTTGTCAAAAAGCAATCGCATTCCGCAAGAATTGCACTTGCAACATGAATCGCATCCTTTTTCCTGATTCCCGCTGCCATAATCAATTCCGCTTCCTTCGCTACATCTTCCATCCTGTCATAATCTATATAGATTGTCGTATGATTCCGAATGTATTCCGTGATTGCCTGTCTGCGTATCTCATACGGATTCTGTTCGTTCTCAAATCGGAGCATATAAGATGCTGCCAGTTCTAATTCCCTGTTTTTGATCAAATCCTGAATATATAGTTTAGCTTGTGTTTCCAAGGAAATACGCATTTGAGACTGCAAATCATATGGTCGATTAAAACAACAGTTGTCCAAATATACTCTCATGATTCACCTTCCTAAATGTTCTCTGTTTTTATAGTATATCTGCTCCTTTAGAATTATGCAAGCGCGCAGACCGCCGCCATGCAAACCAAAAGGGCACTCCCGCTATCGGGAATGCCCTTTCTCACTCATTTCACTCTATTCAAACGGAATCACGCCGCCGTCATAGGTACTGTTGATATACTCCTTGATGCTGTCGGATTTAAGCGCTGTGACAAGCGCCTTGATTCCCTCGTCATTCTCATTGCCCTCTTTCACCGCGATCACATTCACATAGGTCTGCGCCGCCTCGGAATCGGACTGCTCGTAAGCCACCGCGTCCTTTGCCACGGAGAAACCTGCCTCCATCGCATAGTTGCCGTTTAAGACCATGAATGCCACCTCATCCTTGACACGGGGCACCTGCGCCGCCTCCAGCTCCTGGATCTCTACATTGTAAGGATTGCTCTCAATATCGCGCACCGTCGCTTCCAGTCCCACGCCGTCTTTCAAGGTCAGGATACCGTTGTCCTGCAACAGCAGAAGCGCTCTCGCCTCGTTGGTGGTATCGTTGGGAACCGCGATCACATCGCCGTCCGCGATCGCGCCAAGATCCCCTTTCGTGCCGGGATAGATCCCGAAAGGCTCATAATGGATGCCGCCCGCATTCACCAGATGCGTCCCCTGCTCCTCGTTAAAGGAATCCAGATACGGAATGTGCTGGAAATAGTTGGCGTCATACTCGCCGCTCTCCACCACCTGATTGGGCTGCACATAGTCGTTAAAGACCGTCACTTCCAGCGTATAGCCCTGCTCCGCAAGGATGGGCTTCACCTGCTCTAAGATCTCCGCATGAGGCGTCGCCGAAGCCGCCACCGTGATCGTGCCGTCATCCTTCTTCGCACCGCAGCCCGCAAGCGTCCCAAGCGCAAGCGCCGCTGTCACAATTGTTACCACTACTCTTTTTTTCATAATATTCTCCTCCTTCGTTAAAGCTATATTGAAACTTTAATCATAACCTTGAATGATTGTGCAAATAGGATAACCATAAGCAGACCCTTGGAAATGTGGTAAATTCCTACGAAATTTACCACTCGAGCACTGCTTCGCAGGCTCGGCGTTTCGTCCGAAATGGAGCGAAAGCGCGTCTGCGTTGATTATGCTATTTGCACAATCACAACTTACTTTCGCTTATCAAGTTTCACCGACAACCGCATCCCCAGCGTCTGGAAAATCTGCACCAGTACCACCAGCAGTACCACCGAGACGATCATGATCAGCGTCTCATACCGATAATAGCCGTACCGCATGGCGATATCGCCAAGACCGCCGCCGCCGACCACGCCCGCCATCGCGGAGTAGCCGAGGATCGTGCCGATGGCAATGGTCACGCCCACCAGAATGGACGTCCTCGCCTCCACCAGAAGCACTTTCCAGATGATGGTAAAGGTGCCCGCGCCCATACTCTGCGCCGCCTCCACCACGCCGTGGTCCACTTCCTTGAGGGAAGATTCGATCATCCGCCCGATAAAAGGCGCCGCCGCAATGGTCAGCGGCACGATGGTCGCGATCGACCCCGTCGTCTTCCCCACGATCAGTCTCGTCAGCGGCATCACCAAAATCAGCAGGATCAGGAACGGAATGCTCCGCAGGATGTTTGCCAGCACGTCAAGCGCCTTATAAGCCGCAGCGTTCGGTCGGATGCCGCCCTTGTCCGTCACCGCAAGGACGATTCCCCAGGGAAGCCCCAAAAGATACCCGAAAAAAGTTGACATGAGTGTCATAAGCAGGGTATCCCGCACGCCCTCCAGCATCATCAGTGTCAGGTCACTGGTCCACATAGCCGTTCACCTCCTCCACCGCAAGCCCTCTCTGCGTCAGGTAATCTTTCATCTCCGCCTGCATAGCCGGATCGTCCGGGAGGCTTAAGATCATCTCGCCTCTGGCGGTCCCCTCCACGTTCTTGGTGTCCGCCCGCAGGATGTTGATCGGCTGTCCGAACTTTAACACCATATTCGCGATGACCGGTTCAAAAGAAGAGTTTGCGGAAAATACGATGCGGATGCAGCATTTCCCTTTCATCAACTCTTTCTGACGGTCCTCCAGCGTGCGGCGGTCCGTGGCGTTTCCTTTCAAGATCAGTTCTTTCGCCTCCGCCGTCTTCGGGTGGGCAAAGATCTCGGAAACCCGCCCCTGTTCTACCAAATGTCCCTCGCCGATGATCGCCACATGAGAACAGATCTCCCGCACGACCGACATCTCATGCGTGATGATGACGATGGTGATACCGTAGTTTCGGTTGATCTCTTTCAATAACTGTAAAATGGACTGCGTCGTCCGCGGGTCGAGTGCGCTCGTCGCCTCGTCGCAGAGCAGGATCTTCGGATTTGCCGCCAAAGCCCTGGCGATCGCCACCCGCTGCTTCTGCCCGCCGGAAAGCTGCGACGGATATGCCTGCGCCTTATCCGAAAGTTCCACGATCTCCAACAGTTCCTCGGCGCGCCGTTTTGCGTCCTTTTTCTTCATACCCCCGATCACCAGTGGGAAACAGATATTGTCGATCACGTTCTTCTGCATCAGCAGATTGAAATGCTGGAAGATCATGGAGATCTCTCTGCGGGTCGCGCGAAGCTGCGCTTCCGTCATCGCGCCAAGATCCTTTCCCTCGATCTTTACCGTGCCGGACGTGGGGCGCTCCAAAAAGTTCAGACACCGCACCAGCGTGCTCTTGCCCGCTCCCGACATGCCGATGATGCCGTAGATATCGCCCGCCTCGATGGACAACGTGATATTCTGTAACGCTTCTACTTTACTGTCGTCGGTCTCAAAAGTCTTGCTCAGATCCCGCACTTCGATCATTTCCGCCATCTCGTTCATCCTTTCCGTACCTCATGTATGCGAGTATACGATACCCGCATACTTCCATCGCTCACTATAGTATCATTTGCGAGAAATGTCAATAGTTCAGGCGAATCGAGCCGTGATTGAGCGAAGCTCAATCAGCGGAAAACAACGGCGTAGACAGATATCTGTCTCCGGAATCCGGCAAAACTGCCACAATGACTTTTCCCTTATTCTCGGGTCTCTTTGCAAGCTGCGCCGCCGCATGGAGCGCTGCTCCCGAAGAAATGCCTACCAGCACGCCCTCCTGTACGGCGATGGCTCTGCCCGCCGCGAAAGCGTCCTCATTTGACACCTGTATGATCTCGTCGTAAATGCCCGTATCCAGAACTTCCGGCACAAATCCCGCGCCGATCCCCTGGATCTTGTGCGCCCCGGGCTGACCGCCCGACAAGACCGGGCTGCTCTCAGGCTCCACCGCCACGACCTTTATCGCCGGATTCTTTTCTTTTAAGTAAGTGCCAACGCCCGTCACCGTGCCTCCGGTGCCGACGCCCGCCACGAAAATGTCCACTTTTCCGTCCGTGTCCTCCCAGATCTCGGGACCCGTCGTCGCCTTGTGGATCGCGGGATTCGCCGGATTCACAAACTGCCCCAGGATGATGGAGCCGGGCGTCTGAGCCTGCAATTCCTCCGCTTTCGCGATCGCGCCTTTCATGCCCTTTGCGCCGTCCGTCAGCACCAGCTTTGCGCCGTAAGCCTGCAAAAGCTTTCTGCGCTCCACGCTCATGGTCTCAGGCAGCGTCAGTACCGCCTGATATCCCTTGGCTGCCGCCACCGCCGCCAGACCGATGCCCGTATTGCCGCTGGTCGGTTCGATGATGGTGCCGCCGGGCTTTAATTTGCCCTCTTTCTCCGCCGTCTCAATCATGTGCAGGGCGATGCGGTCTTTCACCGAACCTGCCGGATTCAGGTATTCCAGTTTCACCAGGATCGTGGCGTCCGTGATACCGTTTTTCTTCTCGTAGTTCGTCACTTCCAGCAGGGGCGTATGTCCGATCAGCTCCGCTGCGCTCTTTTTAATATTTGCCATCTTGCATTCCTCCCTGTCTCTTCCGCTTCCCATAAGCGGATGCGGATTTTATTTCCTACTTTCTCAGTAGGTTTAATATGAATTGATAATACAACATCTTTTTCGGACTGTCAATCACTTTTTTCAAAACTTTTCTGAAAAACGTTTCAGGGTTCCAGCCTTACGTTCTCCGCAAGCCGTCCCCGTCCCACATGCCGTATCATCCGCGCCACATCCCCCGTCATATTCACGGGGCGCAGGATCACCTGCGGACAGGCAAGCGCATACACGCGGAAGAGCTCGTCCGCAAAGCCCTGCCCCATAAACTCCACCTCTGTAAAGTCCAGCATGACTTCCCTGAATTCTTCCAGCCGATGACAGATTCTTCTTGCCTGAGACCGCGCGACGGGTTCCCCCGAAATGCAGGCTTCCTTTACGGGTATTCTGGTACGAATGAAACCCTCGTCAACATCTGCGTACATATCAAACACCTCCGACAGTTTTCTCTGTGTTTCATTTTCCAACGTCATCGCAACGACCGTCCCCAGTTCCTGCAGCGCCGAAGCGTAAGCAAGCAGACGGTTTTCCTGCACCGTGGGGACCCCTGCGGCGCCGCTCTTAAACACCTTTGCTCCGGACCAGATCACAAACGTATCCACCGCCTTGGAAGAAAAGAAGATCCCTTCCCCGGAATGTCTCGACGCGTCGCTGGTGATCTTTCCCTTGCACAGTTCCACCAGCGCATCGTCCTCGTCAGGATCCTGCCAGCCGTTTTCTTTCATATAATCACACAGCGTCCGAAACACACCCACGCCGTCATCCATGATGAGCACGGTACTGTAGAGCGCGTTTGCCCGCACCACGATCCGTAACTGTTTTCCGCGCGAATGCTCGATCGCATTGTTCAGCATCTCGGCACAGGTATACTGCCAGATCTTCTTCGCCGCCGCGCTGCATCCCGCAAACCGCTCGCGCAGGATCGTATCATACAGCTTATCTTCATCCGGCGTTCCCTCTTCCAGCGCCGCCCGCGTCTCCGTCTCCCACTCTGCCAGGCGATAACCGCACGCACATGCCTGATTCTTTTCTATCGTGCCATTCTCCAGCGCTTTTGCCAGATACCGCTTTACGGAAGTGACGGAAATGCCGAAACTGTCCATCGTCTTCGACACGACTTCCGAGTCGTCCGCTGCGATCTTCCGAAAGATATACATTTCGATCTCCGCTCTTTTTCGATCCGTAAATGACATAATCTCGTCCTTTCAAAACTTATTTTTTATATTATAAACTATATTTTACCATTATTATACTACATTTCACTCAAAACGCAATATATATTTTCCGGATTGTACATCTATTTTCGCAATTCTTTCTTCAATGTTTTACTTCTTTCGCTTCTGAGAATATGATATACTCGTCGCAGGATCAACATCCTGCGACCAAAGAATTGCTGCGCAATTCTTTCCTTAATGTTTTACTTCTTTCGTTTCTGAGAATATGATATACTCGTCGCAGGATCAGCATCCTGCGACCAAAGAATTGCTGCGCAATTCTTTCTTCAATGTTTTACTTCTTTCGCTTCTGAGAATATGATATAATGCTTCTATGAAAATCCTGTTTATCGAATGGGCGAGCTTCGGCAACGCCGACATCAAAGACGCATTTATAAAAGAGGGGCACACGATCGTCAGTTTCCCTTTCTCCAACAAGGACGCCCGCCGGGACGCGGAGATCGAAGACGCTCTCGCAAAGAGCCTGCGCGATACCGTTCCCGACGCGGTCTTTTCCTTTAACTATTTTCCGCTGGTGTCAAACGTCTGTAAGAAAGAGGGGCTTCCCTATCTTGCCTGGATCTACGACAGCCCCTATGTCATGCTCTATTCTTACACGACCGTCAACCCCTGCAATCACATCTATGTCTTTGACAGGGCGGTGTGCAGGGAATTTCAGGCGGCAGGCATAGGGACCGTTCACTATCTGCCGATGGCGGCGAACACCGAGCGGCTGGACGCACTGGATGCAGGCGCCTTTGCCTACGACGTCTCCTTTGTGGGCTCCCTCTACACCGAATCCCACAATTTCTTTGACCGCATGGAATCCCTTTCCGACTATGCAAAAGGCTATCTGGAGGGGCTGATGAACGCACAGATGCACATACAGGGCTATAACTTCATTCAGGAATCATTGTCTCCCATCATGGAAGAGTTATATCAGGCGCTTCCTATGGATCCCAATCCGGACGGCGTGGAGACGCGGGAATATCTCTACGCGCAGTATGTGATCAACCGCAAGCTCACGGGGCAGGAGCGTCTCCGTCTGCTCACCGCCGTCACAAAGCGGCATCCGCTCGACCTTTTCACGCTCGATCCGGCTTTTTCCCTGCCGAATCTGCGAAACCACGGGACTGCGGACTATTACGCGGAAATGCCCCTCGTCTTCAAGAAAAGCCGCATCAACCTGAACATCTCGCTGCGCAGCATCCGAAGCGGCATCCCGCTGCGCGCTTTCGACATCATGGGGAGCGGCGGTTTTCTCCTATCTAATTATCAGGAGGATTTCCTCGAAAACTTTACCCCAGGGGAAGACTTTGTATATTACGAGAGCGAAGAAGATCTCCTCGCGAAGATCGACTACTATCTGACCCACGAAGACGAACGGCAGGCGATCGCCAAAAACGGCCACGACAAAGTGGCGTCCGCGCACACCTACCGCGACCGCGTGCGCCGGATGCTGACCGCCCTATAATCATAGTTTTTTTCTAATCCGTTTTGTGATATACTTATACTATATTTATGATTAGGTGTTTGTAAAACGCTTCAAAACACTTTCGTGATTGTGCAATAGGATAACCATAAGCAGACCCTTGCAAATGTGGTAAATTCCTTCGGAATTAACCACTCGAGCACTGCTTCGCAGGCTCGGCGTTACGCCCGGAACGGAGCGAAAGCGCGTCTGCGTTGGTTATGCTATTTGTACAATCTTCACAATTATGGAAGCGTTTCTCAATCACTTAAGCAGTTATGATAATAAGGAGCGCCCACATGCACCCCATCTCCGTATGCATCATCGCAAAAAATGAGGAAGCCCGCATCGAAAAATGCCTCTCCTCCATAAAGCCCTGCGGTTTTGAGATCGTGGTGGTGGACACGGGCTCCACGGACCGCACGAAAGAGATCGCGGCGGCTTACGCCGATAAAGTGCTGGATTTTGCATGGTGCGACGATTTTTCCGCCGCCCGGAACTTTTCCCTGCGGGAAGCCTCAAACAACTGGATCTTTATGATCGACTGCGACGAGAGCGTAAAAAGCATCGATGTGGAGGAACTGAACTACTTCCGCAAACACCTCTCCGACAAAGTGGGGAGCGTTTCCCGGGAAAACCTTGTGACGGAAAACGGCGTGCTGACCCTCAACAACACGGACTATACCGAACGCTTCTTTGACAGGCGGCTCTACCGCTATACCGGAATCATCCACGAGCAGCTTACCCCCGTCAAAGGACGCGGGATCGACACGCTCCTGCTAAACACCACCCTCCTGCACACCGGATACGATATGACGGAGGAGGAGCGCGCGGCAAAATATCGGCGAAACTTTACCCTGCTGGAGAAACAGGCGGCAGCCGATCCCGACAATCCCTACCTCTACTACCAGCTCGGCAAGAGCTGCGAGATCTTAAACGACTACGCCCGCGCCTGCACCTATTACGACAAAGGCTTGACTTTCGACCTCGACCCCGAACTTGCCTATGTGCAGGCTATGGTGGTATCTTACGGCAACGCCCTGCTGCGGACGGATCAGGCAGAGACCGCTCTCGGTTTTGAGGGCATTTATGACGAATTTTCGCAGGTGACGGACTTTGTCTACCTGATGGGCAATATCTATCAGGATAACGGTATGTACGAGGAGGCGCTTGCCCAGTATCAGAAAGCGATCGGCATGCCGCCCGGCAGACAAAACGGCACAAACAGCTTTCTGCCCGTCTATCAGTGCGGCCGCGTCTTTGAACGGCTGGGCGACCCCGGCTCCGCCGCTGCCCTCTACGGACAGTGCGGTGATTTCGCGCCCGCAAAAGAACGCCTGCAAAGCCTTGCGCAAACCTGACGTCAAGATAAAGGAGTGACTTCATGATTCCGATTTCGGTCTGTATCATCGGCAGAAACGAAGAACAGCATATCGCAAACTGTCTCGCGCCGCTTGCCGCCTATCCCTTTGAGATCGTCTACGTGGACACCGGATCCGAAGACCGCACAAAGGAGATCGCCGCAGAACACGGGGCGAAAACCTACGACTTTTCCTGGATCGACGATTTTTCCGCTGCCAGAAACTTTGCTATGGAAAAAGCCTCCTATGATAGGATACTTTTTCTGGATTGTGACGAATATCTCACGGATCTTGACGAGGAGTCCCTGTACAGCCTTGCCCAGGCGCATCGGGACGGCGTCGGGCGGCTTCTGCGGAACAATTACTTTACATCGAACGGCAGCCCGACCAATTACCCCGATCGGGTGGAACGCCTCTTTTCCAGAAAGCGCTTTCATTACATCGGCATCATCCACGAGCAGGTCGTAACGCTTGACGGCGAAAGTCCCATCTATGAGCGCTATGATATTCCGCTGACCGTGGATCACGCAGGCTACAGCGATCAGGAGACCAGGCGGAGAAAAGCGGAGCGAAACAACAATTTGTTGTTCCGAGAGCTGAAAAAGAAACCGGAGGATCCTTACCTCTACTTTCAGATCGGGCAGTCCTACAACGCCATACACGATTACGAAAACGCTTACATGCACTATAAAAAGTCCTTTGCGCTGCCCTTAGACCCTTATGAACCGTGGGTGCAGATCATGGCGACCGCCTACATCAACGCCATGAACCACACGGGTCGTTCGCGGGAAGCGGTGCGCTTTTTTGAACCGATCTACGCGCATTTTGCGGACGATGCAAACTTTTATTGCAGCATGGGCAACGCTTACCTGAACTTACATCCGCCAAAGCCCTTAAACGCTATGGCGGAATACCTGAAAGCCCTGCAATGCCCGACCGCCAGAGAAGAGGGGGCTAATTCTTTCATCCCCTACTACAACATCGGGCTTGTCAATGAAATGATGGGGCAGATCGACAATGCCCTCGGCTTCTACCAACGGGCGGCAGAAATGGGCTTTGTGCCCGCCAAAGAAAAGATCAAGGAGATAACTGCAACGTGATTCCCATATCAGTCTGTATCATTGGAAAAAACGAAGAAAAAAATATCGAGAACTGTCTGGCTCCGCTTGTACCCTGCGGCTTTGAGATCATCTATGTAGATACCGGATCTACGGACCGCACGAAAGAGCTTGCCGCCAAATACACAGATCATATCTATGATTTTGAATGGATCGGCGATTTTTCCGCCGCGCGGAATTTCTCTCTGCAAAAAGCGTCCCACAATTATGTGCTGGTGCTGGACTGTGATGAATTTCTGACCGAGATCGACCTCCCCGCCATCGAAAAAGCCATAAACGAACACCCCCGCGGCGTAGGGCAGCTGCTGCGGATCAATTACAGCGATTCTAACCGCAAACAGACTTTTTCGCCCGACCGCGTAGAGCGTCTGTTCCACAAGAGATACTATCACTACTACCTCTCCATCCATGAGCAGGTCGCCGACATCAAGACCGACAGCACCCTCTATGAGTGCTATGAGATCCCGCTCACCGTCGATCATGTCGGCTACGCGGGCAGCATGGAGGAAAAGCGGCGCAAAGCGGAGCGCAACAACGAGCTGCTTTTCAAAGAGATCGAAAAGCATCCGGACAACCCTTATTTCTATTTTCAGGTAGGGCAGTCCTACAATATGATCCAAGACTATGAGAATTCTTATCTCTATTATAAAAAGGCATTTGAGCTGCCCTTAAACCCTGATGAACTCTGGGTTCAGGTCATGGCGGTTGCCTTTATCAACGCCATGACGCACACGGAACGCTCCGAGGAGGCGCTTGCAGTCTTTGAGCCGATCGCCCACCTCTTTGCCGATACGGCGGATTTCCATTGCAGTATGGGAAATATTTACCTGAACCAGGAGCCTCCCCAGCCTCTCAAAGCCATGATGGAGTATGTGAAAGCTTCGCAGGCGCCGAATCACCGCGAAGACGGCACTAACACCTACATCGCCTACTACAATATGGGAGTTGTCAATGAAATGCTGAACAACATGGACGCCGCCATCGGCTTTTATCAAAAAGCGGCGGCATACGAGTACCCGCTCGCCGTGGAACGGCTCGCGGTCCTAAAAGTTTAGAAACGGCTATTTTATGTTACCTCTATTGAAAACTTATCTTTTTATTCCCTTTTCCCGTTCATTCGCTCAAGAAGCTGCGCTGCTCCGGCTTTTGTATCTGCTACGATTTCCGCTGGTGTCATATGCTCGTACCTACCAGCATTGTACGCGCGTATCTTACGAATATCATTCAAATCAAATCGTTCACTGATCTCCAGTTCATTTATCATCACTTCCATAAATTCATATATCGCCCTTTCAGAAAAAGACCCCATCCTTTCGGATGAGGTCTTTTGATCGTTTTGTTGTAGCTCTTACAGCTAACCCGATTAACCGAGCAGGGACAGTGCCAGCTGGTTGCTCTGGTTTGCCTGAGACAGCATGGACGTACCAGCCTGCTGCAGGATATTGTTGTTGGAGAAAGTAACCATCTCCGTAGCGATATCCGTATCGCGGATAGCAGCTTCTGCGGACTGCGTGTTCTCCGTGATGTTGTTCAGGTTGTTGATCGTGTGCTCCAGTCTGTTCTGGATTGCACCGAGATCAGATCTCTGCATGGATACCAGGGTGATCGCAGCCTTAACGAACGCGTTCAGGGAGTTGAAATCCTGCTGCGTGAATACGCTGTCAACATCGCCTGCTTCCAGATTCATAGCTTTCTCATAGATGCTCTTGCAGACATCCGGATCCACTTCGGTCTTGGTCAGAGCCGGCTTGTAGCTGCTAGTCGAACCGGACGAAACCGTACCGATAACCGGCTTCGGAGATGCCTCGTAGGTCTCTGTGGTCTCAGCATACTCGGTCTTATTGTAGTTCGCCGTTGCATCTTCCAGCTTGTTGTACTTAACAGGATCATAGAGCTTATCAGCTTTCTTTGCCAGACCTGCCATAGACATGTTCTGGATAGAAATCTCGATGTGCTGACCAGCCTCTGCGCCTACCTGTAAGCCTTTGATGAAAGCGCCGTCGAGAAGGTTCATCTCGTTGAAAGTGGTCGTGCTCTGTACACGGTCAACTTCGCTCATGAGCTGTTTGATCTCAGCCTGGAGGGAAGAACGCTCGGTGGTGGTCAGGGTACCATTCTCACCCTTAACAGCCAGCTCGTTCATTCTCTGGAGCATATCCTCAACTTCGTTCAGAGCGCCCTCAGCGGTCTGTACTACGCTGATACCATCCTGTGCGTTTGCAGCAGCCTGGGTAAGACCTCTTACCTGTCTGCGCATCTTCTCGGAAATGGAGAGCCCTGCTGCGTCGTCCGCTGCCTTGTTGATCTTGTAACCGGAAGACAGTTTCTCGGTAGACTTCGCCTGAGAAGAGGTGGTGAGACCTAACATTCTGTTAGAGTTCATAGCTGTAATGTTGTGTTTTACGATCATAGTATTATTCCTCCTTGAATTTATTGCGGCATCCTTGCCGCTAACTTTGTTTTTGTAAAGTCCTCTCCGCCCCGTCCGCTGACCTCGATTCCTTTACGGTTGCAAGTAAAATGAACTTCTTTACTTGTAATATATATCGGTGCATCACCGATTTACTTTAGGGCAATTTGAAAATTTTTTTTAATTTTTTTATTGCCCGTCCGTACTACTGTTTGCTGTCGTAAAACTGGGGTGAGACATAGTGCAGATTGTTCATACTGTTATAGTAGTTTCTGCTCACCTTCATTTTAGACGCCGACTGTCCGATCTGAGAGCGGCTCTTCTTAAACTGCTGGTCCGCACGCATCTTGTTGCGCATCCGTACCGCATTGATCCGCACCACCTTATCCGTGATCTCGCCGATCAGCTTCTGCATCTGACCGATCTCATCGCGGTAGGTTTCCTTGTGCGCGATCAGATCCTCTCTCACGCGGTCGTAGACTGCCTCGAAACCGTCGTCCAGCTTCTCCAACGCCTCCGTCAGAGCGCCGATCCGGTCCATAGACGCATCCAGTGCGTCCATATCAAGCTCCTCCTGTTTTAAGATATCCTCCTGCGCATCATTTTCCAGAATGATATCGTCCAAAAGGCTGTTCTTCTTCGTAAGGCTATCCACCAGTATCTGTATACTGCCCTGACTCATTCCTGCACGCCCTGCCTTTCTAAGACTGTTTGCTGCGCTTCATGACCTCTTTCCAGGTATCCCGGACGCTCCGAAGGTGTACATTGACCTCCTCCAGGATCTCCGGATCCTTTTTGATATTCGCCTGTAAAAGTCTCTGCAGCAGATAGACATAGATCCTGTCAAAGTCCTCCGCCACCGGATATTTGTGGTCCAGCGTATTGCGGAACTCCTCGATGATACGCTGCGCTTTTACGATATTGGTATGCGCCTTTTCGATCTCGCCGTGCTCGATCGACACGATCGCGACATTGCAGAACTTGATCGCGCCCTCGTAGAGCATCAGCGTCACCTCCGCCGGGGAGGCGGTCAGGATCTTATTCTGCGTATATTCCGCAAAGGGATTTTGTGCCGGCATAGCCATTCTCCTCCTTGATCAAACCAGCCTTTTTCGGAAAAACCTCAACGCGATCAGCCGCCGAACAGGCTCGCCAGCGAGTTGTTCTTGGACTCCATCTTCGCCAGCGCGGTCTCCATCGCCGAGAACTTCGCGTACCACTTATCCATCAGCGCGTTCAGTTTGTCTTCCTCTTTCTTGATCTTCTCCGTGTAGCTGTCGTACTCTTCTTTCATCTGCTTGTCGTTGTAGACGGTGAGCGCGCTGCTCAACTTAGTCGCAGACATCTTCTTGAAGAGTTCGTCGTGCATATTGTTGGCAAGCCCGCTGAAGAACGCCGCCACGGTATCCGGATCGGTCGCGATCATGGAGCGCAGGACGTCGGTATTGCCCTTTGTCGAAGCGTCGTCCGGATCGCCGTCGATGTGATAGAGACTTCTCTCGTTTTCTTTGGTGTTAAAGTAGCCCAGCGTATTGACGCCGAAATCGGACAGATACATCTTTCTGCCGTTTACGGTCACGCCCTGTAACATCACGTTCTTCATGGAAGACGCCACGGAGCTCAACTGGGAATCACGGCGCAGCAGAGCGTCCTTGATCTTCTTTTCCCACTCCTCGACTTCATCGTCGCTTAAAGCTTCCTTTTCCTCGGAGGACAGCGGATCATAACCCGCAGAGGACTCCGCGTTGTAGAGGGTGTCCATCTCACCGATCAGCTCGTTGTAAGCGGTGAGCACACTCTTGACCATATCGTAGACCGCGTCCGTATCCGTAGCGGTGGAGAGAGTGATCTCCTTGTCGGTCTGCTCCAGCGCGGTGATGGTCATGCCGTTTACGGTGATCGAGTTGCTGTAGTTCTCGTATTCCACGCCGTTTAAGACGATCTTCGCATTCTGTCCGTCAATCTTGTGCGCCATCTTATTCGGATCGATCGAGGAAAGCGCCGCCAGGGCATCTTTCGACGCCTCCGCCTTTGTGTTGACCTCCGCCGTGATCGTAGCTTCCAGTGCAGCCGTCGCAGCCACCGTATCATCCGTCACCGTGTAGGTTCCGGCATGGGCGTCAAGTGTATCCTGATTTTTCTGCTTGGTCGCATTGTTTGCGGCGATCGCGCTCACAAAGCTGTAGCAGTTCTTAGCGTCCGTGATCTCTTTCTCTTTTGCCGCCACAGCGTCCTTTGCCGCCTGGATATCCGCCTCGCTCGCGCCGGAACCTTCTTTCTGCTTCTCAGCCAGATCCTTTTTCAGATCCTCCAGCTCCTGCGTCAGACCATTCTGACGAACCTTTTCCTTGACGGGCTGACCGTCCTGCATCACGACATTGCCCTCGTCGTCTTTCTTATCGACTTCCACTTCCTCGCCGTAGATCTTGTCGTAGAGGTCGTCTTTGGACATGCTGCCGTATGTGGCGTAACCGTCAAGCTCTTCGAGTTTCTCCTGATTCGTAACGTTCGCCTTATCCAGTTCTTCGTTCGCCTTCGTGAGGGCGTCGTCCTGCGCCTTATACGCCTTTGCGCGCGCCTCCGCCATGCTCTGGATCAGCGCGTCTTTCTCCGCCTTGACGTCGGCAGCCAGATCGCTGTCGTCGCCCGCTACGGAATAATAGTTTGCCCACTTCTCATATTCCTGATACTCTGCGCTCTTCGTCTCGCCCGCCGCAGGCGCGCCGCTCAAAAGCCCCAGCACTTCCAGAGCCTTAAAGCCGTTTGCGTCGTCGCCCGTGATCGAGAAGCCCGCAAGCTCTCCGGTATCTTTCGAACTGATGAACAGGCGCTGGTTCGTCTCGTCGAAGCTGGCGTTCAATCCGGTGTTTTTCAGCGCCGTGACAAACTCACTGATCTTCATATCCGCACTGACATTAATCTCCGCAGACGCACCGTTTGCTCCGGTTATGCTGATCTTTCCCGTCGTGCCGGCATCCATCCCCAACCGTCCCAGCGTCGCATTCTCACGGAAATGGGTGTTGCCCTGCGCGATGCTGCCGCCGGTCAGATAAGCGCGCTTTGCAAGCTGCTTCACGGTCATCGTGTGCACGCCGTCCACCGTGTCAGCCCCGCTCTCGACCCTCACCGCGTTCGAATCGGACACGGTGGTCTTTTTCTTGATATAGTTGCTCTGGAAACGCAGATCATCCAGTTTCTGGTAGAAACTGTAGACCTTCGTATTCAATGCTTTCCACGCATCCATCTTCCAGGAAAAACTTTTCTGTTTCTTGACCAGCTTTTCTTTTTTGTAGCTCTGTGCCGAAGCCAATTCATTGATGATGCTCTCGGTATCGAGCCCTGAGTACATACCTGTGATCCTGATTGACATTTTGTTTCCCTCCCGGCTGTCTATCTCTTTTCATCTACAAGGATGCCTGCCATCTCCCAGATCCTGGCAATCATATCCAGGGTCTTTTCCGGCGGGAACTCCTTGATGACTTCCTTCGTATCCTTATCCATGATCTTGATCATGATACGGTTGGTGTCTTCATGAACGCCGAAAACAGCTTCTTCGTTGGTGTTATTGATCTTCTTGTTCATCTCCGCGATCGCCTTTTTCAGCTGATCGGTCTGCTGCGCTACGCTCTGCTTCGCACCCGGCTGCTGCTGACTGTCGGCATTATCGCCGCCTCTTCCTTTCTCATCTTCCGCCTGAGGCTTCACTACTGCTGCGGTCGTCGCATCGACGTTTACTGCCTGCCCATCCTCCGGTACTTCCGTGTTAACCGGCGCAGCTGGCTGGGGCTTCGTTACTGCCTGTGCCTGATACGTCATGACACTGTTTAATGGTTCAATCGTTGCCATCGTCAATCACCTCCATGTGATATTTGGTAAAAAAGTTACTGGAATCGTCTCTTGACCGCGCCTTCCGCATCATTGCCAAAGGACGCAGTCTCTTGTATTCTATATCGGAGAAAACTGATAAATATTTAGCCGCCGCGCCAAAATAGTTTGAAATTTGTAATTCTTTTCATTTTCCGTTATAATCATACTCATGGAAATCTTATTTTATCGCTACAACAGCATATGCGAACCGGATATCTTACAGGTCTTTACGGATTTCGGCATCACGGTGCATGTCGAGGACATGGAAATGCGGGACAAACAGATCTCTCCGAGACAGTGCGCTGAAAAGGTGAGCGAATGGATCCTTGCGCATCCGCTTGCTTTCGTGTTCAGCGTGAACTTCTTTCCCGCCATCTCCTACACCTGCGAGCGGCTGAAAGTCCCTTACGTCTGCTGGAGCGTGGATTCTCCCGTGCCGGAGCTGTTTTCCAACGCGCTGAAAAATTCGTACAACCGCATTTTTTTGTTCGACAAAGCGCAGTATGACTTTTTTTCCCCCGCCAATCCCGACTGCATTTACCATCTGCCGCTCGCCACGAACACCAAACGCTGGGAAAAGGCGGTGCTTGCCATGACAGATGAAGATTACGCCGCCTACGGGGCGGACGTGTCTTTCGTCGGCTCATTATATACGGAGAAGTGCCGATACGATCGGCTCTCCCTCTCTGCGCACACCCGCGGCTTCGTGGACGGGCTGATCGAGGCGCAGCTTAAAGTCTACGGCTGCAATCTGATCTCGGAGGCATTGACTGATTCGGTCATTCAGGAGATCGCGGCGGCGGATGCGGATTTTTATAAAAGCGACGACGTCTATACCGATCCGTCCCGCTACCTCGCGGCGCACCAGTACATCGGCATGAAGCTTGCCGCCGTGGAACGGGAGCGCACCTTAAACCGCCTCGCGGAACACTTTGCCGTCACACTCTACACCAGAAGCGACACTTCGCATCTGAAAGGCGTCCGCTGCAAGGGCGGCGTGAGCACCCTCACCGAGATGCCGAAAGTCTTTCAGGCAAGCCGGATCAACCTGAACATGACCATGCGCCCCATCGAGAGCGGGCTGTCTCTGCGCGTCTGGGATATCCTCGGCTGCGGCGGGTTCCTCCTCACGAATTTTCAGGCGGAGATCCCCGATTATTTTGAGATCGGGCGCGATCTGGAAACCTACGCGTCTATGGAAGAACTAGAGGAAAAAGTGCAGTATTATCTGACACATGAAGAAGCGCGGATGGAGATCGCCATCCGCGGCTGTGAAAAAGTGGCGCAGTATCATACCTATCAGGTACGGCTTGCGGAGATGATCAAACAGTTAGCCGAGCATCCTCACACTTGACCCTGCATTCCTTTTTCCAAAATGCAATGCCAAATTTTCTGATCCGCATACAGCCATTCTGCTTAAGTTCCGCTTCATACCCCTTTTCCTCAATCTGCCGAAGCGCCGTTTCTGCCAAAGCGGCAAGCGCTTCATCCACAGCTGTGCCGTCCCCGTTCTTTCGATCGAGCGCCTTGATCTCGATCAAATAGGCATACCGCTCTTTATCTTTCGGTCGCAGTTGTATATCATACCGCCCATTTCCGGACTCCCTGTTTGAGGTAACAATATAATATTGATTCAGCATGGCGCTCATACCAAGCAGCAGTCCGTGATAAAAAGTTTCCGATGCCGCATCATGGTAACTGATCGTCTCCCGCAAAAAATTTTGCAGCGCTTCCTGCACTTTCTCGTCCTCGCCCAGCAAAAGCCCGCGCAGAACCGCCGTGGAAGCTGCCATTGGTATAATATCTTCCAGCCTTGCCAGAATCTCTTTCTCATACACGATCGCTATTTCCCTGTTCGGAATCACCACATCGCAAAGCGAGTTGCCGTCGTAGAGCAACTGTCCGCTTTTTACCGTCAAATAGCCCGCCATAAGCAGAAAACTATATACGCTCGCCGGATTCCGCCTTACATCGGGATAAACCACCGACGTATCTATATATGCACTTACGCTCTGCCCTGCCAGCAGTGTTCTCATCTCTTCCAGCATTTCCGAAGATGCCGCCTCGGTGATATCGCCCAAAATTTCATTGCTTCCCGTAGACTGCCAATAGGTCTGCGGAAAACAATCATTATCCGCATAATTCAAAATGGACCACGGATTATAAATCTCCGTTCCGCCGAAAAGATACCCGTCATACCATTCTCCGGCTTCCTTCAGCTTGCGCGGTTTGCCGCAGTCTCGCAGCAGTTGTTCCACCTCATTCCGGGTAAAGCCAAAATATCGGCTATACCTTTTATCCAGAACGGAATTGACGGATAAATTATTCAAACCGCTGAAAATGCTCTCTTTGGCAACCCGCAGGATTCCGGTCATAAAGGCTCTGCTCACACACGGATTATCCTTGAGTCCGCCAGACAGGAAATTGCGCATAAAACCTATCACTTTGTCATAATATTTTTTCGTATGCCCCTGCTGAATGGGCGTATCATACTCATCAATCAGGATGACAGGCGCTGTTTTATGATAGCGGCAGAGCATCTGTGAGAGACGTTTCAATGTTCCCGCCCACAACGAATCCTGCAGTTCTTTCTGCAAGACCTGCTTAAAATACTGCACGTCACTGTCGCCCAGCCGAGCATCTTCCAAAAGATACGCATGTCTCTGAAATTCCTGGCTGATGGTGTCGTACAGATTATCTCTTGTCTCCTCCCAGGTATCATATTTAATGTCCTTAAAAGAAAAATAAATAACAGGATACTTTCCCTGCTCCTCTCTGTATTTTTCGCCGCATTCCCATATTTGCGTATCTTTAAAATAAATGGCGGTGTCCTCATCTGTCTCTTCAAAAAAAACACGCAGCATATCCATGTTCAACGTCTTGCCGAACCGTCTCGGTCTGATAAATAGAGATATCGACGCCGCATAATCAATGAGATCTTTGATCAGCATCGTCTTATCGACATAATAATACTGAGAAACCGCCGTCTTATAATCGGATATGCCGATCGGAAACGGAAGAAAATCCCGTCGGCGCGCCCCTGTCCTCTCTTGCAGACCATCTGCGGCATCCGCAGGGATCATCCAACGGTTGCCCGATTTATAAGCGCCCTCTATTTTTCCGGCTGCACAGAGAGCATTCACCTGTCTCTTCGTAATGCCCAACTGTTCAGCCATCTGCACAGAAGTCCTATATTCTTCCATGTTTTCCCTCCATCTCAAAACAGTCCGCCCCGATCCTTTCACGGAATACTCCTGCTATACTATATATTATACCCAAAAATGGGAAGTTTACAAGCAAATTGCCCGCAAACTTCCCATTTATTCCAAAAAACTTCCCACTTTCAACGCACGACTTCCCGCTTTCAGCAAGAGACTTCCCACTTATTTTGAAAAATTTCCCGTTTTATCCGAGCAGATTCTTTAACGCCGCCATGCCGTCCACATCTCCGGCTTCCTTATTTGCATCCTGGATCTGCACATAGACTTCCTTGCGGTACACCGGAACTTCTCTGGGTGCACTGATGCCAAGCTTTACCTGTTCGCCTTTGATTTCAAGTACGGTGACCTCCACGTTATTGTTGATCACAAGGGCTTCGTTCTTTTTTCTGGATAAAGCTAACATTTACTCACCCGCCTTTTCTCTGTTTTGATTCAGGATCTCATAGATGGGGAATTTCACCGGATATTCCTCCCCCTCCACGATCACCTGTGTGCCGAGTCTCTCCGCCGCATTGATCACGATGGGACCTTTTAAGTTTACCGTCATTCCCTGTACATTGTTCTTCGGAATCGTCACCGTCACCATCACCAGGAGCTCCTCGGGGATCAGTTCTCCGATATTTTTTAACAGTTCATCGTCCACCTCGGGATTATAGTCCGGACATACGATCAGCGGATCCATCACGGGCATCGCAAAGGCAGGCTCCTGAATGGACTGCAGCCAGTGGATTGTTTCCGTTCCCTTCTCCTCGTCATGGATCAATGCAAAGTCCTGTAGATCCGGAAAGCCGATGATCCCGTTTGGAAAATGAATCAGCTTCTCGTCATCTATGGTGATCTCTCCAAATACCCTCGTTGTAATCTGCATACCCGTTGTCTCCCTTTTTCCAATCAAATTAGATGTAATTCATCAGATTCGTCTGCATGATCTTGCCGGTCGCCATGAGAGCGGCATTGTAGGTCAGTTCCGCGCTGGTCAGCTCGACGGCTACCTCGGTGATATCAATGCCCTCGTTGTCCTGCTGTAACTCCTTGAACGTCGCCTGCTGGTTCGTCAGTCTGGCTTTGACAAGTTCCAGACGACTTCCCCTCGTCGCATTGTCCGTCATCGCCACACGGGAATCATCCATGTATTTCTGATATTTTGTGATCTGGTTCTCAAATTTTGTATGAACGTTTTCGCGTATATAAGTACGCGCTTTCTTCGCGCCCTCGATCCGTTCCTGCAAATCTTTATACTGATCACTGTCCGTCGGATAATCCGCCAGCTTCTCTTCCAGATTCTTCTGCACCCGCTCGATATCCTCAAGCTGTTTCAGGTAGTGGTCAAAATCATCCATATCGCGCTGCACGTCATGCACAAAGATCTCGTTTGCGCAGGTATTGACCTGAATCTGCTGATTGTAGCCCACGTCATAGTAGATATCCTGATCCATGCTGTCGCGCATGAAATTATAGCGCGTCACTTTCGTCTCAGGCGGATTGACCCCCTGCGCCGAAATCGTCTTTGTCTCCGTACAGGAGAAATAATGCACCGGATTGATCTCGCCATTCAGCCAGGAAGACTTGTCGTAATTTACATGGAAAGAATCCTCACCGTTAAAGACCGCCTCGCTTAAGTTCGCATCAAAAAAGTCCTTGGAGAACACCAGCTCTCCGGTGCTCGGGATGAACGCGATCCCTTTGCAGGTGCCTGCCGAGATCGCCTGATAAGCGGTCTCCTGATCCGCAAATTCCTGTACGTCGGGCACCGCAGGAAACGACCCTGTGCCTGTGCTCGGCGTTGCGATCACATTCCCATCGTCATCCACGACATCCACATTTGTCGTCGCAGGCGCACCGCCCGTTCCCGGCGTCATGCTCACCTGAATATGCTCGCCCGCAGGCATTCCCGGAAGAGAAAAGGTCAGTTTCGATCCGCTCTCCAGAGAGTCCAGATTATTGTAGGATATCCTGAAACGGTACAGCGTATCATTAAAAACGGTCTGTTCGTAAGAGTGGGTCGAGTTCACGTTCAACGGATAAGCAGGATTGGGCTGACCTGTCACGGTGTTCGTCCCCGTCATTTCCTCGCCCAGTCTATCGTAATTTGTATAGCTGATCCTGCTGATATCGTTAAACCCGAAGCTCTCGTTGATATTGTAAGAGACGGGATACAGATCCATCTGCTTTTCGTCCTCTTTCGTGAACGTGACGGGCATATCCGTCCGGTAGCCGGAGAAGACATAGCGTCCCGCATAATCCACATTCGCGCAGGAGTAAAACTCCGCCGTATCCTGCTTCATCTGGGAGAGCAGGATGCGCAGATCATCGGCAGTCTCATATTTGTCCGCCGAAGTGGTGCACTGTTTGTAGAGGTCTGTCAGCACTTCATCCACCGTGTTCATGGCATCCGCCGTCAGGGTAAGCCACTGTTTCGCATCCTCCGCGTTCTTTTCGTTATACTGCGTCACCGCACTCACGTTGCTGCGCAGACGAAGCGCTCTGATCGCCACCACCGGATCGTCGGAAGGACGCACGATCTTACTCTGGTTTGTCATCTGGTTGGTCAGCTTATCCTGTAAGATCTTGTTTTGGTTGATGTTGTACGCGGAATTGTTCCGCATGATCTTATTTGTCATTCTCATAGTCGATTACACCTCTTTCTTAGACACCGGTTTGTAGAATCAGCCTGTCGTAGATCTCCGTCAGCACGTTGATCATCTTGGACGCCAGCGTGTAGGAATTTTCGTACTTCACCAGATTCATGGCTTCCTCGTCCTCGTCCACGCCCGAGATGGAGATCCGCTGGTTGTCGATGTTGGTCTCCAGACTGTAATAGGTCGCGTAGAGCGTCTCCGCATTGCTGGTATTTAAGGTCGCGTCGGAGAGCACGCACTCCAGGAAACCGCCCGCATCCCTGCCGCGGAAGCTGAACTGGTTCACGTCGCCGAGCATGGAGATCACCGCCCACACCTGCTCGCACTGTTCCTGCCCTTCCAGATCATCCTGACCGTCGGTCTGATCCCCGTATCCTGCCGTATCGTCAACATCCTTTCTGGTGCCCAGCAGATTCGGATTTTTCACCAGCGCATCCAGTAAGGTGATATTGCCCGCCGTCAGGTTATAGTAGCCTGTATTCTCTTCTTTGGGCGTAGGAGTCGCCTTGTCAAGCTCCGCCTGCGTATACTGACCGTCTTTTCTCTTATAATTCGCAGTAAATACAATGTCCGCTTTCTGCGGCGGATCCTCTCCCGTCAGTCCCACCTTAAAGATATCGTTTACTTTCTTTGCAAATTCGCGCACCCACTCGTTCATCTGCTCCATATAGTAAGGCACGCCCTGATAATTGATAGCGCCGCCGACGGAAGCCTCCGACCATGATTTCGCAGGCGTCAAAGGCAGATCGCTCTTTTTGTTATCTACCGTGAACGTGTACTCCCCGTCGCCGTTGTAGGTCCATTTCGTATAATAGAACAACTGATCGCCCACGTTGATGATACCGCCCGTATCCGAGAGCGTACACTTGCTGATGCTCTGTAAGTGAAGCGCGTCCGTCTTGACCGTCACCGTGGAAAAGGTGTCGTGATACGTCACATTGGATACCTGTCCCTTAAAATACTCGCCGTTGTTGCCGTCGCGCATCTCGATCAGCCCCTTTAACTCGCCGCCCATAGATGCGTTGTAAAGGGAAAACTCAACGCCGTTGCTCCACATCAGATCGTAGAGACCGTCCACGTCGGACTGATTCACTTTCTCCTCGTCCGTGCGGGAGACGCAGATCAGCGTCCTGTAACTGTCCATATCCACCAGAGTCTGTCCTCCGGCGATCTTTACCATATACCGATGCGCCGCCGTCTCATAGCCCTGCTCATCCAAAATAGGATACTCATAAGTCTGCACATCCACGACTGCGGAAAGTTCGTCGATCAGGCTGTCTCTCTTATCCCGCAGCTCATTTGCCCGTTTGCCCGTCAGCTCCACCACATTAATCTGCTTGTTGATCGTCGCAAGATCCTGCGCGATGGAATTGATCTGATCCGCCCTGATCTTGATCTCGTCGTTTACATCCGACTGGAGATCCTGCAAGTCGCCGTAAAGATTGTTGAAATAATCCGTCAGAGACTTTAACGTGCCCAAAAACTGCGACTTCGTATCGGTGCTGCTGGCGTTCTTTGTAATCTCCTGCAAAGCTGCGCTGACCCCGTTAAAGAGCGTCTTAAATCCGGTCACATTGTCATCCTTTAAGTACTCCTGGATCATATTGCAGTAGTAGAGCTTTGCGTCATACTCGCCAAGCTTCGTCTCATTCGACCAGTATTTATTATCGTAAAATGCGTCCCTGACGCGCTCGACCGCCAGCGTCTCCACGCCCGCGCCCGCGCAGCCGTAAGTCGCGAACACGCGCAAGGCGTTCGCCGCCTCCGTCTCCACCTGCTGCCTGCTGTAGCCCTCCGTCTGCACGTTGCTGATATTGTTGCCCGTGGTGTTTAAGGCTGCATTTGCCGCCCGAAGACCCGATGATGCGATTGTCAATCCGAAAAATGTTGATGCCATAATTTTTTCCTCCAATACCGAGAATCACAGATCCTCGCGAAGCTAATTCCAACGGAATTTGCTTCAGTTAATCTTCGCAGAAATTTACGTCACCGTCCTAACGTCGAAAGCAGATGATCCAGCATCTCGCTGATCACGTTGATATAACGGCTGGATGCGTTGTATGCGTTCTGGTACATGATCATGTTCGTCAGTTCCTCGTCGGAAGACACGCCCACGATCTCCTCTCTCGCATAGGCAAGCGCGTCCGTCGCCTGTGTCTGGCTTGCCTGGATACCGCGGAATACCGATCCCGTATTGGCGATCTGCGCGACCAGATTCTTATAATAATCCTTGAAAGAAAGGGGCGTCTCCACATTGGGATTCAACGTGTAGATCGCTTCCTCGAAAGCCTTTTTCATCGCCTCCATCGTCTCATTGTCCTCGGAGTGTTCATCCAGCCGGAAAGACAATAAGGAGGGGTTCTGTCGAAGTTCCTGATTGATGATGATGTTTCTCACCGTCCAGCTCGTCAGCGGCGTTCCGTCGTCCTCCACCATCGGCAGGAAAAGCTGATAGGGATCGCCGTTTTCATCCCGCAGATAATTGGAATCCGGATTCGTCTCCCTGGCTCTGTCGGCACCCTCCGCCAGCACGGCGTTGATCTTTGACGTGATCACATGGATCAGCCTGTCAAACTCCGCCTGAATGTTCATGACGATGGACTGGGAGATATTCGTATCGTACCAGCCCTCCTCATACTCGCCGTCGGGGTTGATATCGTCCAGCTCCCTGTAAATCGCCCTGTGGTCGCCGCGCCCAAGGAGCGTGCCCTTTAAGGAGCCGATATCCGTATTGTATGCCGAGGAAATCTGCTGGCGCAGATCAAAGACTTTCGCGTTCGCGATCGCCTCCTCGGTGACGATCGGATTGCCGTCCTCGTCAAATTCCTTAAAGTTTGCCAGCATCTTCCAGTAAGGCGTATAGAATCCGGTCTCTCTGTCCGTGTAGAGGCACATCTCGTTCACCAGACTGCCTTTCACCAGATCCACCTGCTCAAAGCGGACGCTCACATAGCCGGACATATCTTCCGAATAGGAGATGCTGCCGATCTTAGCCAGTTCATCCAGAAGATAATTCCTGCGGTCCCGCAAGTCGTTCGCATGCTCCTGCCCCGCCTCGACCCGCATGATACGGCGGTTTAATTGCTCGATCTCCTGCGCGTACTGGTTGACCAGTTCCACGTCCGTCTTGACTTTTTTGTTCATGTTGTCCTGATAAGTGCAGAGACTGTCGTAGACCGCCCTTGCCTTATTGATAAACTCATAGGCTTTGGTCACGAACAGGTCCTGATTGACCGAACTGGTCGGATCCTTTGCCAGCTCCTGCACCGCGCCCCAGAGTCCGTCCTGCTCGTTCGCCCCATCGTGCTGTCCGATGAGCGCCACGGAAAACTCATGCCCCTCATTGGACTCGCCCAGAATGTATTCGATCTCTTCCAGCGCCGCCGCCGAGACATCATAAAAAGCGCTGCGTCCGGACTCGCGGCGATAATTTTTGTCCAGTATTTCGTCTCTTTCCTGTCTTGTACGGGTATAATTGACACCCAGACCGGTCTGTATCCAGTTTTTGTCAGCATACTTGGCATTCGTAATGTAATTGCGCGTACCCTGCGCCGCCTGCTGTCTGGTATAGCCCTGGGTGTCTACATTAGACATGTTATGCGCTGTCGTATTCAGCGCGTTATTTGACGTTTGTAATCCGGATACGCCTATATAAAGGCTGCTCATCAATGACATAATCTACCGTCCTCAACAATTATTGTTTTGCATCAAATGCCTTGTTTGCCGTTCCGATCACATCACCGGTATTGTAGGCGCCCTTGTTATAATTCGCCGTCTCCGGCGCCCTGTTCATCGCCTGGATCATCTGCATATTGAACTGTACCATCTCAAGCGCATTTTCGATCAACTCCCTGTTCTGTTCGTTGATCCGCTTGACCGCCTGTACATTCCTGCGCAGATCATCAAATACCGATGCAAGCCTCGCCTGCTCCTGCGGTCTGGCTTCCAGCATTTTGATCAAGTCTACAATTTTCAGCTTCGTAACATCCTTGTTAAGTACGTTCGCAATATCATTGACAGCTTCGGTTCTCTGTTTATCCAGATGGTTGATCCTGCTAACGATGATTTGCTCCTCATCCGTGATTTCCGCTAAAGCTTTGATATCGTCAGACACAATGGCGGGCGTCTTTTTCATGGAGAGCTCTAACAGATTCCCATACTCCAGATTTTCCTTTTCCAAAACCTCGATCAAGGTCTCCATTAAGCTCGCCATTTCCACACCCCCGGATAAATTTGCAAAGCAAATTTATCGTGGTTAATTTACGCAGTAAATTTACCACACCTACAGACTTTCAATTTCCTCATACTGCTTCAACAGTTTTTCCGCAAACTTCTCACCGCTCACCTGATAAGTGCCGTTTGCAATGCCTGCCTTAATGGGCGCCACAAGTTCGCTTCTGACATCCTCAGCCGCCGCAACTGCGTTCTTTGCGGTCTGGATGTCTTTCCCGATGCTGGAAATATGAATCCTGTCCGAGCCTGCGCTCTTCGCGGTATTCTGCGTCTTCGCCCTGCTCTTCGCGCCGTAGACCTGCTGTACTTGTGTATAAGCTTCGATACGCATACCGGATTCCTCCTTCTTCACTTTCAATAGCTTACACTATAAGTATCGGTTTTTTTCGGGAAGACTTTAGGGGTTTGGGGTGAAAAAACAAATCTCCCTGCTCAAGATCGTGAATTTCACCGTAACACTGCCGCCATATTTTGGAAAAACGCCGGTGATCGTAAGACTTCCTTTGTTTTTACCCGCCGCTGTATTTGCACCGTAACTTAAAACATAATCCGTCCCCTCCGTAAGCCTGCTCAATCTGTATGGTCCATCCTGTGCCGTCAATACAGATTCCTGATTTTCCTTCGATCTGTTCGCCGCTTTGACGCCGCTGCTGTTTCCAAGATACACCCTTACCTGACCGCCCTGCGGCTTTAACTGACTGCCATTGTAAACCGGTTCTTCTACAACAACATATAACTCACTCTTTTTCAGCGTCCGGCTATATAATTGCAAGGGAACGCTGATCTCCGACACCGGTTCTCCCGCCGCGCCTGCCAATCGGTAACTGCTTCCCTGCGGCACGCAGATCACAGCTTCCGGCATCAACGCCCCTGCTTCCCCATTGATGTATCGTGTCACATTTTCCTGATCGTTATTCTGATAAGCGATGGTGTAATCCTGATCTGCACGCAATGCTTTCTTTCCGTCCATCACCTTGATCTTCGGCTTGTACCAAAAATGACTTTTCGTATTGAGCGGCATTGCCGGAACAATGATATCCTCCAATGACACCACGCCGCTGCCAATCTCGAAAGATACCGAAAGCGTCCCCTTATAATTTCCTTTCCCCGCAATGACCATGACCGGCTTTTTATCTGTGGATACCGTTTTACCGACTGTGACTGCATTATGATTCCGATAGCTGACCTTATAATCCTTACCCTCCCGCAAAACAGCGCCGTTCTCTTGATTGACCAGCCGGATCGATGCACCCGGCTTTACGCCCATCTTTGTATAAGGCACAGGAGTTTCCAGCCTGATCTCTCCGTTACTGCTATACGTTACATTGCTTGTGCCGTGCTCCGCCGCAGAAACCGCATCCGTGACCACCGCCAGATCGGAAATCTCCGCCTGCGTGATCCGAAATGTTTTCTTGAAGCTGCCGCTGTATCCCGAATCGGGCTTTGCCGTGAAGATCATCGTCGCCGTGCCTTTGTTCACATTATTTTTATAGCTGATCGTATAATCAACCCCATAGGCAAGCGCATCAGCTGTACTCCCGCCTTTCGGATAAAGAATCACTTTGTTCTGCGTCCACGCTTTCCCATGATAGGGCACCGCCGTTTGCAGACTCGTGCTGTCCACTATGATATTTTTTGCCTGAAACGCAGTTCCTGCGATCTTGAAACGGATATCTTTTGTTCCTGCATATTTCCCGATACCCGTTATCGTCATAACAGCCGTTCCCACCGCCCTGTTATTGCTATAACTGACTGTATAGTCCTTTCCGTATACCAGATATGTTTTTCCTGCTTTCACCGTAAAAACATTACTGCCGTCCGGTTCCGCATCGGCGCTGACCACGCCGTTTTCATCAACTGCGTAATATTTCTTCGTAGAAGCATCATAATATGCCGGCGTCAGGGTGATCCCTTTTTGCAGTTCCGCCGCCGTCCTGTTTTTGACGTTCTTCTGGTTTTTGCCAAGCGAAACGCCCGCATTTTTTAACAAATACGTCTTATCCGCCACATAAATCGTTTTTTCAATGCTGCCGGTATAATTTCCCAGACCTGTAACGGTCATCAGGAAAGTCCCCTGACAGCCTTTCGGGATAGCCGGGAGTGCGCCGTTTTCATGACTTTTTGCAATCATGCTGTCCTTTTCCAGCGCATTTCCTGTTCCATCGACAGCTTCCAAGACGCGGATCGCCACTTCATAATCTCTTCCGGCTTTCATTGCCTTTTTATATTTCAGGGAAGTGAACGGCTTCTGCTCTTTTGACGCATTTACCGTCATCTGTTCCGTATATTTCAACTGAAACCCCGGCGCTGCCGTCAGATTTCCCTCTCCGTCCCTGGCAGAAATGGACGCCGGACTGATGTGGAAATTCTTGTAAACCGTTCCGGCATAATTTCCCTTACCGGTAATGACAAGATACGCCAGTTTCTTCGTAAACCGATTGTCACCTTCCCCGCCTGTCGCGCTGACACCGCCCAATTCTTCCTCTTCTGCGGTATCTGCTTCAACGTTATTATAGTATTTTATCGTATAATCTTTTCCCGCTTTTAAGAGCGTTTCTCCATCTCCGGAATATACAGAAATGGCAGGTTTTAGGGCATTTCCCGTATAGCTCTGATCTTTTATCTCCTGAATGCACAGACTGACCCCCTGCTCATCGGCAGACGCAGCCGCCAGCCAGCGGGCATACAGAACCGTATCTTCCTGCACGATATCTGTGTCAAAATTCCATGCCTTACTGCACGCCGGATCCTTGTACCACCCCTTGAAAAGATATCCGTCCGCTTTCGGCTCCTTTGGCGCGTTGATCAGACTGCCCGCCTTAACGCCTGTTATAGGCGGAATTTCGTCAGTATACCCGTTCACTTCAAATCTGACCGTATATGCCACCCGTTCTTCCGTTATGGAAAGTATCCCCTTGCGATACGTTATCTCATAGTTCATCCCCGCATCTGCGCCTGCCGCAACGATGGCATAACTGCCTTCCTGTTCTAAATTGATATCACTTTTGGCAATCTCTTTCCCATTTGTATCTGTAAGGGTAAAGACCGGCTGCTTCACCAGCAGATCGCCGTTCAACAGCCCCGTTATTTCAAAGGCAAACGAATCCGGGAGAACTTTTCCCTCCCCTATGACATAAACAACGTCCAACGCCGTAACCGTCACCTGCGCGGGGCGTATGGTAAAGGAATATGCCGCGCTGCCTGTATAAGCGCTGTCATCCTGCGAAACGGCAATCGTCAAAGTATACTTTCCCGCATCGACCGGCGCATCAGCAGACGCCGGATAACTGCTGCCATCCGCCATTGTGCCGCTGTAAGTATAGGTGAGCGTCGTCTTCGCCGTCACATCTTCCCCTGCGGCTGTTTTAACGCTTGCCGTTCCCTCATAGGTAACAGCCCTGCCGCTATAGATACTGTCATGGACAGCAAGTCCTGAAATCTCGACTTTCTCTTTTCCTGTCACTGTCCCGCTCACGGTCAGTTCCACCGCTGCAGTCAACCCGTTATAAGCCACCTCCAGCAGCTTTGTCCCCGGCGTGGACATATCGATCCGATCTGCGTTTGTGCCGTAATCAGAGACAACCGTGACTTTTCCGTCGCCGTCGTAATATCTGACTGTCAGGTCGCTCAGATCCAGAGACTCGCCACACTGATAGGCTGTTTTTCTCTTTGTTACTTTTACATAAGGTTCCGCCACGGAGGGGATGCTGTCCCTTGTTATGAGGATACTGTGATCCAAGTGGGGAAGTTCTGTGATCTCTGTTCCGTCCGGCTGATACCATGTACCTGAGGGCAGAGATATATGCACAAAAGCAGGAATATTTCGCGGTGTGTAGATTGTACTCAAAGAATACGCTTCACACAGACCCAGTTGCTCTCCGCTGCCCCACTCAAAGGCATCCTCGTGTTTTAAGCTGCTCAGATCAAAACTACTCAGATCCAGAGTGGTCAAATTATCGCATCCGCTAAACATATTTCGTATATCTGTCACTTGACCGGTCTCAAAGCTGCTTAAATCCAAAGTGGTCAGATTATAGCACCCCGAAAACATATTTCGCATATCTATCACCTGACTGGTATCTAAACTACTCAGATTCAAAGCAGTCAAGCCGCTGCAGCCGCTGAACATGCTCCCCATATCGGTCACTTGGCTGGTGTCAAACTTACTAAAGTCTACGCCTTTTAATTCATCACAGCCGCCAAACATACCCGAAGCATTGGTCATACCCGTTACATCTACTTCTGCAAAATCAAAATCATTTCTATAATCCCACCACGGTCCTCTATTTGCGTTATTATTATCCGAAGCAAACTCTCCTGTCCCCTGTACTGTCAATTTTCTTTCCGTATCAATAAACCAGATAATATCCCGAAAGCTGCCCCCAACGACATCCTCCTCATGTATCTTATTCCTGTTTATCACAACACTCTCGCCCATGTTCAACGGCAAATTCTTCAATGTACTTCCATCAGACCGATACCAATGCACGTTAGGCAGCGAAATCTCTTTTTTCAGATTCCGCGGCGTATAAACAGTTGTCAGGCTAATGCACGCATAAAACGGTTTCATTCCGTCATTATCAACTTCCACCAGATTACCCAGATCAAAACTGCTTAAATCCAGGCGGACAAGACTTCGGCACTCTCCAAACATATTATCTATATTGATTACATTTTCCGTATTAAAACTGCTCAAATCAAGGCTGGTCAAACTTCTGCACTCATAAAACATTTCATTCATTCTTGTTACATTCTCTGTGTGAAAACTGCCCAGATCAAGACTTTTCAAGCTGTTACAACCACAGAACATGCCATTCATTTTTGTTACTTTCTCTGTGTGAAAGTCACCCAAGTCAAGGCTGGTCAGACTCTCGCAGCCACTAAACATAAAGCGCATATTTACTATATCTTTTGTATCAAAATGATGCAAATCTACACTGGTCAGATATGAACAACCCTCAAACATATAGGAAGCGTCCTTCATACCCTGTACATTTATTTCAGCAGATTCTATGCTTCCCCTATAATCGTACCACGGCGTTCTTCCATCACCTCCGCCAACAGGCGCAAAATCTCCCGTCCCCGTCACAGTCAGTTTATAATTTCTATCAATTGTCCAGACAATGTGCCCATACTCTTCGTCAATAATCCCACTCTCGACAATGTTATCCGCATCTGCAAGCGGCGAAACATCGGCAGCCTCCGCTTCATCCGCTTTGTCATCCGCCTCTACAGTCTCCGTCAACTCTTCATCCTGTGAAATTTCTTCTGTCTCCTCCCCCGTTTCCTCTGATACAGAGTTTTCTTCTCGATCTTCCGCTTCTGTATTCTCTTCTTTTGCTTCCTCTTCTGACCGATCCGCCGTTTCGTTCTCTGCCCCACCGGCTTCTTCCTGCCCATCGTCGGCTATTTCCTCTTCCGGCACATCCGTCCCGTCATCCGCTGCGACGACTTCCTCGATCTCCTGCGGTGCGATTTCCTCTGCCCTGACCGTATCCGCCGGAACAAACGCCGATGAAACAGCCATGATATTCACCAATATTCCTGCAATAATCCTCTTCCCCATTTTCCCCAGCTTCATCCTATCCGCCTCCTGTAAATGCTATAAGAGTTTTCTCTGTCCTGCTAACTAACAAACCTCTTAGCCTTTCTCTATTACGGAGGTTGTGTTAATCGTATAAATTATACGCTTTTAATCAGTATTTTTCAAGTAATTGTCGCATTATAATAACGATAAATCGAAATCTCGGAGGTATGATGATGGTTGACATTCTTGGACGCATAACCCAACAGCGCTTGTTACATAACTGGACGGAATACCAGCTTGCACAGAAATCCGGCATTCCGCAGTCTACCATTTCTTCATGGTATCGTAAGAAGATGCTGCCGACACTACCGTCGTTAGAAAAGATCTGCTGCGCTTTCGATATGACTATGGCTCAATTTTTATCTGAGAATAACTGTTTGACGGAGATCACGCCCGACCAGCAGGAACTGCTTAACAAGTGGGAGCTTCTCACCTCTGCCCAGAAGAAAGCGTTTCTTGCCCTAATCAACTCGATCACCCCCCCCCCCGCAAAAAAGTGACACAAAATA
>JAMPCE010000060.1 GCA_023666335.1 bacterium
CAAAACTGCCGGTTTTGTCGGCGGCGTTTTAAATATCTGCCCGCTTCTCAACATGGACAATCTGGGACGCCTGATACCGCGTTTCAAAATCCGTACCGAGAAAAAAGTCATCAAAGCCATTGTTGATAAAATGGAGGAATTTGCCGAGGACGGACTTTCCTATTCCGGCAAATGTTATATCTCCCAATCCGCCTGCCTTGAAAGCGCAAAGGCTGTGGCGAAACTGGTGGAAGAACGTTTCCCGAACCTGAACGGTAAAGTAGAGATCAACGATATCGGCACTACCATCGGCAGCCATACCGGTCCCGGTACGGTGGCGCTGTTCTTCTGGGGGAACGAACGGGTTGATTGAGGGAAGGAATGAGTTTGTATAGGGAAGAGTACGGATAATAGAAAAGAAGCGAGTACGCCGCTTAAGTCAAAATGACTGTACGGTTAAAAACCGCTTCTTTTTCACTAGTATTAACATAAATAATTATAAAATGCAAGAGAAAAATACCCTCATTTATATGTTCCGTCCCTGATACTGTATTGTTACAACATATACCGTCTTATGCGCTTCGTCAATACGGAAAACAGCGATGTAGTTATCGATCAGAAGTTGTCTGTAACCTTTTCCTGCATATCTGCCCTCATTGCGTTCTTGATGGGATTGCGGAAAAGTGTCTAAACCTAGAACGGCTTTCTCAATTCGCTCAACCTGTCCTTTTGCATTTTCAGGAGCTAATTTTTCACTTGCAATATATCCGTAAATGCTGTCTAATTCCCGTATCGCTTTAGGATTGAACTTTATCTTGTACTTATCCAAAATGCTTTTTCTCCAATTCTGCAAAAACAGTTTCCGCATCAACTGCTTCTGCTCCGTTTACTATCTCCTGCTCAGACTCATAGATAGCTTGATCAATACGGTTCATTCTTGCAAATTTATCATATAATTCACTGCTCATTACAACCAGGTCGCTATACCCATTTTTTGTAATAAAAATAGGCTCCTGTTCCTTATGTGCAATATTAGAAATCTCAGTTGTATTGCGTAAATCCTTAATAGGCATAATAAGTGGCATAATATCCGCTCCCTTCTACCACATAATTATATCATAATTATGCGCAAAAAACAATAAAATATACGGTTGTTACATACAATATACTCATGTAGTTTTATGGCATTTTCATAAATTTTTTTAATTCTCTGCTCATCCGAATATTTCATGCTATCAACATCCTTTCCCGCATAACTGCATTATAAAAATCACTATCTTCATTGATTTCATTTATTTCAAATACATCAACATTTTTTCTTAAAACCTCCCGCAATTCCTCAGCAAGTGAAAAAATCATCGTAAGTTTAAAATTTTCCCCACCGTACACCAGAAAATCTAAATCACTGCGTTCATCTGCTTCCCCTCTGGCATAAGAACCAAACAAATAGATTGCTTTCACTTTATATTTTTCAGCGATTGGCTGCACTAAATTTTCAATATCCTTAATTGTAAATACACCACTATTCATTTTGTCAGTTCCCTTCTTTTCCGATAAATCTTAATTTTAATATATCATACTATATTTCATATCCTGTATCAAGGCACGGAAAATAACTTTCATATTGTATGTTTTGCATATCTGCTCAAGAGATGTGGTAAATTCCTACGGAATTAACCACTCGAGCACTGCTTCGCAGGCTCGGCGTTACGCTCGGAATGGAGCGCAAGCGCGTCTGCGTTGGTTATGCCATTTGTACAATTTCACCAACCATAAATATGTTTCGCAAACGCCTGCATATTTTCTTTTTTAAACGGTGTAGCGGCTGCGTCACACATGACACAGCCGCTCACACCTTCCCCTTTTTACACTTCCTGTCATCTATGAGACACAGGATCCGCGGCATCCTGTCTATAGAGACCAAACGTTAAGTTCCCGCATCAGTGCGGGCAGGTCGTATAGTTGGTTGTACTAAGCAACTCATGACGAATGATATAGGTGCATGTATTACACATCTGCGCACGGTATGTTCTCACCTCACAGCCGCCGCTCGAATTTTTGGTATGCTCATAATAATTTCCCCAGACAAGATTATGGCTGTGCTGCGGCTCTATCCCCTCATCGTCTATCTCATAGATATTGCCCGCCTCATCCACAAACTGCTTTTCATACAAAAGTTCTATTTCTTGTAACTCCACTTCTTTATCTGATACTTTGAACCCTGCGGTGGTCTCCCCTGCCGCCTTGTCAGCGACAAACTCCGCATTCTCTACAAACAGTGTTCTCTTGATCTCCTCCTGTGATACCGGCTCCGCAATTGTTACATGCGCCACATCCCGATACGCAAACACCGTCATCGAATTCGCAAAAATCAACGTTGCCACCAGCGCGCCCGCCGCCCAACGATTCCATTTCTTTCTCATCTTAAGATTCTCCACCCTTTCCATTAACTTTTGTGCCTCTTCTCCGAAGCCCGTGCTCAACTGAGCAGGCGCTTCTTTCGTCTCTTTCTCACCTTTCGCTTCCGCAACCAGAAGCTTCAGATACCTCGTCACTTCCTCCTGCGGTCTTCCCGCCATCACCGCCTCATCGCAGGAGCACTCGCAGTCACGTTCGAAACTGCGGTCCAGCCTCCACAAGAGCGGATTCCACCAATGGATGAAAGACGCGAACTGCAACAGTACCTTCCACAACACATCCAGCCGTTTGATATGTACCATCTCATGGCGGAGTAACAGTTCCGCCGCCCGGCTGTCCGGTTCTCTGCCGCAGACGATGACAGGTCTGATCACGCCAAAGGTCATCGTACGCCCATTCTCTTTTTCATAGTACAGAGCCACCCGCCGCTTCACGCCAAACTTTGCCCGGAAATCGTCAATGATTTCCCTGTGCCGATCCGCCATCTCCCGATCCGCGTAGACGGCAAACCGCCGTGCAGTCCGCACATACTCCGTCAGACGTTTTACGATCACAAAACACGCGCCTGCCACCCAGACGATCACGGCTGCCGCTTGGATCCACGCAAAGATATTTGCATATAACTTTCCCTCCGCGTGAACTGCATAGTTCGTAACCGTCAACGGTATCTGCGACGCTCTTCTCATGTCTTCCGGCAGGAGGAATTGAAGCGCATCTTTATACCACTTCTTCAAATAAGGCAGCGGAATCAGATAATAGATCACTGCCGCTCTCGCGAGCAGATAATATGCCCGCGCACTGAACTTTTCTTTCAGGATACGGTGCGCCGCCAGATAAAGAAGCGTCATCGTAGTTCCCGAAAGCGCCATCACAAGTATATATTCCATACCGACCCCTAGTTATTTTCTATGATTCTGATCAGTTCTTCCGCTTCGCTCTCATCGATCGTATTTTCTTTCACAAAAGCCGCCATGAAATGACTCAGTTTCCCCTCATACATTTCGTCGATCACCGCTTTCGCTTTCTTATAATGATACTCGTCGCGGCTGTATGTGGTGCTCACGATTCTGCGTTTTCTCGTGACCAGTCCCTTTTCTTCCAGTCTGGCTAAAAAAGTATTCAGGGTCTGCCGCTTCCACTCCTTTCCATCCGCTTCAAACAGGGCAAGAAGCTGAGACTGTTTGATCCCCTCTTCCTGATCCCACAATTTCTCCAGAACTTCCAGCTCTGCATCCGATGCGTCCCATTTATTTTTCATGTTTCCTCATTTCCGTGACTATTCTACGTAGTCACTATTATTGTAAGATTTTTGTCGAATCTTGTCAATAGTTACCAAAAATGCACAACGAGTCGTGATCTTCCATTTCCGTCATACGTCTATGCGGTGATCGCATTTCCCGTATACAACTGATAATACTTGCCGCGCTCCTCGATCAACTGGTCGTGCGTGCCCCGCTCGATGATCCTGCCCTGCTCCAATACCATGATGCAGTCGGCATTCTTGACCGTGGAAAGCCTATGGGCGATCACAAAGGTGGTCCTGCCTTTCATCAGCTTATCCATGCCGTCCTGCACGATGCGCTCGGTACGGGTGTCGATGGAGCTGGTCGCCTCGTCGAGGATCAGTACCGGAGGATCCGCGATGGCTGCTCTGGCGATCGCCAGGAGCTGTCTCTGACCCTGGCTTAAGTTTGCGCCGTCTCCGGTCAGCAGCGTATCATACCCCTCCGGCAGACGCCGGATAAAGCTGTCCGCATTGGCAAGTTTCGCCGCCGCGCGCACTTCCTCGTCGGTCGCGTCCAGTTTCCCGTAGCGGATATTCTCCATCACGGTGCCCGTAAAGAGGTGCGTATCCTGCAGCACGATGCCAAGGGACCTGCGCAGATCGTCCTTTTTGATCTTATTCACATTGATGCCGTCGTAGCGGATCTTACCGTCCTGAATGTCATAAAAGCGGTTGATCAGGTTCGTGATGGTGGTCTTGCCCGCTCCTGTCGAGCCGACGAAAGCGATCTTCTGCCCCGGCTCGGCAAACAGTTTCACGTCGTGGAGTACGATCTTATCGTCATGATAACCGAAATCGACGCCGTCGAAAACCACATCTCCCTTTAATTCCACATAATCGACGGAGTGATCCGCCTGATGCTCATGCCGCCATCCCCAGCGCCCCGTGCGTTCGGGCGTCTCGACCAGCTTTCCGCCCTCTTCCCTGACATTGACGAGCGTGACATAGCCCTCGTCCACCTCAGAGGTCTCATCCAGCATCTTGAAGATACGCTCCGCGCCCGCCATCGCCATAACAATGGCATTGAACTGTTGACTCACTTGGTTAATGGGACCGTTGAAGCTCTTATTGAACGTCAGGAAACTCGCCAGTTTCCCGAGCGTCAAGCCCGTCATGCCGGAGAGCGCCAGCGCTCCGCCCACGATCGCACAGACCACATAACTCACGTTTCCGAGCTGCATATTGACCGGACCCACGATGTTGACCAGATAGTTTGCCCTGTCCGCGCTCACAAACAGATTGTCGTTGAGGTTTTTAAATTCCTCGATATTTTTCGCCTCGTGGTTAAAGACCTTGACGACTTTCTGCCCGTTCATCATCTCCTCGATATAGCCGTTGATCTTACCGAGGTTGGTCTGCTGCTCCAAAAAGTATCGACCGCTCAAGCCCGCTACTTTCTTTGTCACCACCAGCATGACCGCCACCATCACAAGCGTTACCAGCGTCAGCGGCACGCTTAAGATCACCATGCTGATCAGCACGCTCACGATCGTGATCGCACTGTTGAACACCTGCGGCATACTCTGGCTGATCATCTGCCGCAGCGTCTCCGCGTCGTTGGTGTAGGTTGACATAATATCTCCATGCGAATGGGTGTCAAAATATTTGATGGGAAGCGTCTCCATGTGGGAGAACAGATCGTCACGCACATTCCGAAGCGTTCCCTGCGTCACATTGATCATGATGCGGTTCCATGCGTAAGACGCCAGCACCCCGATCAGATACAATACGCCTACCCGCACGATCGCGCCCGCAAGCGGTCCAAAATCCGGCTGCTCCTGCGTGAGCATCGGCGTGATGTAATCGTCGATCAGGCTCTGAATGAACATCGTGCCCTGCACGTTCGCAAGGACGCTTACAAAGATCAGCACCGCCACGATGACCAGATGGACGCCGTAGTTTTTGGCTACATACGCCATCAGGCGCTTAAAGACTTTTCCCGGATTCTCTATTTTCCTTCCGCCCTGCATCATTCTTCTTTGTCCCGGTCCCGGCATTATCTGTCACCTCCCTCATGTTGTTCGTCGAAGTCGCCGCCGCCGCTCGTCTGCGACTCATAGACTTCCCTGTAGATCTCATTACTTGCAAGCAGTTCCTCGTGCGTGCCGAAGCCGTTCACCCGTCCGTTCTCCATGACGATGATGCGGTCGGCGTTCATCACGCTTGCCACACGCTGGGCGATGATCAGCTTGGTCGTCTGCGGGATCTCCTCCGCAAAGGCTTTGCGAATCTTCGCATCCGTCGCCGTGTCCACCGCGCTGGTCGAATCGTCGAGGATCAATACTTTCGGCTTCTTTAACAGAGCCCTCGCGATCGTCAGCCGCTGTCTCTGCCCGCCGGACACATTGGTGCCGCCCTGCTCTATGTAAGTCTGATACCCGTCCGGCATCTTCTCGATAAATTCATCCGCGCACGCCAGCCTGCACACGCGCCTGCACTCCTCCTCCGTGGCGTTCTCGTCGCCCCAGCGGAGGTTATCTAAGATCGTGCCCGAGAAAAGGACATTCTTCTGCAGGACCACCGACACCTGATCTCGGAGGGTCTCGATATCGTACTCCCTGACGTCTCTGCCGCCCACCAGGACAGCGCCGTCCGTCACGTCGTAGAGACGGCTGATCAGATTGACCAGACTGGTCTTCGCGCTGCCTGTGCCGCCGATGATGCCGATCGTCTCGCCCTCTTTTATCTTTAAGTCAATATCGTGCAGGACCGCCTCGCTGCTCCCCTTATGATAGGAAAAGCGCACATGCTGAAACTCGATGGAACCGTCCGGCACTTCGTACACAGGATTGACCGGATTAGTCAAGTCACTCTTTTCCTGTAACACCTCGCAGATACGCTCCGCACTGGCGATACTCATGCTCATCATCACGAAGATCATCGCTACCATCATCAGGCTCATGAGGATATTCATGCAATAGGTCAGCAGGCTCATCAGCTCTCCGGTGGTCAGCGTATCCTGCACGATCTGCTTTGCGCCCAGCCAGCTGATCAGCAGGATACAGCCGTAAACGGTAAACTGCATGACAGGCATGTTTAAGACCACATGCTTCTCCGCTTTCAGGAAGATATCATAAATGCCCTGACTTGCTTTCTTGAATTTCTTCGTCTCATGCTCCTCTCTGACGTAAGCCTTTACCACGCGGATCGCGCCCACATTTTCCTGCACGGAAGCGTTCAGTTCATCGTATTTCGGGAACGCCTGCTTGAAATACTTCATCGCGCCCCGTATGATGAAGAACAGGACCACCGCCAGCAGGATCACCGCCACCATATAGACGGAAGCCAGTTCGGCATTGATCATAAACGCCATCGCCATCGCGCAGATCATACTCACCGGAGCGCGGAAACAGATCCGCAGGACCATCTGATAGGCATTCTGCATATTCGTCACATCCGTGGTCATTCTTGTGACCAGCCCCGCCGTACTGAACTTATCCAGACTGGAAAACGAAAAAGTCTGGATGTTCTCAAACATTGCCTGCCGCAGATTCTTCGCGAAGCCCGTGGACGCCCGCGCGCCGTACTTTCCTCCCATCACGCCGCAGAAGAGACCGCCCAGCGCCGCCACGATCATCAGCGCGCCCACGATGTAAATGTGCCGCATATCGCCCGCTTCCACGCCGTCGTCGATGATGGAAGCCATCAAAAACGGAATCAGGGTCTCGAAGATGACCTCCGCGATCATAAAGATCGGCGTCATGATCGAAGCTTTCTTATATTCCTTTACATGTGCCGCAAGGGTCTTAATCATCGTCATTCCTCCCACTGTCACTAAAATCCGTATGTTTCTATTATTTTACAATAAAAATTCAATGTCAACTTTTTTCCGAAGTTTTCATAAAAATTTCATAACCGGACGCGGGAGGTTTCGCACAAAAAGCAAGCCGCCCTTTCGGACAGCCTGCTCGTTTTCCGCGTCTACTTTATTTTTTCCTGCGCATAATCGTTGTCCAGCTTGCCAAAATCCGCCTCCGCGGCATTCATCATCTCCAACAAGGTCAGGAAAAATTCACCGATGGCGCAGACCACTTCCTGCTCCACTTGCAGCTGTTCTTTCAGCGCGGTGATAAACTCACCCTCTGATTTTACAAACAGAGCCGAAAGTTCGCGATAGCCGCTTTCCATTTCGGACAGAAACTGTTCTGTCTCCGAACGGAGCGCCGCCATCGTTGAAACCGCCGTATTTTTATCGATCGCTACATTACCGTTTCCGGGCATTCTGCACCTCCATCTTCATACCGCCGTCGCTTCCGCTACATATTACATGCCGAATCCAGATTGTCGATGATCTGGGCAAAACTGTTCATACTCTCCAACGTGTTTTCCATGTTCGTCTGCATCGGCATACAGACTCCCGTATGCAGGGTATTCAATAACATACTTGTCTTTTCCGATATCTTCTCGATATAAAATCCGCCCGCCGTCTCCGACAGCGCCTGGATCTGATCCGCTATTTTCACGATCCCGTCCACGGCTGTCTGATGCAGGGCTTCCATCTGCGCGATCGCCGTATCATATTCGCTTTGCTGCAAATTTACGATTCCTGCCATTTCATCGCTCCCCTTTCTTTCTCATGCGCTGATACGCCTTATAATGCTGCCATTTCGCTTCTCAGCGCCGCTATCTTTTCTCCCAGCATGTCGATATACTCGTCCAGCTTCGTGATCTGCACGTCGATCTCGCCCTGAACGCTCTCTGTCGCTGCCTGCGTCGCCTCCATTTCCTCGATCGCACTCGGAAGAGCTGCGCGAATCCTCTCTGCGCTCTCGCCTTCAAACTTATCGACGACCACCACTTCCGACATAGGGCTTGCCTGAAATGCGCGATAGCGGCTTGTCCATTGCAGCAGGGGATTGTTGAGCGCCATATCCGAATTTTTCAGTTCGACCTTTATGCTTCGCGCTTCCGCTACCAGATCGTCAAGCTCGGCTATCTGCTTATTGATCAGGCTGACTTTTGCAGCGCGAGCCAGCATATCTCCCAGTCCCATTATCCGTTCCCTCCCGCTTCCGCATCGGCGGCATATTTCGGCAAAAGCACCTGCTCAAATTTTCCGCCGTGATATAACAGCCCCTCTCCCATTGCCGGAAGCTGTTTGGCAGGCACGGTCGGAAAGATCGACGTCGCTCCCGGATTGCCGAGGAGAATCCCGTCCGTTGCTGTGCGGAACAGTTTGCTGACCTCGTCAAAGCCTTTGCTCTTTGTGGAGTGTACTGCCGCGATCACCCCGCATCCGGTATCCGCCGCCAGACGGATACATTCCGCCATTTCTTTTCCGAGTTCCTTAAAGTTCTCCGCAAATTCATCCGTATCATCGATCACGATGTATACCGGCTCCAACGCCGCATAAAACTCTTTCGGCGAGATCCGCGGATTCTCCTCCAGCGCCCTGTGGAACCTGCTCCTGCGCTCCTCCGCCGTTTCCTTATAAGCCTCGATAAAGTCTTCCGCCTCCTCTTTTGTCTCGATATAGGATACGCCCCTGCTTGCCTTGTGGTAAAAGAGTTCTCTGCCGGAAGAATCGAACAGATAGATCTCTCCCTTGCCGACGATCTGCTCCAGGATCACTTTCAGCAGATTTGTCTTACCTCTGGCGGATTCTCCCAGAATGATAAACGGCGCGCAGCTTCTGTCAAACCCTCTTACTTCCACCGTTTCCTTATGCAGACCGAGCACGATCTGCTCTGTCTTTTCCCTCACATAGTCCGCGATCATCGTCGAGACGAATGTTTCCGGCAGCATCGGTATCCGCGGGGCGCGCATGGTCGGATACATCTCCCGTATCTGCCCGATCAGATCCCTGATGCCGGCGTTATAATCCACTTCATTCTGAAACGGGACCATCACATAAACCTGCATCAGATTCGCCGCATTTTCATGTTTTACCAGAACGCGTCCCTCTATCTCTGGCGGCTGATAGCTGCTCTTTCCCACCAGTCCGAAAGCCTCCGACTTTTCTACCAGATATCCCGCGATCTTATTTTTGTAGTTATTCAGCGCTGCATATTTGATGCCGCTCTGTCTGGTGGCTGACACTACCATATAGATGCCGAGCCCTGCGCCGTCACGGCTGAGTTTTGCCAGAAATTCATCAAATTCCTGATTCATTTCCCTGACGACGTCATAGTTGTCCACGATGATGACAATAGCCCGCAGCCCCTCCGCCGCCGTCCGGTTATAGATATCAAAATTCTGGACCATCTTTTCCGCAAAAAGTTTCTTTCTCCGCCTGATCTCCTCATTGATCATGCGCATCAGTTTTCCGATCTTCTCCGCATCATCCACAGTCAGATAATCCGCCGTATGCGGCAGACCGTTTAATGCCGCCAGCGCGCTGTTGCCAAAATCGCAGATGTAGAAATGCAGTTTCTCTACACTGTTCTGCAAGGCAAAAGAAAGGATCACGCTTGTCAAAAAAACCGACTTCCCATATCCGGCTGCCGCAAAGAAAGCAACGTTGCCGTCCTTTAACAGATCGATCACAAAAGGCGCCTGACTCTGCTCTTCCGGAATATCCACCAGACCGATCTCGGCTTTTAAGACGAGCGGCAGCTCTTCCGCCTCCTTATTCTTTCCGTCGCAATACTGCGCCGCATAGGGACTTACGATCCTGCCGGACAGCGGAGGAAGCCACGGCTTTTTCACGGGTACTGCATCCTGCCTGCGATACAGTTCCGCAATGTGATCGATCGTAACATCGAGCTGTGTCGCTTCTAACTGCTTACTTTCCGCCGTGACGCTCAGATCGCTGTTGATCAATTCTCCCTGTCCGAGTTCATTCACCAGATATACTAACTGCGTATCTTCCTCTTTCTCCTTTTCCCTGCGGTAGGCAGCGCCGCTCCATGCAGACTGGAACAGCTCATAGATCTCATTGTTGCCGACTTGCAGATATGCCCTGCCGGGCTGTGTGATGAACGCGGCGTCCGGCGTCTTGATGATCTCCCTGCTGTCTGACTCATTCTGTACTTTTAACGCCAGCTTAAAGCGGGAATTCGTCCAGATCTGGTCATCTACGACGCCGGAGGGCTTCTGCGTCGCCAGGATCAGATGGATCCCCAGACTTCGTCCGATACGCGCCGCCGAGACCAGCTCCGACATAAACTCCGGCTGTTCCTTTTTCAATTCCGCAAACTCATCGCTGATCAGGAAAAGATGCGGAAGCGGTTCTGCAACGTCACCCAGCTTGAACAGCTTATTATAATCATTGATGTGATTGACATTATTCTGGCCAAAAATCTTCTGTCTCCTCGCCAGCTCACTCTTGATGGAAGCCATTGCCCGCATACTCTCGCTGCCGTCCAGATTCGTGATCGTACCGAGCAGATGCGGCAGATTCTTAAATAATCCAGCCATACCGCCGCCCTTATAGTCGATCAGCAAAAATCCGACCTCATGGGGATGAAAATTGACTGCCAGCGATAAGATATAACTCTGTACGATCTCCGATTTGCCGGAACCGGTCGTACCTGCCACCAGACCATGCGGTCCATGCGCCCGCTCATGGAGATTCAGATACAGATAATCATCTATCCCCCGCAGCCCGAGCGGTACTGCCAATGTCTTATGAGACTGATTCTTCTGCCAGCGCTCCTCGATCTGCAATTCCTCCGGGCGCTCCACCTGATACATATCAAAAAACGTGATGCTCTCCGGTATCTGCGAAACGATGCCCTTTTCATGCACCAGTACGCTCAGATTCCTTGCCATCCTTTCAAAATCTGTCTGCCCCGCTCTTTGCAGGCGGAATTTCTTATCCGTCATCTCCCCCTGCTCGATGAGAAGCACGCCCTGCTCCGAATTTTCATACTGCACCACGGTCTTGATATTTTCCGGAAGATTCGCCCGCATATGCGTCGTATAAATGATCGAAAATCCAAGTCCCTCCGGCTCCTTATCCAGATATTCCGTGATCGCATGGTCGGCGATCAGCTTCGGCTCGTCTATGATAAACAGATAATGCGGCAAAAAGCGCGACTCTTTCCTGCTCTCGTCCCGTTTCAGTTTCCTGTCTTTCAAAATACGGTACAGGCTTCCCACCACATGATCGCGCATTCTCTCATTGTTGATGCAGCCATATGTATTGATCGCATGAATGCGCAGATGCGGATACCAGTTCATCCACTTAAAATCCGCATCATACCTTTCATGGAAGATTGTAACGATCTCCAGATCGTGGTAAGAGTGGAAAAACGTAAGCTGCGCTACGATCAGTTTTAACTGCTCGTGGAGGACGTCTTTCTCGCCCACCAGTCCCACATGCGCCTGCTTTAAGTCAATGCAGACAGGCTTATCTTTCACGGTCAGAAAACGGCTGTAGATCTTTCTCGCTTCTTCCTCCAGCGCATCCACTTCCATCTCCATCTCTTTATATTTCATGGATACCGGATAACTGACCCGCTCATCTCTGAGTCCGACTGATATTTTCAGGAAATCATCGTCGTCTGCACTTCTCTCGTAGATACGGCTGCTGTACGCATTTACCATCCGCTCTATCGTCATAACGGACGGATTGTTATAAAAATGCGCCTCTTTCTCCGCTTCCAGTGCGCCATACAGCTTTTTGCGCACGGACAGCAGATAGTCGTCATACATCTTTTGCCGTCTGCTCTCATGCTCCCTGTATTCTTTCCTGTCTTTGAAAAACTTTACCGCCGACATCACAATGCTCATCACCGTGGAAATAACCGAAACGATGACAAACAGCCCTCTTTTCATGAGAATGCTGACCGCTATCGTGACACACAGCATGATAACAGGCGGCACGATCACCTGTACAATGCTTTTTTTGTCCATTTTCTTCCGGTCCGGCGGCAGCGCGATCTCGATCGGCTCCGTGGGGACTTTCCTGATCAGCCGCGGGGAACGTTTATACTTCGGAAATCCCTCGAACGGAAGATGATCCGGCGCTTTCTCCAGCAGGACCGTCTCATAAAGTTCTTCCGGCATCTCTACTACCAGATCGTCCTGATAAACCGTAATGCTGCCCTGCGGAAAATAAAAACTGTCGCCCTCTTCCCATTCCAACTCACAGGCGGACTTGTCCATCACCACTTCCGTTTCGTTGTGGAAGATCGTCTCCCTTGTCAGCGTGGTCTTTTCAATATAGATTTTCCCTGTCTCTAACCATATCCGATAGGGGAAGCCGTTGATCGTGATGTCAGCCCGCTCGGGCGCTATCGTGACCGCCGCTTTCCTTTGGTAGGTTCGTTTTGGGATTTTGGGTAGGTTGTTTTCCATGTGGGACTCCTTTACATCTTTTCAATTAGTCTTAAATATTCATGAGTAAATCCATTAACTGCACAACCGCATCACAAATCTCATCAAGCAAAATATCTTCTGCATATTCAAAATCTTTTTGATAGTTTTTCCACTGTTTCTGCATAACCTCACTGGTCTTAACAATATCCATAATTTTACGGTAATCCCTAATTACTGCTTTTGAACCACGTTTCTCTGTTGTTGCGTTCAATGCCATCCTTAATGTATCGGGTTCTATGTTTGAATATTGCAACTTAGCCAATATGTATATATCATAATAATCTCTTGATCTGGTATTCTGGTCTCCTCTGGATATCACCGTTTCCAGTTTTTCCGCCATTATCGTTTCTAAGTTGTAAGCAAACACCGAAATACTTCTGTCTTCCAAAAGAAGTTTGAAGTGATATTCAATTTCCTTTGGAGTTATCTTATCTCCGGTGGTTATATCCAATTTCAAAGGCACAGCCATTGGCGGATAATTTGCAGATAATGAAACTCGATATCCGCTATATTCATCTCCCTCACGGATTTCGCCAATACTCTGAAAACGGAATGCCACATCGTCATCTAATTCTATTTTACAAATTTCTTCAAACATTTCCCAAACAGTCTGTTCATTTAAAGGTAATCCTTTTATTGTCGCATCCATATCCATCGTTGCTCTGGCGTCAAGACCGACCATTGCTGCAATCAAAAAACCGCCTTTCAGAATAAAATTCTGCTGATACCTCGAAACAGATATTCGTTCCAATAATCTTTCTAACATAAAATTCTGCATCACAAGCTGTGCCGATATATGTTTTTCTTTTGCAATATTTTTAATGATCGCCTTTAGCTGCATTGCATTCTTCATAGCAACACCTCCAGATACGACCTGAGTTTTTTCTCAACCTTTAATATTTTTGCATACTCTGCCAAGATCGGTATGTTTTTATTAGATTTTGCTGCATAATGTTTAAACGCTTCCGACACGACCTGGATATCCATATGGCTGTGTGGTCTCAATATATCGCAAAGAGTCCGCTCCGCACTATAAACTTTTACGACGTTTCCTCCCGGGGTAGATGCTTCTGCTATTCCCAAATCATAGAATTCCCTTTTACACTGTATACATCGGATATTCTCTTCTTTTGGCTTTGTCAAATTATAATTCATTGGAAAAGTCATATAATATTTATTGGGTGTTCTATCCGTTAAATCCCATAGAAACAATGCCGTTTCATGAGAATAAATTCCTCTTTTAAATCGGTTCTGCAAATTGAATATCTCATCACTCCAGACTTCCGGCAAAATATATACGCCTCTGGCAGACTTCTCGATCATACCTTTGTCAACAAGATATTTGATATTCCCGCGTGAAAAACCCGCCGCGACCACCATTGCAGTAGTAACAGTACCATTATTCTCTTTTGCCATCTTAATGATTTCTTCCGCTGCTCCCACAATAATCATCCACTTTCTATTGACTTTTATGCTTACTATTTTATTGTTGTGTGGCATATAAGTCAATATATCATTTGCCCGTTATTTTCTCCGCCGTATCATCTGACAAATTATAACGCAGCAATTCCCACTGCCGTAACCAGTGCCTCCAATTTCCTTTGGTAGGTTGTTTTCCATGTGGGACTCCTTTTTCACTCTACTCTGACCGCCAGTATTTTTTTCTCCATAAATCCTTTCATCTCGAAGCCGTATCTTTCTATTGCATTTCTGTTTGCACTTTCAATTAAAACAACCCACACCACTGTGTTCTCCGCTTCTGATGTAATCACTATTTTATAGGTAGCATTCCCTTCACAAGCCAGCTTAAATTGATCTATCCCTTTTACTGATAATATAAATACATTATCGCTTTCACTCCTGAATGCATATTCGAATATATCATTTGTCTTATGGTTTCGCAGTCCTTCTATCACTTCCTCTTTTGAAAGCTTTGTGACAAACTTCATTTTTTCACGGCTTTCCAATAATGGCGGTCTCCAATATTTTCTGGCTCTAATGAAATATCGTATTAATGGTATTACTGCAACAATGCTTACAATAATTAAGTGTGCTATACCCAGAAAAAGAAATTCCATATTTTCACGACTCATTCTAACGCCTCGCATTTGTTCCCTTTATATCTCTTTTTGTTCAAACGAACGCCAACTTTCTGCACGCAAATTTCATGGAAATCTTGCTTCTGAAACGACATAATTCAATCCATCTCCTGAACAAATACAAAATTGTTCATTGTATATCTTCTTTTGAACATTTTTTTCCGTCTTCCTGTTTGTGTGTCATAAATCATAATTGTGACATCCGCGGCACCAAAGAAATAATTAATGTTACTCTCATAAAAAACATACTTTCCGCTGGCATCTAATCCCACTTTAGATCCAAAAGTCTGCGCCCAGAGGTTTGCACTTAAAATGCGTTTGCACGTTTTCGTATCTGCATGATATAAGTATATTTTTTCCCGTCCATCGCCGCTAAATGCCGCTGTCTTTCCGCCCGCCGACCAGCTAATGGGTCCATTACCCACGATATTCCGCACCTCATCCGGAAGATCGCTCCGCTCCGGCAATTTATCCTCCGCCCCTTTTATCCGTTCTTCCATGATCTCTGCTTCTTTGCCCGTTATTTTCTCCGCCGTACCATCTGACAAATTATAACGCAGCAGCCCCTTAGTCTCATTTTCATAGCCATCATATTCACCGATGATATAATTTTCCGTCCTATCTATCTTACAATTAGAATAATGCCCTTCTTCCAGTATTGCCACAGTAACAGTTTTCCTTTTGCTCACATCATACTTATGGATTATCGTACCACCCTCCCCATATCTATATTCCATAAAATATACATCTTGGAGTGGAGACCGTGCATTGTATATTCTTACTATGCTTATAACCACGATCAGAATGAATGCAGCAATTCCCGCTGCCGTAATCAGCGCCTCCGACTTCTTTTTCATGAATCGCATCCTCCTTTATTTCTAAAAGAAAAATGCACAAATCTCCTGCATGTGATATAGCGGAATCATCTAAAACAATTGCTCGGCAAACAGATTTATGCTGGGTCAAGTATACCACATATGCCAGCTATTCCGATACAGAAATTTGGTTACGCCGGTTTCCTTTGGCAGATTGTTTTCCATGTGGGACTCCTTAATATAAATTACTCCTGTTTCTTTTCAATTCCTTATGTGCTTTCTCCAATGCCTGCCTGTGTGATATCTTTCCTTTATGTGTTAAAATATCTCTTCCTCCGCAATCCATTGTCTGAGTTTATCCTGTAATAATTTCTTATCAGGTAAATAAAGTTTGTATTGGGAAGCATAAATGTTAGCATCTTCGGGAAGTGTAATCTCTACCAGTGCATCATTCGCTTCCCTGCACATTAAAATGCCAATTGTCGGATTTTCTTCATCAAGTTTCTCATATCGGTCATAATAATTCACATACATCTGCATCTGTCCAATATCCTGATGTGTCAGCTTGTCCACCTTTAAATCAATCAAAACATAACAGTGCAAAAGCCGATTATAAAAAACCAAATCCACATAATAATTATCTTCATTAAAAGTAAATCGCTTCTG
>JAMPCE010000061.1 GCA_023666335.1 bacterium
TCTCCCTCCCGTATGTGATAGCGTTTGCGTTGTTATAAATGTTATCACACAACAATGAGTTGTCGCGCAGAATACACGGAATAGAAGTATAAATGAAAAGTACACAATATAGTGTTGTGCGAAAAGAGATGAAATAGTAAACTATTTCTCCTGCTCTGACTCTTTCAAAAACCGGATGTACTTAAGAAGATTGCTCTTGTTCTGCGGATTCAGTTTCTGGATGTCGTAGACGACATCGTGCATAGTGATGTCGCCAAGATATTTATTGCTCAGATTTGAACTGTCCGCATAACTCTGTTTCGCGCCGAGCAGATAATCGATGCTGACTTCATAATACTCTGCGAGTTTTGTGATAGCCCAGATTGGAATTTCACGATGACCGTTCTCATAATTTGAATATGCCTGCTGTGATACGTTGAGATATTCTGCGACAGTTTTCTGTTTGATATCTCTGTCTTCCCGTAGATCTCTGATAATTTCGTACAGCTCTTTCATCTTTGTGTATGCTCCTTTCGGCTTCCTGTAATCATTGGTGGTTTTGTTGTTTTAAATCATATCACACAACAATGAGCTGTGCGTAAAATATCAAAGAATTGAAGTATAATAAGTTTGCGCACAACATAACGATGTATGCAAATGGTGAATAAGAATGAAACGTAAGCTTCTTAACTATGAATTATCAAGCTGTACGGATGAAAGGTGGGGTAATAGAATAATCCCAGCCACTCATGCGAACGACTGAGATCGATTTACCGGATGTTCTATTTCTCCCGCTCTGATTCGTTTAAAAACCGAATGTACTTAAGGAGGACGCGCTTGTTTTGCGGACTCAGTTTTTAAATATCGTAGACGACGTCGTGCGTAGTGATGTCGCCGAGATACTTTCTGCTAAGATCTTTGCTGTCAGCATAGTAGTGTTCCGCGCCGAGCAGATAATCAATGCTGACTTCATAATACTCTGCGAGTTTCATGACTGCCCAAATCGGGACCTGCGATGACCGTTCTCGTAATTTGAGTAAGTCTGTTGTGTCACGCCGAGATATTCCGCGATAACTTTCTGCTTGATATCTCTGTCCTCCCGTAAATCTCTGATCGTTTCATGTAGTTCTTTCATACTTGTTTTTCTCCTTTCGGTATTTTTGGTTTCAAGCATTATTGTACAACAGGGCGTTGTCGATGTGAATGCCAAAATTTTTTGCTTTCAGCGGGAAGTGAAGTCTGATCCGCTCTACAGGGGGAGTTTTAGGAATCTTAATGCCGGATGTGGCGCGGATGAAGTGGGGCATTATTTGCCGCAGAATGCTTATAATACGGGTGGAGATGGTACGACAGCATTAGTTGTTTTAGCGGATGGTAAGGTGTATAATTCGTTTATAGAGAAAAGAGAGCTGGATAAGATTAAAAGTTTATATTGGGATTAATGATTAATCGGTGTCATTCGTTTTGGGGTTGGTTTTAGTAAGAGGGAACTGAAGAAATGAAAAGTATAAAAGAAATTATGGTGAGGGCAATTATTCTTGTATGCTTATCGGATAGGTGTGCTTTGGAAGAAAAGATAATCGAAGGTAGGCGATATCCTATAAGTGAAAGAGAAAAGCAAAGAGAAGCCATAAGAAATTGGCTGGATAGTGTAGGCTATATGCAATATGCAACACAAAAGGAAAGAGATTTGTTTGACAAGAGTTTAGGAAAGAAAAATAAAAATGATATTTTATACTATCAGGTTCAATATGAAGCAGTTGAACCGTGTTTATGGTCCTTGGGATTAGTAAACAGATTATCTGATTATGAGCAATTTGTTCTGGAGGATTTTCATCCAATATTGCAAATCGGAACAGGGCATTCATATGAAAAAGTAGTGAAGAAATGTAAACCTAGAGAAAAAAGAGAGATAGAATTACAAACAGAGATAGCCATGCTATGGCATTGGAGAGCACGGGAAGCTTATAACCCGATTTTTACGGAAGAAAGTATTGGTAGTATAGTTAAAAGCACATTTGGCAAGCAATATTTGGAGATACTTTCACAAATTGCATGCATAGATATTAATGAGAAAGATTTTGTATTAAAGAATAGTATGTTTGCCGATTTGAATGATGATGAAAAAAGACATATTGAAGTAATATCTCTATGGAGACACCACGCATTTGAATGGATAATGGGAAATAATTCATGGGATGAAGTCGAAGTTAATACATAGAGAAGTTTTGAGTAGTATAGATCCGATATAAGTTTTGATTGCTTTAGCAAAGATATCAGGCTATAATAATTTTAAGGTCATATACCTTTTGGGGAATGGCTTTGGCGGTTCCTATCAATGAACAAAGGGGGATTATGACTGTGGACACAGAGATAAAAAGTGCGGTAAACGCGGCGGATGATGCACAGTATGACCAGCAGGCAAAACGGCTGCTTGGAAACAAGATCATCCTGGGGCATATCTTGGTAAAGACCGTAGATGAATTTAAGGGTATGGACGAGAACTGTATGGATTATGTGCATCTGACGGATGATAAGCTGATAGGCAGTCATTCATGGAAAGGCGGGCTTGACCTGTTAAATATCGTCCTGATCGGTATAGCAAACGAACTTCCGAAGCATGATGATACCTATGAACTGCATCGTCTGCTGAGTGCGCTTTTGTCGATGGAATTGACCGCAGACGAGAAATTTGGGATAATGGAAAAAGAGTACAGCATTCCGGTAAACGATAGAATGAGAGAGGATGTGAAAGTTATGTGCAATTTATCACAGGGGATCAGAGAAAAAGGCAGAGCAGAAGGAAAAGCGGAAAGTGAGATACAATTTATTCTGACGATGCACGAGATGGGATATCCATCTGCGCAGATAGCAGAGATCGTAAAAAGGACGATAGAGGAAGTAGAAGCGGTTATTAAAAAAAGAGAACTTATAATGGCATAACCGCGGTTAAGAAGATTGCGCTTGTTCTGCGGACTCAGTTTTTGAATGTCGTAGACGACGTCGTGCACGGTGATGTCTTCGAGATATTCCGCGACAACTTTCTGCTTGATATCTCTGTCCTCCTGTAAATCTTTGATCATTTCGTGTGGTTTTTTTATACTTGTTTTTCTCCTTTCTGTATTTTTAACTTACAAATGCTATGATACAACGGCACGTTGTTGGAGTGAATGCCTAAAATCTCTGTTTTTGGCAAAAGTAAGAAATTGTCAGGATATTTACGCTGTTTGACGTGACGGCGGGGTATCGGTATAATGAAGAAAACGGATTCTGCGGAGCGTGTAATGGCGGAAAGAAGAGAAAATATGAAGAGTAGAAAATACGGATATGCTCTATTGATGATATGTCTAATCGTACTGACTGTATTGTTATCTGTGAAGTCTGAACAGAAAAAGTTGTCAGAGGAAACGGCGTTACAAGAACAAGCCGAGGAACTGTCAGAGGAAGCAGCGTTACAGGAAGAAGAACCATCAGAAGAATTGACGGAAAACATCGAATCAGAAGCCACGAGCAGGCAGGAGGAATCCGAAAGCGAAAAGGAAGAGATTCTATATGAGCATACTTTGGAGGGTCATATGTGGTTCTATTACGAGGAGGAAGAGGTTCCTTTTGTAGATGAGGAAACCTTTGCGCTGATTCTGGAGGCATATGACGAAGTGGAGTATTCTGCGGAATTTGAAACGGGAAACGAGGAGGTGTATGAAGCCTTTAAACAGAAATTCTGGAGACTGATGAACAACGAAGTCCCTTTTCTGGACAGGGAAACCGGCAAAGAAGTATATATCAGAGACTATTATGAGGCACATGGGTGGTATATCGTGAGAGATTTCAAATCCTATTACAGCTATTATTATTTTGACATGAATAGAGACGGTTTACCGGAATTGTGCGTGGATGGTTGTGTTTTTACATATGATCCTGATATGGATCAATGTAGTTTGTGGACATGGCTTAACGGAAAGCAGATAGTCGGAACACGGAAAGCGATATGGAATCCAGAATATAATATCGATATATATGAATTTTTTCAACTGGATTCAGAGGGGCGCTTTGAATTAGACACTCTATTCTGGGCAGAGTACGCAGGTCTTCCGGGCGGGGGCAGTTATGATATTAACATGGTAATGTTTCCCAACTATGCTGACAGGGAAAAAAGATGGGAGATCACGGAGGAGATGAAGCGACAGGGTGTTTTTGAGGAAAGCAGTGGGCAATGGTTTTTCAGAATCACGGACGAACAATTTGAAGAACTGGAAAAACCATATAGGGCGGCACTCGAACAAGCAGGAGATAGAATGCGGGAGGTAAGATATACCTATGAGGAGCTGTTTGGGGAGTATGGGGCGTGAACAGGGAAGCGGTATGCCTATGACCTGTGCGGAAACCGTCTGCTGCGGGAACAGTACCGAGACGAATCCGCTGACGTGACGGAGAGGGAAAATGTTTGAATATTCGTATGGAGATAGATTTGATTATTTAAATGAAATAACAACGGAACCTCTTACAAGAAAGCAGGCTAGGGCTATAGAGCAGGCAATGATAGAAAATAATGAACAATTTAGTAATAAGATTAACAGTATTAGTAGTACACGGGATTGGTATGATGATGCTAAAAAATGGGGCGAGGCATGGCTAAGGGAGCATGGATATCTATAATAACAAGGAGGTAGAAATATTGTCATTTAATTATTTGATTTCAATGAAAAAATCTGCAAAAAAACCGCAAGAAGGAGATGTATTTGTATTGCAACCTATTAATGATGTGTTTTATTATGGAAAGGTTATTCAAACAAATCTTAAGAGTGTTGATTCTTTTATTAATGGGATGACACTTATATATATATATATCAGTATAGTTCCAATAACAAGGTAATACCAAATGATTTGGAAAATAAGGAACTTTTAATTGCGCCAGTAATTGTTAATCATCAACCGTGGAGGAAAGGATATTTTGAAACTGTAGGTAATGTCGGTGTATCTAAGAGTGATAGAAATATAGACTTTGCTTTTTGGAATGTATTAAAGGAAGAATATGTTGATATTAATGGACAAGTAAGAATATTAAATAGTAAGCCTAAATATCGAAGCATTTATGGGTTGGGAAGTTATGGGATTGTAGGAAAAGATGTACAAAAAGCACTTGGAAAAATTTGAAATGATAGTGCAAATAAACTTTTACAATGATATAGCATTTAACTGGTACAAAGTATGGTTGTTCATTAACCAATTAAAGGAAGAAAGGAGGAGAAGTGAATACCGATACGACCTGTTAAACCGCCAGAGTGCGCTATGTCAGCGGGCTGGGCTTGTCCCATGTACAGACGGCATACCACGCTTATCATCAGGGTGAGCAGGGGAGTGCGGCGTATATCACGGGCAGGGAAGAACACTCGAAAACGTCTATCAGTATGATGCGTTCGGCAATCTGACAGAGCAGAAAGAGGACATAACGAACCGCATCCTTTACACCAGCCAGCAGTACGATCAGGAGACGGGCAGTACTATTTGCGGGCGAGGTACTATAACCCTGTAGTAGGCAGATTCTTGCAGGAAGATACCTACCGAGGGGATGGGCTCAACTTGTATGCTTACTGTGCGAACAACCCAGTGAGTTATTTTGATCCTAGCGGGCAGAAAAAACAAAATTGTAACGGAAAGGGAAACACACAAGCTAATCCGGAGAAAACGCAAGGTGGTGCTAGAAAAAGTGCAGTTCCGGTTCCAGAAAAGACACAAGCATCAAATGGATTGTATTACAAATCTAATGATAAGCATACTATGAGACGGAGTGGAGGTAGTGATAAGATTGGAATTGAACCTCAAAATTCATTAGAGTTATTTGGTAATTCGGTTCCATCAACTGAAAAACCTAAGCATAGATATACTTATGAAGAATCAACAGGTACATTACATAGATTTTTTAATGACGGAAATGAGACTTGGCATTGGAGCGGTTCAACTAATCAAGGAAAGAATTCTTTAGATTTAAGTAAAGTGCTAACAGATATTAAGAAAATGTTTAAATTGTCTATGAAAGGAAGATAAAAATGTTACTAGGAGATCCGTATAAATTTGCTATTATTATGGAGACAATCAAAGAAGGGGATATGGTGGATGACTTTTGGCATAATGGAGTTTTACTATTTTGTGTAGATGGAGCTATATTTCCAAAGAGGATATTGACGGCACCGCTTGTTAGCGAAATAGATTCATTAAAAGAAAATTTAGAAAAAATAGCCGTTAATGATAGGATATTTGATATGAAAAAGAAGGATGCATTTGAACACATTTATAACATATCGTATCCGGAAAATTGGGATGAAAATACTGATTTTCAGTATGAAATAACGCCATTAACTTTTCCAGAAGATAATTGTGACGTTTTTGCTTTTAGTAATGGTAATCAGGTCAGAATTTTGGCAGCAAAGTGTCCACGTAATAAAAATACGATGAGACCTACATTTAAAAACGTAACTATAAAGGAAGCATTTATTTCTGTTCAAGAGATGAAAGAAATTGCTATTGCTTTAAAAGTTGATTGATTTTGGCATTTTTATATTTAAGTAACAAATGTAACTATGAAGATTTTATGAGATATAAAGTGGCGTCTAGTAAATGTTTGATATTTGAACCAATTATAATACAGATTTATGTGGAGGGTAAAAAGTATGGGATTTCAAGATGTTATGGCAATAATTCAAACGTGCATCGGAATATTATCGTTGATAATATCGTTAATTACGTTGAACAAAGTTAATCAGATTAATGTTAAAAAGAGGGATACAACATATACAAAACAAATTGCAAAGGGTAACAACAATACTCAAAATAACAAATAACTGTTAATAGTTTGAAAGGATAAATATTACTGGTAAAAAATTGTATGTTTGCCAATTTGAATGATAAAGAGAAAAGATTACATTGAAGTAATATTCCTATGGAGACATCACGCATTTGAATGGATAATGGGAAATAGTTCATGGGATGAAAGCGAGGTAAATACATAATGAATTGAAGACAGCGTAAAAAGCATTCCTGCCCTCCACGCTGTCTTATGTTTTTTATCTTACTTCACAGTCACGGAAGTGATATGCGGATTCGCTCCGTTGTACCAGTACAGGTATCCCTCCAGATCAACGGTATCGCCCACATTCAAATTTTCCACCGCCTTGTACACGTCGGTGCTGTTGTCGCAGAGATAGGACTCCACGCAGAAAGTGTAGGTCGCGCCGTCTTTGGATACATTAAAGTACAGATCGCTGTTGGAATCGGCGGAGCCGGAATTGTCGTCGTTGTAAACGACAGCACAGTCATAGGATTCGCCGTCTTTCTCGTAGGTTTCCACGGTCATACCCTTAAAAGCAACGAGCTGGTTCTGGTGGTCGATCAGTTCGTCCTTGCCAAGCAGATCGGTCACATCGGCGGCAGTAGCGGTGAAGCTGCCGTCCTCGATCTCAATGGTCGCGCCCTCGGCAACCTCGATCTCGCCGGACCACTCGGTCTTATAGCCTGTTACTTTGATCTTTGTGCCGGGCGTGAGCTTTTCATAGTCCGTCTCGGAGCAGACCGCATTGTAGATAAAATATGCGCCGTCCTTATCCTGGGTGTAGAGGGTCGCCTTGTCTTCCCACCAGGACTGCTTCGCTTGTACATAAGTCTCGATCACGACCTCGCTGTCAAGATCGGCCGCCATGTACTCGGCGTAGGTCATAACGCCGTCGGATTTCTTGTCTTCGCCGCTTGTGCCGTTACCGCAGGCGGTAAGGGACAACACAAGAGACAGTGCCAGAGTTACTGCGATTGTCTTTTTCATAATTTTCAATTTTTCCTCCTCTGATTCTGCTGCTATTGTATCATCTTCACAGTGCACATTCGGAAAACCTGCGGTTTTCCTCATTCACGGGCTGTCTCCGCTCCGCTTCGGTCCGTGCTAAACAAGCGCCACCGGCGCTTAGCACCCCTATCATCCGGCAATCTGACAAAACTGCCTGCAAGCAGTCATTTTGTCATCTTACCGTCTGGCACTGCTCATTGCCATCGCGCATATTATATCATACCCTGCGGATAAATCAATCTTTTTTTCGTTTTTTCGCGAAATCGGTCAGCACATAGAGAAGCAAAACGATCCAGGTAACGAGCAGGACGGTCAGGAAAAGAACGGCAAAGCGGGGCAGCGCGCCGAGATCCTGCTTGCCGTTTGTGGCGATATCTTTCTGGTCCAGCCGATAGAGCGCCGTCACGTCCGCGTAAAGGCTTTCCATGTATGCGTCGTCCACCGTCTCGCCGCGCCGCACAGAGTTTGTCACATTTTCAATGAGCTGTCCGGCGGCGCTTCTAAGCGACGCGGAGCCGTTAAATACGGGCGTCACAAAGGTATCGGCCGTGTGATCCAGCAAAAGTTTGGACGCTTCGATCTTGATCGGATAATAGGTGTTGTTGTCTTCGCCGCTGCGGTTTAAGTAGTCCTGATAGGCGGGAGCGGACAGCGCCTTTGTCGTGACGGGCAGATACCCCTCCGTCTTGGCGTAGCCGATCTGCACTTCGTCGGTCAGAAGGTACTGCGCAAAAAGCCAGGAAGCCAGCACTTCCTGCGGGTCCGCCTTATTAAAGACGCAGATCGACGGTCCCTGAGAGATCATTTGCGGGCGGGCAGGGTCGATCTGGGGCACCATGCGGATCTCCGTCTCGAAGTCCACAAAGGCGTCTTCGCTGATATCGGCAAGCGGCGCGTTGGCGCCCATCCAGGTGGCGCCTGCGGTGGAGTCGATGGCAAAGACGCACTGTCCCGCATTTAAGAAGTTCGCGGGATAGCTGGAGATCTTGAATGTGGAGAAAGCGCCCGTTTTTGCATGCCCGGCGATCTCCCGCAACAGTGCTTCCGTGTCCGCGTTAAAGAGTTCGATATCGCCCGCGTCCGTCGAGTAGCCCGCGCCTTTTTGCCGCAAAAACTGGATCATCATGTTATCGGTTGACTTGTAGATAAAGGGGATCATCACGTTCTGGCCGTTCAAGGCGAAAGTGCCGTCCTCGTTTTTTTTGGTGGCTGCTTCCGAGACTTCCCAGATAAAATCCCAGGTCAGCACATCGGGGAGGGTGTAGCCGAGCTGTTCTACAAACGTTTTATTGATATAGCAGCACTCGGTAGAACGCATATATGGGAGGGCGTAGTGCTGTTCCTCCAGCATACACTCCGCAAGAAACTGCGGCACGATCTCGTCCTGTGTGGGTCCGTCATAGGAAAGCGCATTCCCTCCAAGACCGTACTTTTCATCCGCAAACAGCAGATCAAGCGGCACCACGGTGTTTTTCCCGGTCAGGTAAGTAGCGATATGATCGGGATAGGTGATGCAGACGTTCGGCGTAGTGCCGGTGGCGATATTGGTGATCACGTCGTTAAAGATCCTGCCGTAGTCCGTGTAGAGTTTCAGGTTGACCGTGATATTCGGATAGAGCGTTTCAAAGTCGGCGATGGCTTTTTTATACACGTCGGTCTGGTTTTTGTTGGTGTCGTTCTTCGCCCAGAAAGTGATCTCGTAGGTCTGCGACGTGTCAAAAGCCTCAGGCATGACAAATTCGGGAAGCGCTTTTTGTCCGTGGCAGCCGGAGAGCAGGAAAAGGAGCGGCAGCATCATCAGGACAGACAGCTTTCTTTTATGATTTTTTAAAAATCCGGTCATTCTCATCCCTTTGTCCCTCCTCTGGCGACGCCAGCCATGATCTGCTTTCGAAACAGGAGAAAGAGAATCACAAGGGGAACGGAGATCACGACCACAGCCGCCATCATGGCGGGGATGTTTGCTCTGCCGAAGCCGTTTTCCCGAATCTCCTGAATCCCGTTTGACACCAGATAGTAGTCCGCATCGTCCGTGATCAGTCTGGGCCAGACATAGGAGTTCCAACACTCGATCACCTTAAGGATCGTGATGGTGACAAGGGTTGGACGGCAGATGGGGATCATGACTTTGCGCAGATACCGAAGATCCGATGTGCCGTCCACTTTGGCGGCGTAGTAGAGCTCATCGGGGATCTGGGCAAAGTTTTCCCGCAGTAAGTAGATATAGAACACTGAGGTCACGGAGGGCAGGATCAGCCCCGTGAAAGTGTTGCGCAGTTCCAGATTGGTGACAGTGGTAAAATTGGTGATCACCACCAGCTCGTTGGGAATCATCATCAGCGCGAGAAAAAGTGTGAAGATCAGATTTTTTCCGGCAAACCGCAGTCTTGCAAACGCGAAAGCCGAGAGCGTGATGACGACGAGCATGATCGCCGTCGTGCCCACCGTAAACCACAGCGTATTGAGGAGATACCGGCCGAGCGGAACGGTGGTAAAGGCGTCCGCATAATTTTGCAAAGTAGGCGACAGCGTAAAAAACTTCGGAATATATTCCGCGTTATAAGCGCCGTATTCTTTTACGGAGGTCAGCACCATCCAGTAAAAGGGAAACAGCACGACAAACGCCCAAAAGACGAGCAGTACATAGATGGCTGTGGTGAGTAATCGATTCTTATTCATAGAGCACCTCGCTATTGGTAATGCACATGTTTTCTGCTGACGAGCAGATTGATGCAGGTGATGGTCAAAACGATCGCAAACAGGAGGATCGCCGCTGCCGATGCGTAGGAGGGATAGCCGCCGCTGTCGCGGTAAAGCATATCGTACACATAGCCGACGATGGTATTCATGCCGGCGGCGTTTAAGTTTGTCCCAAAGAGCGCAACCGCGTCGCTGTAAGCTTTGAAAGCGCCGATGAAGCCCGTGATGACCAGATAGAAGAGCATGGGGGAGATCATCGGCAGGGTGATCTTGAAAAACATGCGGCAGCGCCCCGTGCCGTCCACTTTGGCGGCGTTGTAGTACGCCGGATTGACGCCGGCAAGCGCGCTTGTGAGGATCAGGATCTTAAAGGGCATGACGACCCAGATCGTGTAAAAGCAGAGCACGAACATCTTCGCCCAGTAGGGACCCTCGATAAAATCCACGGAACTGCCGCCAAACCACCCGATCAAAAGGTTGATCAGCCCGTCGGAGTAGGGCGTTTTTTTGAAAAGGATCATAAACACCAGCCCGACCGCCAGCGTGTTTGTCACATAGGGCAGAAAATAGACGGTCTGAAACAGCTCCTGCAAGGGCTTGATGGAACTGAGCGCCACGGAGAGTAAGAGCGCAAGCCCCGTGGAGAGCGGAACGGTGATAATGACCAGAATAAAGGTATTCTTTAACGCCTGCAAAAAGTAGGTGTCATGCAGGACATAGGAGTAGTTGTAGCCGCCGATGTCGAAAAAGGTCTGGGAGGCGGAGTTATAACCCTCCTCAAAGGAGTATACAAATACGTCGATCAAAGGATAGATCAGGAAAGCGCCTAAAAAGAGCAGGGCGGGCAGCAGGTAAAGCCACCCTTTCCAATTTTTTTCTTCCATAATAAATATCTCCAATCATGGTTCCGTTTGTGCTGTCGTCTCCGGCTATACCGTCTCAAAAGGGATCCTGTCTCCGGTCGTTTCGTGGAACAGGAAGACTTTCCGCGGATTTAAGGAGAACCGGACGCTGTCTCCCGTAAGATGCGCACAGCTTTCCGCGTCAACGATGGCGCGGATCGCGGCGCTTTCGGACTGCGGATGGGAGGCGAGGATGCTGATATCCCGTCCCAGTACCTCGGGACGGATCAACGTACAGCCAAGCGGTCCGCTTTCCCTGACGGCAAAGCCCTCCGGGCGGATGCCGATCTGCACAGGCTGGTCGGGAACGCCTTTGATCTGCAGGACAGTCTCTTTGCCGATACAGAGCGTGCCGTCCGTTACGTTTCCCGCGAAGACGTTGATGGGCGGTGTCCCAAGGAATTTTGCCACGAACAGGTTGGCGGGATCGTCATACACTTCCTGCGGTTTGCCGATCTGCTGGACGACGCCGTCTTTCATGACTACGATCAGATCGGAAATGCTCATGGCTTCGTCCTGGTCGTGCGTTACAAAAAGCGTCGTGATGCCTGTCTGTTTCTGGATCCGCCGAATCTCTTCGCGGGTCTGGAGGCGGAGCCTTGCGTCCAGATTGGAGAGCGGCTCGTCCAAAAGGAGCACGCGCGGCAGTTTTACCAGAGCCCTGGCGATGGCTACGCGCTGCTGCTGGCCGCCGGAGAGTTCTCCGGGCTTTCGTTCCAAAAGCCCGTCAAGCTGCACGAGGGCAGCGGCTTCCTCCACGCGGGCGCGCATTTCTTCTTTGTTCAGCTTTTCCGCGCCTTTTAAGTTTTCCAGCGGAAAGCGGATGTTCTGTTCCACGTTCAGGTGGGGGTAGAGGGCGTAGTTTTGAAAGACCATGCCGACGCCGCGTTTCTGGGGCGAGAGGGCGGTGACATCCTCCTCTCCGAAAAAGATCTGTCCCGCGGTGGGTTTTAACAGACCGCAGATCAGATTTAAGGTCGTGCTCTTTCCGCAGCCGGAAGGACCGAGAAGCCCTACCAGACTGCCGTCGGGGATCTCAAAAGTAAAGTCGTTTACCGCGATGACGTCCGAGGTCGCCTTGCCCTTTCTGCCCCGTCCGGGGAATTTTTTGCTCAGGTGGGATAACATGATCTTCATGGTTCTGCAATCCTTTCCCGGATCCGATAGGGATCCGCGCTCAGATGCCGTACTGGTCTCTCAAGTCCGCCGATATGTGGTCGAGATCGGGGTAGACGAAACTCTCCGTGATCCCCAGCACCCGCAGACTCTCAAAGAAATACTTTTTTCGACCGTGGGGGATGATGATCTTGTAGAGCATGTTTTCATCGCAGATATCTTCCAGATGCTCCAGCGAATTGTGCACGGTGAAATTGGAATACTGGGAGTACATCCGCAGGTCGTTTGCCGTGGAGCTGCAAGCCAGAATGCGGTTTACCAGCTCCGGATTGTGGTGGTTATGCTTAAAGGCGGGCAGGAGCATTTCCTGCGTGGTGTCCGCATCTATGGGGTAAATGCAGTTGCCGAAGCCCTCTTTTTCGTTGAGGAGGCCAGGCGTCAGCACCCAGACGCAGCCGTCCTTGTCGGAAAGCGTCCGGTAATGTTCCGTGGCAAAAAAGACGGCAATCAGGGGCGAGAGGCTCCAGTCCAGCATTCTGGTGGGAAGACCGTAGTGCTGCATCAGGGAGACCCAGCCGGCATAGTTATGCTTGATCGGCGGATTGTCGATGATCTGTCTGGCGCGCGTGTAGAAGTCGTTCGTGATATAGCGTTCGGCTTCCAGCCGCTTTTTGCTGCGCTGGATGGAGGGGATCAGCGTGAGGGAAGCGTCTTCCTCGCCGCGATACCACAGGCGCATGCCGTGCTTTTCGTGCAGGCTGTTCACAAATTGCAGCAGTTCGTCGATGGTGCGTATCTCTTCTATGATCATAGTAGGAATCTTCCCTTCGTCCGTCTCTTTGAATCATTCTGATTATAGAAGATTTTGACGGGATGTACAAGCAAAAATCAAAATTTATACGGAAGATTGACTTCATGGGCGTTTTTTCCTATAATAAAGCTAATTACAATAAGGAAGTGGAAATGATTTCCGATAAGATAAAGTTTCTCTCCGAAAGGGGGAAAAGCGTATGTTGAACGGCTATTTCTTTACAGGCGGAGCGGTGGCGGTCGCGTTGATCGGTCTTTTGATGGCGGGCGTCATTGTGGTGCTCCTTTTGCGCTACAGATGGAATCGGAGGCTTCTTGCGGCAGCGGAGGAAGCGAAGAGAAGGCTGGAGGATCAGTATGCGATCGTTGCTGCACTGAGCAGAGATTATCTGAATATCTATGCGGTGCGTCCCCGTCAGGCTGACGGTCGTGTCATCAAGCTGGAAGGGTATGTCACGACGGGGATCACGAACGATACCGAGAAGTATTTTCCCTATGAGGCTTCGATTCGCCGCTATGTCGAGGAGCGCGTGTATCCGGAGGACAGAGAAGCGCTGGAGCGGGATCTGGCGCTGCCCGTGGTCACGGAGAAATTGCAGAGCAGAGATGAATATACAGGCAGTTACAGGGTGCTCGCGGACGGCGAGGTCCAGAATTTTCAGTTCACCTATGTAAAGATGGAAAAGGACGATCCGGCGGAAGAGTTTGAGGTGCTCTTAGGGTTCCGCAATGTGGACGATCTGGTAAAGAAGGAACAGGAGCAGAAAGAGATCCTGGCGGAGGCGCTGGCGGAGGCGCAGCACGCCAATCACGCAAAGACTACCTTTTTAAATAATATGTCCCACGATATCCGTACGCCCATGAATGCCATCATCGGCTTTACATCGCTTGCGGCGGCGCATATTGACAGCAGGGATCTGGTGCAGAGCTATCTGGATAAGATCATGACTTCCAGCAGGCATCTTTTAAGTCTGATCAACGACGTGCTCGACATGAGCAGGATTGAGAGCGGCAAGGTCAATATCGAAGAGAAAGAAGCGAGTCTGCCGGAGATCCTGCACGATATCAAGACGATCATACAGGCGGATATCAAGGCAAAGCAGCTGGAGTTTTACATTGACACGCTGGATGTGGTCAACGAGTGGATCATCTGTGACAAACTGCGTCTGAATCAGGTGCTCCTCAATATCCTGAGCAATTCCATGAAGTATACGAAGCCCGGCGGGACGGTCAGCGTCCGCATCATCCAGAAAGCGGATTCTGCGGAGGGCTATGCCTCTTACCAGTTTATCATCAAGGATACCGGAATCGGTATGAGCGAAGAGTTTTTGAAACACATCTTTGAGCCGTTCGAGCGGGAGCAGACGGCGACCGTCAGCGGTATTCAGGGGACGGGGCTCGGACTTGCAATCACAAAGAATATCATCGACATGATGAACGGTACGGTGTCCGTGAAGAGCGAGGCGGGGAAAGGTACGGAGTTTACGGTGTCGTTCCGTTTCCGCGTGGCAGGAGATCCGGAAAAGGCGGAGGTGCCGGAAGAACTCGTGGATCTGCGGGCGCTCATTGCGGACGACGACGTCAATACCTGCATGAGCGTGAGCAAGATGCTCACAGCCATCGGGATGCATCCGGATTGGACGACGCAGGGAAAAGAGGCGGTCATCCGCGCGGAGTTTGCCGTGGAGCAGCACGATCCCTACAGCGTCTATATCATTGACTGGCTGATGCCCGATATGAATGGGATCGAGGTGGTACGCAGGATCCGCAAAGTGGTCGGGGACGCGGCGAGGATCATCATCCTGACAGCCTATGACTGGTCGGATATCGAAGAGGAGGCAAGGGAGGCGGGCGTCACGGCTTTCTGTGCGAAACCGATCTTCCTCTCGGAACTGCGGGAGATTTTGATTTCGCCCCGGAAAGATACGGAAAAGGCGGAGCAGGAGGAAAGTCCTGCGGAAACTTTTATCGGCAGAAAATTGCTGCTGGCGGAAGACAATGAGATCAATCAGGAGATTGCAAAGGCGATTTTGGAAGAAGCGGGATTTGTGCTGGATGTGGTAGACGACGGGACGCAGGCTGTGGAAGCGGTAAAGAATGCCCCTGCCCGCACTTACGATCTGGTGCTGATGGACATTCAGATGCCGATCATGAACGGCTACGAGGCGACGAGACAGATCCGCGCCCTCGGCGATCCCGAAAAAGCAGGCGTTCCCATTGTTGCCATGACGGCAAACGCTTTTGAGGAAGACCGGCAGATGGCGATGGAAGTAGGGATGAACGGACATGTGGCGAAGCCGATCGACGTGCCGCAGCTCTTGGAGACGTTAAAGAATCTGCTGGCGGTTTAAGAAAGAGGCGCGCTGCCCTCCTGTACCGCCCGTTTGATTGCCTCGAAACTCTCCTCGCTTAAGTCGTGTTCTACGCGGCAGGCATCCGCGAGAGCGGTCTCTTTGGATACGCCGATGCGCATCAGCCAGTCGGAGAGGATGGTGTGGCGCTCCAAAACGCTTTCCGCGCGTGCCCTGCCGCTTTCCGTCAGATTGATAAAGCCGCCGTCCGATACGGTGATGTAGGACTTTTCCCGCAGATTTTTCATGGCGATGCTGACGCTGGGTTTCGTGAAATTCATTTCGCCGGCGATGTCTATGGAGCGCACCTGTCCCATTCGTTTCTGCAAAAGCAGGATGGTCTCCAGATAGTCCTCCATAGATTCGTCCGCGCGGTGTTTGATATAACTCATAGACTTCAAATTCTCCGTTTCTATATAGAAAAGATCTTGCCTTTTCCTTACTTGACATCATATCACTTTCCCCCAAAAATAACAAGGAAGTATCGGTGAAAAATTTTCCTGCGAAAAATAGTAAAAAGGGTATTGACAAAGGAAGTTAGCTATATTAAACTTATAACAGTTAAAGTAAACTAACTATGCGTAATGTTATACATAGAGAAAAATCGGAGGCTGCATA
>JAMPCE010000062.1 GCA_023666335.1 bacterium
AATACTCAAAACTGGTCGCTGTGACAAGGGACTTCATGCGTACGACGAAAGATTTACAGGCGGCTTTGGATCAGGCGATCGACTACTGTATCAAAAACGGGATCTTAAAAGAGTTCCTGTTACGGAATCGGGCGGAGGTGTTGGGGATGCTGTTAGAAGAATTTGATGCGGAGAAATATGAGCGGACGATACGTGGGGAAGGCAGAGAAGAAGGTGAAGCAAGAGGGCGGGAAACAGTCAACAGACTGGGGATTTTGATGATAGAGGCGGATCGAAGCGATGAGTTTATAAGATCACTGTCGGACCGGGAACTGCAACAGCGGCTGTTTCGGGAGTTTGGGCTGGGGAATGCTTTGGATTCAAATCTTTTGGGGAGTTCTTGCTAAGGAATCGGGCGGGAGCGGTTTTTACCGCCTCGCCCGCAGTCTTTCTATTATTGTGTCGGGAGGCTGTGGCAGGTAATTCGCGGTTTTGGGATGAAGCCGTTTCACAGACAAGCAAGGAGGAGAAAAGATGATCACATTATTATTCTGTATTTTAATGGTTGCGGTATTTGGAAAACTGGCGGCGTTTGCATTCCGCGCCGCATGGGGGATCACAAAGATTCTGGTCTGTTTTCTGCTTGCACCGTTGTTATTGATCGGCATTGCTTTTGCAGGGTTTATCTATATCGCGCTGTTTCTTCTGGTGATCGGCGGCGTGATCAGCTTTGTGGCGCGGAGGGGTTAGGTGGATTCCGGCATGTGGAATCCATAAAATAAACGAAAAACCGACACAAAAAGATTTTTCATCATATTGACATGGTCTTATTAAACGACTAAAATAATCCTATTCTGGGATAACGGTGAGAGCTATGAAAAATAGAGAATTTACAGAATTTCTTATAAAAAGATTTGCGATCGAAAAGGCAAAAGCGGACAGATCCGGAGTATATGCCTACACGCAGCGTCTGCTTGCTTATAATTCCAACAGGATAGAGGGAAGTACGTTGACGGAGGAACAGACGGCTTCTTTATTTGAATGTGGTACGCTTCCTAAATCAGATGACTATTACCGCGCGAAAGATGTTGAAGAAATGAACGGGCATTTTCTGATGTTCCATAAAATGCTTGATACCTTGGGAGAACCGTTATCGCAGGAATTGATCAAGCAGTTTCATTATGAATTGAAGTCCGGAGTCTTTGAAGATCGTGCGAATGGATATGCGATCGGTGCGTATAAAGAACGCCCCAATATGATCGGAATATATCAGACGGTCATGCCTGAAAATGTCGCGCGGGAGATGGCTTTGCTCATGGATTGGTACGAGGGGCAGGAAGTGAATCTCTTCGTATTGGCGGAATTTCATGCAAGATATGAGAGTATACACCCTTTTCAGGACGGGAATGGCAGGACGGGCAGATTGATTCTTTTCAGAGAGTGTTTGAAAAATGAGATCGTGCCGTTTGTAATAGAGGACAAAAACAGAAATGTCTATTTAGAGGCTTTGAAAGCATATCGAGAAGAAAATTCGTTGAAAAAGCTGATTGCTCTGTTTGAAGAGGAGCAGCGTTTCTATTTTGAAAAATGCAGCTATTTTGTATCATAGGAATTCTTTTTATTGACAAAACCGCCCGGAAAGCGATAAACTGAATAAGAAAGTTAGCGATTGCTAACCGCCAAGTATCGAGAAAGAAAGGGGCACGGACATGGTCATAAAGATATTGATGCTGGTTGCGCTGATCGGCCACATCATCTGCGGGATATGCGATCTTCTGCTGATTTATGCGCCCGGCGGAAAATTTCAGTTTGGGATCTTGGGAGATAATGAGAAAATGGCGGCGGTGTTTCAGGGAATGCCGCTAAAGAAACCGCTGGCGTCCATGCTGTTTGGGGTGCTCGCGATGACGATGTCCCTTGGCGGCTATCTGGCTTTATGCGAGTGGATGCGGGCGTTTTCCGACCTCTGCGCCGCGATCATGGTCATATCTGCCGTAGCGGGATTCATGCCGGGCGTGGCGCACCATGTATTCTGCGGCGTGGTCGAATGGTTTTACTTGCGTCTTAATAGAACGGAAGAAGCGCGGAGTGCGGTGGTGGATTTTTTCAAGCAGACTTCCGTTACGATGTATGTCTGCTATCTGGGGCAGGCTGTTTTCGCGCTGACATTTTTGATCGCCGTTGTTACGGGAATGACTTCCCTGCCGCAATGGGGCTGCATCTTTAATGTGATCCCGCTCTATGTCGTATTGCTGCTGCTCAAAACGCCGGGCGCGGGGAACGTTGCGGGAGCGATCATGTTTTTGGGATTATTTTTGCTGATCGGATAACGGGGACGAACTACATCATACAGAGCAGGAGGAGAGACACGATGAAATACTTTGGGATGCCTATGGGAATGTGGATGCTGTTTAGCGCTTCTTTTACGGAGCAGATGTCCGCAACGCTGCATTTTGACGCGGAGACCGCGAAAAAGATCAAAAGGCAGGCAAAACCAAAATATCAGGAGATCATCACGAATCTGCCGGAATTTGAAAGGGGAGACCGCTTCAAAATGAACATCGTCAACGCAGCGATGCTCGCGGCGTTCTACCTCAATATGCCGCAGAAGCCCTCGGTGGAGGAGATGACGGATTTTTATGCCAAAGCCATGATGACAAAGCCGATGCTGTGGTTTTGTAAGCAGTCCGGAAAAAATAAATTTACGCCGAACGATCTCAAGGAGATGGAAGAGATCGAAGCGCTGCGCGCCGCGGACCGCAACCCCTATTCGTGGAATATGCAGTATCTGCCTTATCCGGACGGCAGCGGTTACGAGGCAAGGTTCGAGCGCTGCGGCATCTGTGCGCTGATGCGGGAACTGCGGATCTACGAGCTGACCCCAGCCATGTGTCATTTGGATTACACGATGGCTGAGGCTGGCGGAACGTCGGATTTTGTGCGGGAATACACGCTGGCATCCGGCGGGCCGTACTGTGACTGCGGGTATAAAAAGAAAAAGCAGGCGTGATAACGGTTCAGCGGTTATAAAATTTATCGTGCCATTTAACGGCTTCCTCGCGGTATTTCATGGCGGTGTCCATCAATTCTTCATATTGGCTGCGGATGCTCTGGATCACCTGATCGCGTCCGGCAAGGTCGGCAAGCAGTTTCGTGATCTGGTTTTCCGTATCCGCAAGTAACGCTTTCTTTTCTTCTTCGTATCGGGCAAGTTCTACAGGGGCAGCGGAATCTTCCGGCAGCAGCTTTCCGCAGCGGAGCGATTCGTCGATCGTAATGACAAAGGTTTTTGCATCGTGGGACAGATGGAGCAGGAGCATACCATCGACCGACAGAATGTGAAGCGCGGGCAGGGAAGGGAATACCGCTTCCGCTTGCGCGGTCTGTTCTTCTTCGGCGGAAAAAAGGGCGCCGGGTACGGAAAATTTTTCTTCCGGCTGCAGGGGCAGGAGGGATTTCAGGCAGTAACTGTTGTCGATCGGATTTTTTACGAAATAAAAGAGGAGCAGTGTCTTTCCGACGGCTGCGATCTGCGGGGAAAAGCAGTCGGGGGTGTTCCTGCTGCTGATCTGATAGAGATCGTCCTGCTCGATCACGCTTCGGAGTATGATATCCCGGTTGATGTTTTGATAGGCATAGTAAACGGTGTTGTGATAAACAAGGTCGGAAAGACCGGAGGCATAGTCATTGCAGAGAACGATGGGCCGGGTCAGATTTTCCCCGATCGCGGTTCTTAAACAGATGTACTTTCCCGTGGTGTAAAGAATCAGATTTTGTTCCGCGTCTACCGCATAGACATTTCCCATAAAAATCCCTCATTTTACTTTATATTTCTTTTTCCTACCATTATATGGCACAGGATCGGAAAAAATGACATATGATAAAGTAAAATAATCAGAAAGAAGGATAAATGGCTTATGGCAAAATGTAAATCGGGAAAATGCGGATGCAAAGCAAGAATCGTCAGCAATGCGGTTCAGAATATGCAGGGCAGTAACTGCATAGACGTATGTGTCAATCCGATCTGTGAGCCGCCCAGTGTCTTAAGTCTCATGGCGCCGCTCATCTATGATGAGATCGGGATCAATCTCTGTACGTCTTTTGCGCTCGGCGCAGATATTTCAACAACTTATCCCACCGCAGTGTCGGCGACGGCGCGTGTGCTGAATATTGATTATACCTACGGTGACGGGGACGTTGTGATCGAGGCGATCACGGGCAGGCCGAATTGCTATGTGGTCACTTTGTCGAATCTGACGATCGAGTTTGCCGTCAATCTGTATGACGAGAATTGCAGACTGCTTGCGACGCTTTATCCTACGGCTGTTTATCTGCCGTCTGCCACGACAGCGGCGACTTATGATGAAGATACGAATCCGACCTCTGTGGAACTGGAGATTTTTGCTCCTTACGGAATCAGCTATGATGCGGGCGCGACCGCCGATGCGGATCCGACGCCGAACATCAATTATGTTGGCTTCCTGACGGGCAACAATTATATCAGACAAGGTCTGAACCTGTATGCGATGGCAAAGGTTCTGGGATTCGACACGGACGACGATACGATCACGGTCGGTCTGACATTGGTTTTGCAGAGTCTGTATTTTGCAGGCTACAATGTGGAGAGCGCCGGCAAGATCAACACGCCGAAAGGCAGCCTGATCACACCGGACAACAGCAGCTGCTTGCGCTTTGTTGCGGGCGACCTGCTGGATCTGGCGATCAAGCCTTTGCAGCTTGGGCCTCCGGCGTGTGAGGAGCAGTATAAGGCAAGCTGTACCGTTCCCTGCAACACGCAGTGCGGCGCAGGCGGCGGTGCAGGCGATGACACGACCGTTCTTCCCGGCATCGGCGGCGGCACGACCACGCCGACGACTCCCGCATCTGCGGGGACTACGGGAACGACCGGAACTACCGGAGATACGAGAAATACAGAGAGCTGACGGTTTGGGGAAAGCGATTCTCACGAATCGGTACAAAAGAAGTAGAACATGGCTGCCTGCTTGTCGGGCAGCCATGTTTGCTGTAAAGAAACTTGAAAGAATTTATCCCGGATTTTAACGTGCTTGTTTTTAGGGAAAAATAGGTGTATGATGAAATCATAAATAGATGGGAGGTGCAATCATATGACAGAGCAGGAAATGATAAAAATATCCGTCGAAGAATTTTCGAGGCTTCAAGATTATATGATAGAATGTGATAAGGAATCAAACGCATATAAAAAAATGAAGAGGCGTTATATTGAGTTGAAAGTTATTTTGTCATCCGTCGGCATTAATTTGGTTGAATTGGATATCATTAAGGAATAAAAATGAGACGGTCGTACCGGAACGTTTCGGGGACAGAGCGGTCGGCATCAATACGGATATGGCGGAAAGTGTGCGCCTGCTTGACAAGTGCATGCCGGCGGAGTATACTGAATGTAGTTAGCGGTTGCTAACCAAATGGCAGCCGTTCTGTTTTGTACGGTGGTTAGTAAAAACTAACTAAGAATCGAAAGATGTGCCAAAGGGAGAGAGATTATGAAATTTTACGAATTCGGAAACGAGGAGAAGCCGGTCATTTTTTTGCTGCCGGGAACCTGCTGTCACTGGAAGACAAATTTTGAAGCGGTGGTTCCTCTGCTGCAGGAGGACTTTCGGGTCGTCTGCGTGTCCTATGACGGTTTTGACGAAACGGAAGACACGGTATTCCGGGATATGCAGACGGAAACGGAAAAAATGGAAAGCTATATCCGAAAGAACTGCGGCGGTAAGATACATGCCGTTTACGGATGCTCACTGGGCGGGAGTTTTGTCGGTCTGCTGGTGCAGCGGGGAAACATTGAGATCAGCCACGCCATTCTAGGCAGTTCCGATCTGGATCAGGAAACCGGGCTTTCCGCAAAGTTTAAGAGCTGGCTGATCGCCGTGATCCTGTTAGGGATGTTCCGTAAGGGAAAACTGCCGGGATTTATGCAGCGCAAGATGGACAAAATGCCGACGGAGGATCGGCAGTATTATGATAAGATGCTCGATTTGTTCGGCGTGGGAAGCACCCGGATGTCTTTTGTAAAACGGGAAAGCATCAGGAACCAGTTCTATTCGGATCTGGCCACACCGCTTGAAAACGGCATCAGCCGGCAGGGTACGACCGTACATGTTTTTTACGCCGTCAAGATGGGCGAGGAATATCTGAAACGGTATCATGCGCATTTTAAGGATCCGGATATCCGGCGGCACGAGCTGCAGCACGAGGAACTGTTGGTCTGCTATCCCGAGCGCTGGGCGGAGGAAGTCAGAACGTGCTGTAACTGATCCGGCGGTGAGGAAATAAGGCGGCGGAAGATGATTGTGTCTATTGGTTAGTAAAAACTAACTAAAAAGGATAGGGAACAGCATCAAGTATTTGAAACGGCTTATGACGGATCGGAATCGTAAGCCGTGAAAGGAGAGTGAGCGGATTGAAAAAAGAAAAAGTGCGTTCAGCCTGGAGCTGGATCTTTGAATTTGCCGCAGAGCGGAAAGTATTGTATGCTGCCAGTGTGGTGACGGCGGCTGTGGGCGTGCTGTGCGCCGTCATGCCGTTTTTGATCATGGGAGATATGATCCGCCGGCTGGTAGAAGGAGAGCGGGAGATATCCGCCTATATGGCGGACTGTCTTTGGATGGCGCTTTTTTGGACGGGTAAGGTGGTATTTCACGCGGTCTCAACGGCTTTTTCCCACAAGGCGACGTTTTATGTCCTGGGGAACATCCGGAAACGTCTGCTGGATAAACTGGCGCGCCTGCCGTTGGGAACGGTTCTGGATATGCCGTCCGGCGGTTTGAAAAACACCATCGTGGAGCGGGTGGACAGCATAGAAGTGACGCTTGCGCATATCCTGCCGGAATTTACATCCAATCTGCTTGCGCCTGCGGTGCTCGTAATCTATCTGTTTACGATCGACTGGCGTATGGCGCTTGCGGCGCTCGCGACCATACCGCTGGGGATGCTCTGCTATATGGGGATGCTGATCGGGTATGAGAAATATTATCAGAATACGATCGTCAAGACAAAGGCGCTCAACGATGTGGCGGTGGAATACATAAACGGGATCGAGGTGATCAAGGCATTCGGCAAGGCGAAGAGTTCTTACGAGCGGTTTGTCACGGCGGCGAAAGAGGGTTCCGCCTGCTTTGTAGACTGGATGCGGAGCTGCAATGTGCCGTTTACGATCGCGATGTTAGTCATGCCGAGTACGATGGTCTCTGTCCTGCCGATCGGCGGCATGCTTATCAAAAACGGCAGCCTGTCTTCGGCGGATTTTATTCTGATCATCCTGATCTCGGTAGGGCTGATCGCGCCGCTCATCACCTGTATGTCTTACAATGACGATCTGCGTCAGGTACAATCGATCATCGGCGAAGTGACCGACATTCTGACACAGCCGGAGCTGCAAAGGCCGGAGAAGGCGGGCAGGCTGCCCAAGCATTACGACATCAAAGTGGGAAATATCCGCTTCGGTTATCACGAAAAGGAAGTGCTTCATGGCGTCAGTCTGGAAATCAGAGAAGGAACCGTGAATGCCGTCGTAGGCCCTTCCGGTTCCGGGAAATCGACGCTGGCAAAGCTGATAGCGTCCCTGTGGGATGTGGATGGCGGGAGCATTTTCGTGGGCGGCGTGGACATCCGAAATATACCGCTGGAGGAATATCATCGGCTGGTGGCTTATGTTTCGCAGGACAATTACCTGTTTGACGATACGGTCCGCGAGAATATCCGCATGGGGAGAAAAGGCGCGACGGACGCGGAGGTGGAAGAAGCCGCAAGGCGCAGCGGGTGCCACGAATTTATCATGGGGCTGGAAAAAGGCTATGATACGATCGCGGGCGGCGCAGGCAGCCATCTTTCGGGCGGGGAACGCCAGCGCATCGCCATTGCCCGCGCGATGTTGAAAGATGCGCCGATCGTGATCTTAGACGAGGCGACTGCTTACACCGATCCGGAGAATGAGGCGGTCATCCAATCGGCGGTGGCGAAGCTGGTACAGGGCAAAACATTATTGGTGATCGCACACCGGCTTTCTACCATCGCGGATTCCGACCGCATCTTTGTGATCAGCGACGGAAAACTGGATGCGCAGGGCACGCATGAGGAACTTTTAAAGGAAAACGGTCTGTATCGGGATATGTGGGAGGCGCATATATCGGTGAAAGACAGGGCGGATGACGGCGAGGAGACAGGAGGGACGGCATATGCTTGAGATTTTACGAAAATTCTTTGATTTCTGCGGCGGTGAAAATAAAAAGAAGTTTTATCTGTCCGTGGCGTTCGGCGTCCTGCTTGCCTTTTTTGAAGCCTTAAGGATTCCGGCGATCGCGGTCATGCTGGGCGCGGTCATAGAGGGGAGTGTGACGAACGAAACCGTTCTGACAAGCTTTGTCATCATGCTGGTCAGCATCGCAGGCGGTTCCGTGGTAAAATACCGCGCTACCATGTTACAGACGGAAGCGGGGTATGATACCTGTGCGGGTAAGCGGATCGAGATCGCGGAACATCTCCGCTATCTGCCGATGGGATACTTTAATCGTAACAGCCTTGGCTACATCACTTCCGTGACGACGAACACTATGGAAAATCTGGCCAATATCGCGACCCGCGTGGTGATGATGACGACTTCCGGCATTCTGACGACCGCGCTGATCGCGGCGATGCTGTTTGTTTATGACTGGCGGATCGGCCTGACGGTTTTGGCGGGGCTGCTCCTGTTTTTTCTGGTAAACAGCGGATTGCAGAAAGCTTCCGGCGAGATGGCGCCGAAAAAGATTGCCGCCGATACCGGGCTGGTGGAGAAAGTGCTGGAATACATTCAGGGCATTTCGGAAGTGAAAGCCTACCAACTGACAGGAGAAAGAAGTGAAAAATTAAAAGCCGCCATTGATGAAAGTGTGGCGGTCAATACAAAGATGGAGTTTCGGTTTATCCCTTACATGACCATACAGAACTTTGTCACGAAGATGACGGGGGTCGTCATGTGCGTGCTGTCCCTGCGCTTTTATTTTGACGGGAGCATGGAACTTCTGACCTGCATCGTCATGCTGATCAGCTCTTTCCTGATCTATGCGAGTCTCGACAGCGCCGGAAATTATTCCGCCCTGCTGCGAGCTGTCGATCTCAGTGTGGATCAGGCGCAGGAAATCCTTGACTTGGAGCCGATGGATATCAACGGCAGGGAAGTTGCGCCGCAGCATTTTGATATCGATGTGGAAACGATCGGTTTCTCCTATGAGAAGCGGAAAATCATCGACGGGATCTCCGTGCATATTCCGGAGAAGACGACGACTGCCATCGTCGGACCGAGCGGCGGCGGAAAGACGACGCTGTGTCATCTGATCTCGCGGTTTTGGGATGTACAGGAGGGCAGCGTGAAGCTGGGCGGCATCGATGTGAAAGATTACAGCTATGACAGTCTGATGCAGAATTTCAGTTTCGTATTCCAAAACGTCTATCTGTTTCAGGATACCATAGCCAACAATATCCGTTTCGGCCAGCCGGAAGCGAGCATGGAGCGGGTGATCGTGGCGGCAAAAGCAGCCTGTTGTCATGAGTTCATCATGCGGCTGCCGGAGGGGTACGAGACAAAGATCGGAGAGGGCGGCGCATCCCTTTCCGGCGGGGAAAAACAGCGGATCTCCATTGCCCGCGCGATCATGAAGGACGCGCCGATCATTATTCTGGATGAGGCGACCGCAAATGTCGATCCGGAGAACGAGAGGGAGCTGGTGGCGGCAATCGACGCGCTGACCAGAGAGAAGACGATCCTGATGATCGCCCACCGTTTGAAAACCGTGCGAAACGCCGACCAGATCCTTGTAGTCGATCGGGGCAGGATCGCGGAACAGGGAAAACACGAGGAACTCATGCGTCAGGACGGCATTTATAAGCGGTTCGTGGAAGCCCGCGAACTGGCGGTCGGCTGGAAAGTCACATCGGTATGAGAAAGAAACGCAGAACCAGCAGGACCGCGCCGAGAACCGTCAGGATCGCGCCGGTCGCGAGACCGACGGTACGGTTATTGACCTTATTGGCAAACTGAGCGGAGACGATGGAGGCAATGGTCGTTGTCAGGATGCAGACCAGCAGCACATCTAGGCGTTCCAAAAGGATGGTAGGGTCGATCATCATATGACTGACGGAGGCGATCAGCGCGGTAAAGGTCATGATAAAGGTGCTGGTGCCGACAGCGGGTTTGCGGCTCATGCCTAAAAATGCGGTAAACACCACCAGCATCATCATGCCGCCGCCCGAGCCGACAAAGCCTGTGCCAAAGCCGATCGTCAGACCGAAGAACAGGGAAACGGCAATGCCTTTTCGGTCGAGTCCCGCGCCTTTCTGGACGGTCTCTTCCCGCTCCGTATCCGGCTTCAGCAGAAAGCGGATGCCGATAAAAAAGGTCAAAAACAGCGAGAAGCTGCCGAGTACGACATTTCCGGCGGACCATGCCGCAAAACTGCCTGCGATGCACATGCCGACAATGCAGGTGAGCATGATCCAGCCGCGTTTCAGGTCGATGTTTTTATGGCGGATATAGATGGCGGTCGTGACGGCGGAGCCGAGGATATCGGACGCCAGAGCGATTGCCGTCGCGTGATACGCGCCTGTTTCTCCGGCAAAGGACGGACATAGCACGATGAGGATCGGCACCATAACGGTGGCGGCGGAAAGTCCCGCCAGACCTGTGCCGATCCCTGCTCCCAAAGCTGCGATGATATACCAGATCCATTCCATAGAAGGCACTCCCTGTCGTTGATTGATGTTACTTGCACGCGTACAGATATCCCAGCACAAAGACTGCGGGAGAATTCCAGTAGATTGTTATCTCATTTAACGAATAGCAGCCCACGTCGTCGGCATAGCATTTCATGGGCGGCGTGCCTTGCGGGATCAGAAGTTCCGCGTCCGGATCGCAGGGGACACGGTTCGGGCCGCCGCTCACCATGCCGGGGATGCACGCTTCGACACCGTCTGCGTGTGCAGGGCGCAGGTGTGGGTAATTGCAGCAAAATTCGCCGTTTCCCGTAACGTAACTGTACCCTGTGGGATTGACGCCGAGGAGATAATCCATCTGCGCGATTGTGTAATTTTTATAAGCATCCGTCTTTTCAAGGTAATCGCAGACGGCAAATACCATGCCGTGCGCAAGCAGTACCATGTTACTGCCCCAGACGAAATCTTCTTCTTCCATCGCGCAGCCGTATCCGCAGGCGTCGGCGGCGTTTTTCAGCCGTTTTGCCTCGTCTCGGAAATTCTTTCGGAAACGTTCTGCAAGCGCGGCGTCTTTCTCAAAATCGCACAAAAGATATGCCAGCGCGCCCAGTCCGCCCATTTCGGAGTAGCCCATCGCAGTCAGCGGAAAATCCGCGGCAAGCGCTTCTTTCATTTTGGAATGGTATTGCGCTTCCCCTGTCAGGGCATACAGTTCCGCGTACAGCCAGAAACGGTTGGAGAGATCGTCCTCTTCGCCGTAGCAGCCCGTGTTACAGTTTTCGGGATTGTCAAAACCGATAAATTCGGGGTGGTTTTCAAACCATTGACAGGACTTTTCGGCTGTCTCTTTCAGTCTTTTTGCAAAATCCCTGTCGTAGCGCGCGTAAATTCCGCTCGCAAGCGCGCATACCGCGCCGCAGTCCGCCGTCGCCGAGGAGGAGATCGCAAAAACGTAAAGGGGATCCGTGTCCTCCTCCGGCATAACGAAAGGCGCGTGCCGTTCGGTGGTGGCTTTGTGGTAAACGCCGCCGTCCGCCCGCTGCATTTTCATCAGCCATTCCAGTTCGCAGCGGCATTCTGCAAGAAGATCGGGCAGATCGCTTTCGGGGATGCCAAACCGCAGGTCCTCAAATACCGCCGGAAACATTTTGTAGGCGTACAGAAGATGCGCCGCCGCGCAGGAACCCGGCGTAACATATCTGCCGTAATCTCCGGCGTCGTGCCAGCCGCCCGTCACGTCCATTTCCGTCTTTTTGTCCGAATAGAGCAGCGCGGGAGCGGTGTGGCATGTTCCGTGCCGATAAACGCCGGCGTATTTTTCCTCCAGACCGCAGCCGCAGCGCAGATAATAAAAGGCTTTGGAAATGTCACAAAAAAGCCTGTCGAACACATGTTCTGAAATCTGGAACTGTGCGGACGTCTCATTGCCGGAAATGATGCGGTAAGTTCCCTCTGTCGAAAAATCGGAAAAGTCGCCCCGATACACGTCGTCTCCGGAATTTGCGTCATGCCCGAAAGGTTCCGCCTTTCCCTCATAGCGGCATACACCGTCCGGCGTGACGATCCGGAACGTTTCGCAGGGAAAGTTCATGACAGCTGTTTTTGCGCTGTCGGGGTAATATCCTGCCTGATTTACAAAGATAGAAAAGGGACTTTTGCGATTTGTGTGATTCATGTGTTTTCTCCTTTTTATGATGATGTTAAAACTGTAGTGACCGCAGATGATAAAATTCCCCCTGCTTTTCCATGAGCTCGTCGTATGTACCGAATTCCAGCATGCCGCCGTCGCCGATCACCGCGATCTTATCCGCGTTGCGGATGGTGGACAGGCGGTGGGCGACAATGAGGGTCGTTCTGTCTTTCACCAGCTTTTCGATGCTGTCCTGAATCTTCTTTTCGGACACGGTGTCAAGCGCCGATGTCGCTTCGTCAAGGATCAGGATCTTCGGGTCTCTCACAAAAGCCCTCGCGATGGAGACCCGCTGTCTCTGACCGCCCGAAAGGTTGGCGCCGTGCTCGGTGATTTTGGTATCAAGCCCGTCGGGAAGCGAGTCGATCAGATCCCTGAGATTGGCGGCGTCGATCATTTTATTCAGAAAATCGTCGCTGATATGTTCCGAACCGTAGGTGATGTTTTCCCGAATCGTTCCCGTAAATAAGATCGGCGTCTGCGGCACGACGGAGATATGGCGGCGGTAGCTTTGCAGGTCGATGTCGTTCAGATTTTTGCCGTCGATCAGGATCTGTCCGGAGTTTGGCCGGAGAAATCCGATCACGAGATTCATCAGGGTGGTCTTTCCTGCGCCCGACGCGCCTACGAAAGCGACAGTCTCCCCTTTTTTGATGGAAAGGCACAGATCGTTTATCACCGGAAATTCCGCATCCTTGAAGCGGAAATTTACGTTTTGGAAAGTGATATTGCCAGCCACTTGTTTGATCTTCTTTTTGTTTCCCGTGTCCTCGATATCTGCGCTCATCAGAATATCGCCCACCGAATTGACCGATTCCAGCCCTTTGGAGATGATCGGGATGAGCGTCACGACGCCGCTCACCTGATTGACGATCGTTCCAAAATACGTCTGGTACATGACGACGTCGCCGGGAAGAATTTTTCCCTGCACGGCGAGCCAGCCCGTAAAGGCGAGGCAGATCACCTGAAAGATCTGGAACGAAGCCCAGCTTACCGAGCCGAAAAAGGATTGAATCATATCCAGCTTAAAGCCGTGTTCCGCAACGTTTTTTAATTGGGAATCCAGCTTTTTCGTCTCTGTCTCTTCCAGCGCGTGGGCGCGGGTGACGGGGATGAGCTCCACCATTTCCATGACCTTGACGGAGGTTTCTTCCATTTCCCGACGGAAATTGCGGTTGCGGGTATTGATGGTCTTTTTGAACGCATTCCGGATCAGGACCGCGACGGGGATGGAGGCCGCGAAGAACAGAAATACCGTAAAGGAGGAATGCAGCACAACGGTCAGGGACACGATAACGTTCAGGATGATGCTGAGTACCGAAATAAAGATCTGCGACGAAAGATTTTCGATCTGTTCCACATCGCGCATGATCTTTGATTGCAGTCTGCCCGACTGCATTTCGTTGTGGTAGGTGATCGAAAGCTGCTGCAATTTGCGGATCATGGAGCTTCGCAGGCCGCATTCGACGTTTCGCACAACCTTTGCATAAAAATAGGTATGCAGATAATTGGTCAGCAGATTCTGGAGCACCAGAACGATCATGACCGAAGCATTTAGGAGGATCGTTCCCGCTGCATTTTTGACGGAGCCGGTCGCCGCGTTGATAATGTTTGCGGTAACGATCGGCAAAGCCCATACGGGCGTGTGCTTTATCGCAAACATCAGCACCGACAAAAACAGTTTCAAATATTGACCCCTGTAAAGGCCGATCAGTATTTTGAGGCTGTGATCTTCGTTCCTGCGGAAACTTTCCAGCAGGACGTCCTCGTCGATGACGGCGCCGCTCGTGAGTTTTTGTGCAAAAATATGCTCTTTTTGTTCTGCTTGCGTCTTCATGGCATTCTCCGAAACGGTAAAATTCACAATTAAGTACAGCATTTTATCGCGCGGCGTGCTATAATATTTATACTGAAAAAATGGTAAAAATCTATTTCGGAGGTGTCGCCGTGAGCGGACTGTTTGAAAAGAGCGATTCCCTGCACATGCCGATCGAGTGTTTTGTGTTCGATGCGGCGCGGGAGGAGTTCCCCGTGAGACCGCATTGGCATTACTTTGCAGAGTTTATCTATATGCTTGACGGCAGCGCCAAAATGCGCTGCGGGGATCGTTCCTATACATTACATACAGGGGAAACGATCCTTTTTCATCCGTCTGCGGTGCATTCCATTTATTCCGCGGATGAAAGCCGCCCGAAATACGCGGTGTTGAAATTTGATATCAACAGATTGAATCTTACGCCTGCGTATGCGCCGAAACTGGGAAGTATTTTCCGATATGCCGAAAAAAAGGGAATGCAGATTCTGTTTGACAGAGCCGAATCCGAAAAGCTTGCCTGCGGCAGAATCTGGTCGGCGTGCCTTGCGGAATTTACCGATTATCAGTATGGCAGGGATCTTGTTCTACAGTCCTATTTATATGAACTGCTGATGAATATCGTGCGCTTTTGGCTTGCCCGCGGCATGACGATCGATACCCGCCGGATCCCGCAGACAGAAGACTGCGCGATCGACAATATCACCGAGTATATCGACCGTCTTTTGTCCGAAAATCTGCGGGTCGCGGATCTCGCGGAACAGTGCGGGTTAAGCTATTCCTGCTTTGCGAAAAAATTTCGGGAGCAGTACGGCATGAGCTGCAAGCAGTATATCGAGCGGATGCGCCTTTATAAGGCGGAAGAATTTCTGCTCTTTACCGATTTCGACCTGAATTATATCAGCCAGGAAACGGGCTTTTCCGATTGCAGCCATTTTATTAAAAGTTTTAAGAAGTATAAGGGCGTTACGCCGAAGCAGTTTCGCCGGAAAGCCTCTTCGTGACTGCCAGAAAGGCAAGACACATAAACGCGTATCCCCAGGATTCGCCGCAGGCGGTCAGGAACGCAAACCGTCCGAGCCCGGAAGCGAGCAGAATCGCAGCGATGATCTTCATAAATATGCTCATGCCGAGCGGGCTGCAAAGAAGCGCCCATTTCGGCAGTCCGAGTTTCCCCTGAAAGAGCAGAATGATAAAACAGACTGTCACCGGAATATCAACAACGAAGCACCAGATCGTAAAGGGGATGATGGAAACCGCCGTCGGCAGCAGGAATACGCTGTTGGCAGCCGCTTCCGACACGCCTGCTCTGAGCGCCGCCTGGATCAGCAGCAGGGCGATACAGCACGCGGTGTGGAAAGAGATAAACATCAGCGGCGCGGTGGACAGTCCAAAGCGGAACCCCTTATAGGCTTTCGTGCTGCGATCGACTGAAAGCGCCTCCAGGATCTCTATCATTACCGGGGCAAATGCGCGGCAGCCGAAAGCGGAAAGGACGCCGAACACCATAGACGCCACATAAAACCAGGAGGGCACTTCCGTGATCTTCGTGTTGGTGATGCCGAAGATCAGTTCCTGACCGCCCTGCGGTTCGTAGCCGATCAGCCAGTCGCCGATCCCGCAGAGAAATAATGTGATAAAGCCGAATAACAGCGCATTGCGCCAATTCTTTTTCTGTTCCATAGGATTTCCTTCTTTCTGTGAAAAATTTGATCATTGATATGTTAGCATTAACTAACTCGCCTGTCAATGGGTGATAAAAACAAATTATGGGAGAGCGTCAGGGGGCAGTATTTCGTTCAGAACGATTTGTCAAGGACATAATGAAAGAAATTAAAAAATGCCCGAAAATCCAATGTTTTCAAGCACTCCCGCAATACAAATTGCTGTCTGCTTTCTTCATTCTCTGCTCCATTACATACAAAAAGGACATATAGACTTTTTATTTTCTATGTGTCCTAACACTGTTATTTTGGTATTAAATTGTTGGTTACGCTAACTGCATGACCTCGGCTTCAATCTCTTTCAATT
>JAMPCE010000063.1 GCA_023666335.1 bacterium
AACATCAATATCGGGGAGCGGATACGGGAAATCGCAACCATCAAGGTGTTGGGATTTTTCAATCATGAGTCCGCGGCATATATATTCCGCGAGGTTAATATGCTGACCGCCGCGGGCGCTTTATTGGGGCTTTTGTTCGGACGTTTTCTCCACGCTTTTGTGATGGAGCAGATCAAGCCGGACGGGATCTGTTTTGACAGCCGGATCATGTGGTACAGCTATCTGTTTAGTATTGCAATCACGATTGTTTTCGCATTGCTTGTACAGATCGTTATGCGGATCAAATTGAAAAAAATCAGCATGACAGAATCTCTTAAATCGGTCGAATGACTCCGATATAAAAAGAAAAGCCGGAGGGAGTCCGCCATGCCAAACTACATCCTCATCGTGGAAGATGACAACGAGATCAATCAAATGCTCCGTACGCTCTTGCAAAAGAATGACTACAAAACGCAGTCGGCATACTCCGGAACGGAGGCGCTGCTCTATCTGGAAAAGCAGACCCCGCAGGCGGTGATCCTCGATCTGATGCTGCCGGGCATGACAGGCGAGGAACTGCTGCAAAAGATCAAAGAGCGCGACCCCGCCCTGCCTGTGATCGTTGCTTCCGCAAGGGAAGACGTGCAGACGCGGGTGGAACTGCTGCGGGCGGGCGCGGACGATTATATCGTGAAACCGTTCGACACGGAGGAACTGCTGGCGCGGCTGGAGGTGGCGCTGCGCAAAAGCGGCAGAGAAAACGGCGGTGACAGACAGAGCGGAACACTTGTCTTTAAGGATATCGTGATCGAACCGGACGAATACCGCGTCACGGTATCCGGGCAGGAAGCGGCGTTTACCAGACGGGAGTTTCTGATCCTGGAACTTCTGATGTCAAATCCCAATAAAGTCTTTACCAAACACAATATCTATGAGTCCGTGTGGAACGAGGAATTTGTGGGCGAGGACAATGCGGTCAACGTGCATATCAGCAATATCCGGCAGAAACTTGCGCGCCTGAATCCGGAGGAGACTTATATCCAGACGGTCTGGGGCATCGGGTTCAAGATGAAAACTTTATGATTTCTTTAACCTTTTCCTAATGTTTCTAAAAAACTCCCTGCTAGACTGAAATTGTAAAACAAACAACAGGAGGAGGCAGGATTGAAAAATAAGTCTGATGACCTTATTTTTCAATCGCGAGTTTGTGCCGGAGTCACAAACTCGAAGTCGCAGAGCAGAATTTGAAATTCTGCTCGCGTGTCTTCGCAAAAAACGCTCCGACAGGGAGGTAAAAATGAGTCAGGAATATGTCTTACAGACAACAAAACTCACAAAGATTTACGGGAAGCAGAGAGCGGTGAACGCCGTAGATCTCCATGTGCGCAAGGGCGATATCTATGGATTCATCGGAAAAAACGGCGCCGGAAAATCGACTTTCATGAAGATGGTCGCAGGGCTGGCGGCGCCCGATGCGGGGACGATCGAGCTGTTTGGCAGCGATGACGTGGACAGGCAGCGGATGCGTGTCGGCACACTGATCGAGGAACCGGCGTTGTATAAGGGGATGACTGCCGCGGAGAATCTGGAGGTGCTGCGGCGCGCCTACGGCATTCCGGACAAAGGCATCGTGGAAGAAATGCTCTGCCTGATGGGCTTGGAAGATACCGGAAAGAAAAAGACCGGAAAGTTTTCCCTGGGTATGAAACAGCGGCTGGGGATCGCGGCGGCGCTGATGCGCAGCCCCGATCTGCTCATTCTGGATGAACCGATCAACGGACTGGACCCTATGGGGATCGTGCAGATCCGGGAACTGCTCATGCAGTTAAACAGAGAGAAAAATATCACCATGATCATATCCAGCCACATTCTGGGCGAACTGTCAAAGATCGCCACAGCTTACGGCGTCATCAAAAACGGCGAGCTGGTGGATGAGTTTGACAGGGCGGAGCTGGACAGGCGGTGCCGCCGCTGCCAGAAACTGGTGGTGGACCGCACGGAAGCGGCAGTCCATGTGCTGGAAGAAAAACTGCATATCCGGGAATTTGACGTGCCGGAACCGTCCGTGATCCGTATCTTTGAACGGCTGGAGGAGATGACGCAGATCAATCATGTATTGATGGAGTCCGGCGTCGAGATCCGGGAGAGTTATCAGGCAGGGCAGGATCTGGAGGGCTACTTTATGGAACTGACCGGAGAGGGGAGGGCGTGATCATGGGAAATCTGTTGTATGCGGAATTTTATAAATGGAAGAAAAGTCTGTGTTTCCGCCTGATGGCGGCGCTGACGGTTTTTATGACATTTGTGATGTTTGCCTCGAATATGTGGGCGGAAAGGAATCTGGGTGTAAGGGGAGAACAGGGGGAGCTGGCGGAGGAGATACTTGCGCATTTTGGCATTCTGGAGGTGCTTCATTCGATGTTTGCCAATACGAACGCGATCATTTTTGTGACGATCTTTGTCAGCTATTTTGTCCTGAGCGAGTACAGCAGCGGCATGGCGGCGAACTTTGTGGGGAAGGGGTATCCGAGAAAGAACGTGTTTCTGGCAAAATTTCTGGTGGCGGAGTTTGGCGCGGCGTTGCTCTATCTGCTGACGGCGACTGCGGTGCTTTTGATAGGCGTTCTTTTTCAGGGGACGGGAGAACTGGATGCGGTCTTTTTCCATGATTTCGGCGTCTATCTTGCCCTGAATATGCTGTATCTGACAGCCTATACCGCCGTGATCGTTTTTGCCTGCACGCTGGTAAGGAATATGGCGGCAGGCATCCTAATCTCTACGCTCGGCATCATGATATTTGTCACCGTCCTGATAGACAGTCTGAATCTGATCTGGGACGGGGCGTCGTGGTACTGGATCGGAACGATCATCGCAAGCTGTCCGGTGCGGGATATCCCGATGCAGTTTGTCGGGGAGTCGGGGAGCGGTACGGCTTTCTGGCTGGTGGGATCCATGCTGGCGGGATTGTTTTGTTTTGAAAAACGGGACGTCAGGTAGAAAGCGGAAAGAATATGGATATGTGGAGCGGTAAAGGCAGAAAGCGGCGGAGAAAATCCGCAGTTGACGGCAGGGGGATCATCGTATGATATACGGATTGGCGGGGATACTGGCGTTAGCCGTGCTCGCGCTGGCATGGCGGGTATGGAAATACAGGCGGCAGATCGATCATCTGCTGTCGCAGACGGATCTGCTTGCGCAGGAGGATACGAATTATCGGCTGTCCTCCTGCTGCCGCGTGGGAAAAACGGAGGCGCTGGTGAGCGAAATAAACCGCACGGTGCAGCTTCACCGGAACAACGAGGCGGCGCTTCGGCGGGAGAACAGAAGTTATCGGGAGAGCATCGTGAGTATTTCCCACGATATCCGCACGCCCCTCACCAGCGCGAAAGGCTATATCCAGATGCTCCTTGGGGAGAAAGAGCCGGAGGCGGACAGAGGGCGCGCTTATCTTGCCAATATCGAACGGCGCATCGACGACGTGACGGATATGCTGACGCAGTTGTTTGAATATGCGCGAATCGAGGCGGACGAGATCGCCGTGGAAAAGGAGCGGATCAATCTCACGAATCTGCTGGAAGACACCTTGTCGATGTTCTACGAGGATTTTGCGGCGGCGGGTTTTGAGCCAAAGATTCTGGGCTGCGATGCGCCGTGTTATGTTCTTGCCGACGAACACGGCGTAAAACGCATTTTGGAAAATCTGATCCGAAACGCGCTCGTACACGGAGCGGGCGGATATGTCTTCTCTCTGAAAAAGGAGGGAGAGATGGCGGAACTTGCCGTGTCGAACCAGACGGACAGCATTGAAGACGAGGATATGGAACGGATTTTTGACCGCTTTTATACGACGGATCGGTCGAGATCGCGCAGGACGACAGGGCTGGGACTTGCCATTGTGAAACGGTTTGCGCAGAAGATGGGCGGGGACGCCTGTGCGGAACTGAAAGAGGGGATTTTTACGGTGCGGGTCTTACTTCCGGCGGGATGATGCGCGATCAAGCGCCATCTCCACAATATACTCCGCGGTGCCCGCCTCCGGCGCTCTTACACCCGTAAGCGAAAACCCGTGTTTTTCATAGAACCGGATAGCGTCTGTATTTTTTTCAAGCACCCACAGACGGCGGCAATGTTTTTCCCTGACGGCAAATTGAAGCAGTTTCCCGCCGATTCCCTGATTTTCAAAAAAGGAATCCACATACAGTTCGGAGATTTGGTTGTCCTCTATATGGAGCATCCCTTTGACAAAGGCGTCATCGTAAACCCAGATCTGCGAGAGTCTCTCCGGATTTTCGAGATATCCCCTTGCCAGCGGATAGACCTGGATTTCGCCGAAAGACACCTGATCGTTCTGAAAAATCCTCCTGTAATTCATGCGTTTGGTAAACACCAGGATCTCCGCGATCCTGGAAGCGTCCTGTATCGTTGCGCGGCGTATCATTTCATAGCATTCTCCGATCATTCCATGATGACAATCATAGAAACAGCTTATCACAGACCGGCGGCACGGTCAATTCCGAGAAATATTTTCGACTTGTCTTGCAAATAATAGGATAATGGCGTAAAATAGATTTTATGTAATCCATTGGAATCCCGGTGAGCGTATGACGACAGAAGAAAAGACAGAGCTGGTCATTGACGACGGCAGAATCGAATCCATTGAAGAATTTCAGAGTCCCGGACAGCTTTATGAGGAACTTGTTCTTCGCGTGCGCAAATATCACCCTTCGACGGATATCAGTCTGATGCGGAAAGCGTATCAGGTCGCTTCCGACGCCCATGCGGGGCAGGTGCGCAAATCCGGAGAGCCTTACATCATCCATCCGCTGTGCGTCGCGATCATCCTCGCGGATCTGGAACTGGATAAGGAGACGATCGTCGCGGGGCTTCTGCACGATGTGGTGGAAGATACCGTGATGACGGACGAGGAGATCGAGAAGCAGTTCGGCGAGGACGTCGCGCTTTTGGTGGACGGCGTCACGAAACTCGACAAGTTGAATTTTCACGGGGAGCACAGCTATCAGGACAGAGATACGGAAAAACTGGAACGGCAGGCGGAAAATCTGCGCAAGATGTTCCTTGCTATGGCAAAGGATATCCGTGTCATTCTGATCAAGCTGGCGGACCGTCTTCACAATATGCGGACGTTACAGCATATGCGTCCGGAGAAACAGCAGGAGATCGCCAGAGAGACGCTGGATATCTATTCTCCCATTGCGCAGAGACTTGGAATATCGAAAATAAAAGTAGAATTAGACGACCTTTCGTTAAAATATCTGGAGCCGGAAGCGTACTACGATCTGGTGGATAAGATCTCGATCAGAAAGAGCGAGCGGGAGCGTTACATTCAGACCATCGTGGACGAGGTGAGCGTCCACATCAAAAATGCGGGCATCGAAGCGCAGATCGACGGCCGTATCAAGCACTTTTTCAGCATTTACAAGAAGATGAAGAACCAGAATAAGTCCATTGACCAGATCTACGATCTGTTTGCGGTGCGTATCATCGTGGATTCGATCAAGGACTGTTATGCGTGTCTGGGCGTGATCCATGAGATGTATAAGCCGATCCCCGGCCGTTTCAAGGACTATATCGCCATGCCGAAAGCGAATATGTATCAGTCCCTGCACACCACGCTGATCGGCGCGAGCGGGCAGCCTTTTGAGATCCAGATCCGCACTTACGAGATGCACAAGGCGGCAGAGTACGGCATCGCGGCGCATTGGAAGTATAAGGAAGCCTCCGACGGGAAAAAAGTGGAGACGCAGGAGGAGGAAAAACTGGTCTGGCTGCGGCAGATTTTGGAATGGCAGCAGGATTTATCAGATAATAAGGAGTTTATGAATCTCCTGAAAAACGATCTGAATCTGTTTGCCGACAATGTATACTGCTTCACGCCGACGGGGGATGTGAAGAGTCTCCCGGCAGGGAGTACGCCGATCGACTTTGCCTACAGCGTCCACAGTGCGGTTGGCAATAAGATGATCGGCGCGCGGGTAAACGGCAAGCTTGTCAATATCGACTACGAGATCAAAAACGGCGACCGGGTGGAGATCATGACCTCCCAGAACTCGAAAGGTCCGAGCCGTGACTGGCTGAATGTCGTCAAGAGTACGCAGGCAAAAAATAAGATCAACCAGTGGTTCAAGCATGAACTGAAAGAAGAAAATATCGTCAAGGGCAAGGAACTGATCGCAGGCTACTGTAAGGCAAAGAGCATCAATGCGCAGGATGTGCTGGTGCCGAAATATCAGGAAGCCGTTATGCGCAAATACGGTTTTCAGGATTGGGAATCGGTGCTGGCGGCGGTGGGGCACGGCGCGCTCAAAGAGGGCCAGGTCTTAAACCGGATGCTGGAGATGTATGAAAACGACCACAAAAAGGAGATGACCGACGCCGAAGTCATGGCGGAGGTGGAAAACAGCGTTCAGGTAAACCGCGGCAGATTGCAGAAGAGCACAAGCGGTATCGTGGTCAAGGGCATCCACGATGTGGCGGTGCGCTTTTCCAAGTGCTGCAGCCCGGTGCCGGGTGATGAGATCGTGGGGTTTGTGACGCGGGGCAGGGGCATTTCCATTCACAGGACGGACTGCCTGAATATCATGAATCTGCCGGAAATCGACAGAAACCGTCTGATCGATGCGGAATGGCAGCAGGAACAGGCGCAGGAGAGCAGCGGAAAATATCTGGTGGAGATCAGCATCTATGCCAACAACCGAAACGGGCTGCTGGCCGATGTGTCCCGTGCGCTCACGGAGAAGGACATCGACATTCTGGCATTAAACACCCGTGTGAACAAGCAGGGGACGGCGACGATCATGGTCAGTTTCGAGATCAGCGGCAGGGAAGAATTGCAGCGGATCATGGATAAACTAAGAACCATCGAGAGTATCATTGATATCGAGAGGACGTCAGGATGATCCGGCGATCGGCAGGAAGCATAGGGATAGGATTGCATAGGATTAAGAAGCATAGGATGAATAGAGGACGCAGATAAAGGAGAAGCGTATGCCTAAGTTAAAGATCGGGCGGCTGATGCTCGGCATCTGCCAGACAAACTGCTATTTTGTGTACCGCGAGGGTGCAAGTGACGTGATTTTTTTTGACCCCGCGGACAAGGGGGATTATATCTACGAAAAATTACAGGAGAAAGGCTTTGCGGTGAAAGCGATCTTTCTGACGCATGCGCACTTCGATCATATCTGGGGCGCAAACCGCCTGCGGGAACTTACGGGTGCGCCTTTATATGCTTATGAGGCGGAAAAGGCGCTCTGCGAGGACGCGGTGACGAATGTTTCCGATCAGGTGGGCAGACCCTGTACGGTGATCCCCGACCGCTACTTAAAAGACGGGGAGGAGATCGCGGTCGCGGATATGACCTGTAAGCTGATCGCGACGCCGGGGCATACGGTGGGAAGCTGCTGCTATTATTTTGAGGAGGACGGCATCCTGATCGCGGGCGACACGCTCTTTCAGGATTCGGTCGGGCGGACGGATCTCGCCACGGGCAGCATGAGCACATTGACCAGATCGGTCAAAGAAAAACTGTTCGTCCTGCCCGATGAGACGAAGGTATATCCCGGTCACGGGGAGAGCACGACGATCGGCCACGAGAAAGCCTATAATCCTTTTGTACAATGAAGAACGAAATGAATAGCGAGACGAATCGTGAAATGAATGCGGAAAAGAAGATGAATCGGGATCTGATTAAATATATCGCCATGTTCACCATGCTCTTAAACCACATCGCGCATGTGTTTCTGACAAGGGGGACGCTTCTCTATGAAGTGTTGGAAGACATCGGTTATTTTACGGCTCCAGTGATGTGCTATTTTCTGGTGGAGGGCTATCTGCATACCCGCTCCAAGGCAAAGTACGGCGGCAGGCTTTTTTTGTTTGCCGTTTTGTCGCAGATCCCTTATTACCTCGCCTTTCACTATCAAAATCTGAATATGTTTTTCACCTTGTTCTGCTGTTTCATGATCCTGGTGGTGATGGAGCGGGTGGACAGTTATTTTCTGCAAAATATCCTCTGCGTCCTGCTGATTCTTGTCACGGCTGTGAGCGACTGGGGCGTGATTGCGCCGCTTTTGACGCTTTTGCTTGCAAGAAACTGGGAGGAAAAGGGACGGATGCGGGCGGTCTATCTCGGGATCGCGCTGTTTTTTGCCGTGCTGAACATACCGGGTTATCTGGGTGGGCAGTCGGGCGGTCAGGCGCTTCTTTTGGCGCTTTGTCATGCGCTCTGTTCTTCACTCGGGGTCCTTGCGGCGGGCGCGGTCGTGCTCGGGTTCTATAACGGGCAGCGCGCAAAGAAAGGGCAGACTTTCTGTAAATGGTTTTTCTATCTCTTTTATCCGGGGCATCTTTTCCTGTTGTACTTCATTAAAATTGGTTTACATAATATGTAATGCAGGGGTTTTGTCATGCAAAGAGAACAGACAGACAGTGCGGATACAAAGCAGCAGATACGGCAGATCGCGGGGCAGATTATGGCGCTTGCACATGACGGGCTTTTGATGAATCTGCGGTTTCTGGACGTCGCCCTCGCAAAGCTGTCCGTGGTGTGCAGAGAGGAGACGGGCGCGCATCTGTTTGACGGGGCAGCGCTCTATTACGATCCGGCGCTTTTACTTAGGCAGTATCAGAATGCCCGGGGGTATGGGGCGCGGCTTCTTCTGCACACGCTTTTACACTGTGTCTTTTCGCACGGTTTCGGCGCGAAGCAGACGGAAGCGCGTTTGTGGGATCTGGCAACGGATATTGCGGTGGAGAGCGTGATCCTCGATCTTTCTCTGCATCTTACGGCAATGCCGGGGGACGATGAACTGAGAAGCCGTCTGGAACTCTTAAAAAAGCAGGCAGGCTCTCTGACAGCGGAGCGGCTTTACCGACATTTTAGGATCGAGGAACCCTCGGAGAAAGCTTTGAAAGACTGGAGGAGGCTTTGTCATTACGATGAGCACATCTACTGGGACAGGCGCGAGGAGCTGGAACTTCCTGCCGAACAGTGGAAGAAACTTGCCGAGCGCATCCGCGCCGACTTAAAAAGTTTCAGCAAGGGGAAGAACAATGCCGAGCGTATAGAGGAGAATCTGCGGGAAACGCTGCGGGAACGGTACGATTATACGGATTTTCTGAAACGGTTTATGGTCATGGGCGAGTCGATCCGCGCAAGCGACGAGGAATTTGATTACATCTATTATACTTACGGTCTTACCAATTATGGGAACATGCCGCTTGTGGAGCCGCTCGAGTACAAAGACGAAAAGCGGATCAGGGATTTTGTGATCGCATTGGATACCTCGGCGTCCTGTCGGGGAAAACTCATACAGACTTTCTTGCAGAAGACCTACGGGATCATGCGGGAGCGGGAGAGTTTTTTTACAAAGATCAATGTGCATATTTTACAGTGTGACAGCGAGGTCAGGCAGGATACGAAGATCACCGCGCAGGAAGACTTTGATGCGTTTTTGGCGCAGGGAAAACTCACGGGCTTCGGTTCCACGGATTTTCGTCCTGTGTTTGACTATGTGGAGAAGCTGCGGGAAGAGGGAGACCTCACAGACCTAAAAGGTCTGATCTATTTTACGGACGGTTACGGCGTCTATCCGGAGTACATGCCGGACTACGATGTGGCGTTTGTATTCTTACGGGAGGACGATAATGCGCCAAAAGTGCCGCCCTGGGCAATCAGACTGGTCCTGGAGGAAGAGGATCTGGAGGAGGACGGAACATGAATATCAAAGAGGCAAAAGAATATATCAAAGATTCCGTGCGGATCTATTTGAAAAAGGACGAGGAGGGAGAGTACCGCATTCCCGTTGTCAGGCAGCGGCCGATCTTTCTTTTGGGTGCGCCGGGCATCGGCAAGACGGCGATCATGGAGCAGATCGCGCAGGAGCTCGGGATCGCGCTCGTCTCTTACTCCATGACCCACCACACCAGACAGTCTGCGCTGGGGCTTCCTTTTATCGTGCGCAAAACCTACGGCGGGGAAGAATACGAGGTATCGGAATATACGATGAGCGAGATCCTTGCCTCGATCTACGACGTGATGGAGGCAAGCGGCATCCGCGAGGGGATCCTGTTTCTGGATGAGATCAACTGCGTCTCGGAGACGCTTGCGCCCTCGATGCTCCAGTTTTTACAGTATAAAGTCTTCGGCAGACATCGGGTGCCGGACGGCTGGGTCATCGTCACGGCAGGCAATCCGCCGGAGTATAATAAGTCGGTGCGGGAGTTTGATATCGTGACGATGGACCGCTTAAAGATCCTTTCGGTGGAGGCGGACTATTCCGTCTGGAAAGAGTACGCGGTCGGACGTGGTCTCCATGCCGCCATCTTAAACTATCTGGATCTGAAAAAAGATGATTTCTATCAGGTGGAGACCACCGTGAAAGGCAGACGCTATGTCACGGCAAGAGGCTGGGAGGATCTCTCGCAGATGCTGATCCTCTACGAGGAGGAGGGGATCGCGGTGGAGGAGTCGCTTGTTGGGCAGTATCTGCGGGATGAACGGGTGGTAAAGGAGTTCTGCGCCTACTACGATCTGTATCGGAAATACCGGAACGACTATCGGGCGGAGGAGATCCTTTCCGGGACGGTGAGCGAGCAGGCGAAGGACAAGGCGCGTAAGGCGGACTTTGACGAACGGCTCTCCCTCATGGGGATGCTGATCGACAAGATCAGACAGGAGATTCGGGAAAATATTCTGGACGGCGATATCTTAAACGAGGTGATGGGTCCTCTGCGCGCGCTCAAGGCAAAGGCAGCGGAAAGCGATGCGAAAAATCTGCTCGCACTTCTGACAAAGCAGAGGGAGGCGCGGCAGAACGCTATGGACTCCCTGCGGAAAGCGGGTGCGCTCTCCGCGCGGGACAAAAAGAAGAGCAAGGCGGCGGTGCGCTTTCTCTCCTCCTGCGAAAAGACGCTCAAAACGGCGGAGGCCGCGAATGGCGGGGAGGCGTTTGCCCTGCTCGAGCGGCAGTTTAACGAAGCGGTGGCGGCGTATCGGGAAAAGACAGAGACCGTGCAGAAGATGCTGCATTTTCTCTTTCAGTTTGTGGAAGACACGTTCGGTTCGGGAAACGAGATGCTGCTTTTGATGACAGAGTGCACCGTACAGGAGGACTGTGCAAAATTCATCAGTCTTTACGGCAGCGAGGACTACAGGCGGCACAACGAGGAACTGATGTTGACGGAGCGCGGCGACGATCTGCTGGAAAAAATCGAGGCGCTTAAGCGGGAGATGAAGCTGTGAAGCAGGGAGAATGGAGTACGGCACAGGGATGCCTCATGTATCGGACAGACGGGGAAACGGCGGAGATCACGGGCTGTCGCGGGCGCGATCCGGTGATCGAAGTTCCCGCGCAGATCGAGGGAAAGCCTGTGACCCGTATCGGCAAAAAGGCGTTTCTGAGCAATAAGGCAGTAAGGGAGATTGCGCTTCCGGACGGGATCTTACAGATCGGCGACTGGGCTTTTGCCTGCTGTGCGAAACTGACGAAGATCGTGCTGCCCTACAGACGGCTGGAATCAGGGCAGGGAATCTTCCGTGACTGCGTTTCGCTTGCGCAGATCGTGAACGGATCGACCGATGCGCAGGATAAAAATATGACAGATGTGTCATATCTGATGGCGGCTGCGGTGTGCGCGATGGACGCCTTTTATCTGTTTGATCCGGAGAGCGCGGGAAGCGCGGCGTGGTTTGCCGGATGGGACGCCAGACTGCGGACCGTGATGGAGACGCCGGATGCGGAGGGCTTTTCCAAAATGCTCCTTTGCGGCGAGGAGGATTACGGCAGCAGGGAGAATAACCTGGATCACTATACGGGTCAGCAGCGCCGCAGGAAAGTCAGGCTTGCCATGTGCAGGCTGCTGCACGACAGTTTTCTGGCGGCGGCGGACCGGGAGGCGCTTACCGCTTATCTGCTGGCGCACAGGAAAGGGCAGGAGACGGAGGAGACCTGGCGGGTGGTGCTGGAAGAGCACGGCGACGAACTTGCCTGTTACCGCTTTCTGACGGAGATCGGCGCGGTGGATCGGGAAAATTTCCAGGCGGTGCTTGCGGATCTGGGGGAGGCGCATACGGAGATGAAAGCATATTTGATGGAGTATTGCGACAGGTTGCGGGCGGAGGCGGATCCCTTTGCGGCTTTTATTTTATAAGTTGTATTTATTTTTCTACAAGCATGTCCAGTTTGATATCAAGGGCGACGGCAATTTTGTAAAAAGTTTCCACCGAAAAATTATAACGTGTTTTTTCACTCTCGATCTGGCGGATAAAATCGTGTGAGAGATTTGTTTTTTCCGCCAGTTGCGCGGATGTCATGCCGCGCATTTTTCGATATTTCTTTATATTACGGCGTATTACGTCGTATATGGTATCTGTCTTTTCTGTTATTTCCATAAAAATATTCATCCTATTTTATTGTTTTTAGTTATTATAGTTTTCCCATCTTATTCTGTATGTTAGGCAATGCCTCACAAAAATGATTGCATTTGGCATACACGGATGTTATAATGTGAGGCGATAACTCACAAAAACAGAAGAGAAAATGCGAAAAGTTTCGTAGGAAGGCAATGTAATTTGAAAACGGGGACGACGGATCAAAGGGATGAATGCAGCCGAAAACACGCCTATTTAATTGAAGCGCATAAAGATGATGATACATTTTATACGCTGCTGCGTCTGTTAGATAACAGCCGTAATGATATATTTATCCATATGGACCTAAAAAATCGGAAGTATAGACCGGAAAAAGCGGAACAAATGATATCTCATGCAAACGTAATACATACGCAGAAACGGCTGAAAGTACAGTGGGGAGGTTATAGTGTAGTTGAGGCTGAACTGATCCTGTTAAGCGAGGCGGTATCAGTAAATCATTATGCATATTACCACTTGCTGTCGGGACAGGATTTGCCGATTCAATCGCAGGACGCGATCCATCGCTTCTTTGACGATCATTCGGGGAAAGAATTTGTCCGCATCATAGATTCGGAATCTGCGTGGCACAGGCAGATCGGCAGAAGAGTGGGCGTGTATCATCTTTTTCAGGAGTATCTGGGGAGAAAGCATAAAATATTGAGAGCGTTCAACAATGTATTTTTATCAGTACAGCAAATGCTGGGGATCAAGCGCAGCAGGGATGTGGATTTCAGGGGAGGGGCGCAATGGTTCAGCATAACAGATTCATTGGCAAGATATGTATTGGGAAAAAGCGCTTGGATACGAAAAACATTTGCCAATACATGCTGTGCGGACGAAATCTTTCTCCAGACCATCGTATATCATTCGGAATTTGCAGACAAGTTGTATCAACAGTACGACGGTGACGCACATGCGAATATGAGGTTGATTGATTGGAAGAGAGGAGATCCCTATATTTTCCGCGAAGCGGATCAACAGGAACTGTTTGCATCTGATTTATTGTTTGCCCGTAAATTTGACTGTGCCGTGGATCGGCATATTGTGGAAAGCGTTTATCTACTGTACAAAGATTTGTTTTTGTGATAGATTATTAAAAGGTATGTTACAATCAAAAATAAGGTCGTTGAGATAGAAAAAAGGTCCAAAAAGCGGTGGATTTGTAAGAGGAGGTGGATGCGGGATGAGAATGTTCTTAAAAAAGTATGACAGAGAGACAAAGGCGGCGGCGTTTCTTATCCTGCTTTTTGCACTGAGCCTGATTCCCATATTTTGGCTGGGCATCTACGATTATCCGGCGGCGGATGATTACGGTTACAGCGCCGGCACATATGCCGCATGGACCGAGACACAGTCTGTGTTTCAGGCAATCGGAGGCGCCTGCGCCACTGTGGCGGACCGATGGCAGAATTGGCAGGGGACGTTTTCCACGATGTTCCTCATGGCGATGCAGCCGGGCGTATGGAGATTGTATGCTCTGGTTCCGTTTCTGATGATTGGGATGCTCAGCGCTTCCACGCTCTTTTTCCTGCATACAGTCATGATAAAGGTGATCCGCGTGCGCAGGGCGGTATTTCTTTGCGTGTCTATGCTGTATCTTCTTTTTGCGACACAGTGTATGATCGATAAGGTACAGGGCTTTTTCTGGTACAACGGAGCGGCTCATTATATGCTGCCACATTGTGCAGCATTGTTTCTGTGTGGTCTGTGCATCCTGCTTTTGACAGAGGAAAAAAAGAAAGCAGGAAGGATGGTCTTGGTCTGCCTGCTGGCTTTCTTTATCGGTGGAAGCAACTACATTACCGCGCTGATCACAGCCGTTTTGTTTGTGACGCTCCTGATATTTCTGCCCGTGGCGGGACAGAAGAGAAAAGCAGCGCGGATTCTTCTTCCTTTTCTGTTTTTTGCGGCGGCATTTCTTTTGAATACGCTTGCGCCCGGAAACGCGGTCAGACAGGAGGAGATCTTGGTGCGTCCCGGTGTTGTGAAATCCATTCTCTTGTCCTTTTATTATTGTACAGAGTATCTTCTGCATACCTGGTTTCAATGGAGCAATCTGCTTTTTGCGCTGGCGCTCGTACCCTTTTTGTGGGAGACGGTCAAGGCGGTGGGAAACCGTTTCTCTTATCCGGCGCCGCTGCTTGTTGCTTTTTATTCTTATTGCATCTTATCAGCCATGTTTACGCCCAGTCTTTTTGCAGAGGGGGAACCTGGCGGCGGCAGAATCTTTAATATCATTTTTCTGGACGCGCAGCTCTTTCTTATAGCCAATCTGTTTTACGACATGGGCTGGATCCGCAGAAAGTGGGAAAGTGCGCGCGGCGGCAGCGAGGAGAAAGCAGAATATGGCGTAAGCTGTCTGGAAAGAAAAGAAACGTTGCAGTATCTGGCTGGGCTTCTCTTTTTCACGGTTATGACTGCGGCTATGTATGCCAAGGCGGATCCGGACTGTTTTACAAGCACGTCGGCTGTGCGCTCTCTGATCACAGGAGAGGCGGCGGCTTACGGGGAGGAGACGAAAGAGAGGGACAGGCTGGTGCAGGAAGCTGATACAGCCGAAATTGTGATTCCAAGGCTGCGGACCCATCCGTATCTGCTGTTTTTGAGCGATATCGAAGAGGATCCGGGAGATTGGAAAAATAAGAGTATGGCGAGATATTATCAAAAAGATGCTGTTTCGGGAAGAAATGAATGAGGATTGCGCGGCGGATTTTGGGTATTGCACATTGAAACAGAATGTGATATCATGTGGTTTGTTTGGAATTTTGGCAAAGGATTACAGGAGGAAACGGGATCATATGGGAGTCTTACGGATCATATTGACAGTTATTTATATCTTAATCTGTGTGGCATTGGTCGTACTGGTACTGATGCAGGAGGGAAAGGCAGCCGGTCTTGGAGCGATCAGCGGCGCGGCGGAAACCTATTGGGGCAAGAATAAGGGTCGTTCTATGGAGGGCAAACTCGTCAAGATCACGACGGGGCTTGCAGTCGGGTTCATGCTGCTGGCGGTCGTCTTAAATCTGACCCTGTTCTAGGATTCAAAGGAGAAAGGCACTCTTGCACAGGTAAGGGTGCTTTCTTTATATCTGTAACAGAGCGGGGCGGAAAGAGGGTGAGAACGTGGCGAAAGAGGCAATGAAGTTAGTCGCCAACAACAAAAAGGCGTACCATGATTATTTCATAGAGGAAAAGTACGAGGCGGGTCTTGCGCTCCACGGCACGGAAGTGAAATCCCTGCGCCTCGGCAAGTGCAGCATCAAGGAGGCTTTCGTGCGTATCGACAACGGGGAAGCTTTCGTCTACGGCATGAACGTCAGCCCGTACGAGAAAGGCAATATCTTTAACAAAGATCCCTTACGTCCCCGGAAACTTTTGCTGCATAAGCAGGAGATCGGGAAACTTGCGGGCGGCATGGCGGTGCAGGGCTACACGATCGTTCCGCTGCAAGTCTATTTTAAGGACGGCAGGGCGAAGATCGAGATCGGTCTGGCAAAGGGCAAAAAGCTCTACGACAAGCGGCAGGATATTGCCAAAAAGGATCTGCGCAGAGAGCACGAGCGGGAATTTAAGATCAAAAATCTGTAGTAAAATTTTGCGAATGCGGCTCTGAACAGTTACATTGTGAAAGAAAATGTGTTATAATAATCATAAGGGCCAGTCAAGGTTTCGACAGGGGTCTTGCAGCTGGAGAAGCTATCCGCA
>JAMPCE010000064.1 GCA_023666335.1 bacterium
ACCCGTGACCTCCGCACTACCAATGCGACGCTCTACCGACTGAGCCACAGCAGCCTGACGGGAAAGGATGTCCTTTCCGTCACCGTGTTACAGTGTACCAAACGCGAATCCTTTTGTCAATATGTTGGACTGAAATTCTTGCAGGGGACAGCAGAGATACGCTGTGTTCCTGCCGATTCCTGCCTCAACTTTCATACAGATTCCGAAACTCCGTCGGCGTGCAGTCCTTGAGCAGCTTAAACATGCGGATAAAAGCGGAGAGACTGGAAAAGCCGGACTGCAACGCTACCTCCGTGATGGAGAGCGACGGATCGACCAGCAGTTTTTCCGCGTGTTCGATTCGCTTTTTGTTCAGATATTTATAGAAAGAAAAACCCGTATAGTTTTTGAAAAGCCGCGAAAAGTGGAATTTGCTGAATCCGGCATAGCCGGCGACGGCGTCCAAAGACAGATCCTCCGTACAGTGTTCGTGAATATAGTTGCAGACGTTGATGAATTTTTCGGTGTGCTCTTTCTGCTTGCTGGCGGCGGTATCAGCGACGCGTTTCCCCGTATACTCACGACCGATCAGCACCAGCATTTCGATCAGTTTGGAATAGATCGAGGCGCTGATCAGAATGGAATCGCTGAAATATTCGCGGCAGACTTCCAGCATCAGCGTTTTCAACTGCTCGTGGATGGCGGGCGCAGTCTCGGGTGTGAGCAGCAGCGCCTGCGGGATGGTGGAAAGGGTGGAGTCGATATCCGCCACGTTATGCAGCAGCGAGATATCCACCTGAAAGATGAACCGCTCGCCGTGGATGGCGGAGGGCATACCGTGTACGACGCCGGAATTGACGAGCAGAAGGTCGCCCTCCTGCAAAGTGAACAGCTTTCCTTTGGCGAAGACGTCAAAATAATTTTCGACGGGCATAATGATCTCAATGGGCGTGTGCCAGTGATTCGGATACGCTTCGTAATCGGTGTTGTCGTGTACTTTGAAGCCCTCGATATCCTTGTAGACAACGGTTTCCTTCGTGCCGTGTAATACTTCGATCATAACGGATTCCCCTTAACTAAAAATTGCTTTTGAAAGTGGCAGGTCGATAGAAAATTTTCAAAACTTGCTGTCGTCCGCGCTCTTATCATACCACAAATCGGCGCGAAAACAAGAGGTTTGTGGATGTTTTTTGCGAAAATGTCAGGCGAAAATGGGAGATATTTGTAAAAATAGACATAAAATCCGCTGGATTTTTTTAGAAATCAGGCAAAGTGATGAAAGCAAAAAATGAAAACACAGCAACTTTTAATAGTGACATAGCAATTATTAAAAAGAAGAATCGCGTGCAAGTTGCTATACTGGAAGAGTAACAGGAACCAACCAATCTTATTAAGGGAGGATTAGTTATGAAGAAAAAAGTAGTATCTGTTTTACTGAGTGCAGCCATGATCATGACGGTTCTGGCAGGCTGCGGCGGCAACGGTGACACGGCGGCGCCTGCGGCGGACAGCGGTTCGACCGATGCACCCGCGGCGGACAGCGGCTCGGCTGCGGCGAGCGGCGAAGTCGAAGAGATCACCTGGATGTTCTGGGATGACCTGAACGCGACGGAGGATCTGATCTCCATCGGTTACAAGGACACCGTGGATCGCTTCAATCAGGACTATGAGGGCAAGTATCATGTAAATGTTGTGACCACGAACCTGGAGGAGTATTACCCGAAGCTGAATGCGCTGGTAGCGGCAAACGAGACGCCTGACTGCTTCATCGTAAGCCCCGGTCCGAACCTGGATGTGTATGTAAATCCCGGTGTGGCGGCTGATTTGACGGATTATGTGAAAGCTGACGGCTGGCTTGACACGTTCAACGGCGGCGAGGGCGCTTTCTCCCAGCAGACGTATGACGGCAAGATCTACGCAGTACCGCTGAACATCGCGGCAGCGTGCGTCTTCTATAACACAGAGATGTTCGAGACGGCAGGCATCACCACGATGCCGACGGATTGGAACGGATTGCTGGATGCCTGTGAGAAGCTGCAAAGCGCAGGCTACACACCGCTCACCATCTCCGCGGGTACGGCATGGTGCTTATCCATGCTGGCAGGTTATCTCTGCGACAGTGAGGGTGTTGACACCGCAGCGCTTGACGCGGGCACCGCTTCCTGGACGGATGCAAACGTAGTGGCGGCTACCAACAAGCTGGTTGAGATCTCCAAGTATTTCCAGCCCACGGCAGCAGGCGACACTAACGATGTGGCAACGGCAAACTTCTACAATGAAGAGGCGGCTATGCTGATCCAGGGTTCCTGGGCGATCGCACAGATCAACGGTTCCAACCCTGATTTCGAGAGCAAGTGCGGCGTGTTCGCATTCCCCGGCACGGACGGCAGAGTCATCGCGAAGTCCGACAGTCTGGCGATGAGCGCAAACACACAGCATCCCGACGCCGTGATCGCATTCATGAAATACTTCACCGATGATACCGCACAGAAGTACACTGCAGAAGTTGGCGGCAAGATCCCGGTGACGACGGTAGAGTACGATGCAAGCAAGGCTCCGGCACAGCTGGCATATGTAATGGATGTCTTCGGCAATGCAAAATCCACTTTCGGTTTCTACAATGAGTCTCTGGCTACCACAGAGGCGGGCGCGGCATTCGACGATACGATGGTTTCCATCTATCTGGGTACGCCCGTAGAAGAAGGTCTTGCATCCCTGAACGACTTCTATACGAACAACGTATGGAATAAATAAGTAAAATGTATTAAGGCACTTATCACGCAGGATTGGAGCAATCCAATCCTGCATTTTTCTAAAATCCCGGAGGTGTGTATGGATAAGTTATTGCGAGATAAAAAGGCGATCATACTCTTTGTGGCGCCGGCGTTTCTGCTCTTTACGTTCGTCTTGTTCATTCCAATCTGTCAGTCGATCTATTATTCGTTTTGCAGCTATGATGCGCTGACAAAGCCGAAGTTTATTGGATTTGAAAATTACAGGCAGCTGTTTACCATAGACAGAACCATGAAGATCGCTTTGAAAAATTCCATGTTTTTCCTGATCTTCTCGGTCGTGACGCAGTTAATTGCAGGTTTGATCCTGGCGGCGCTTCTGACTAATATCAAAAAAGGGCGTGATTTCTTCAAAAATGTATACTATCTGCCCTGCGTCCTGTCATCTGCCGCATTGGGCCTTTTGTGGATGTTCGTCTTCACGCCGAAGCTGGGCATCAACCAGATCCTCAAGCAGTTCGGGATCGACGGACCGCTCTGGCTGATGGATACCAAGGGCTATATCATTCTTCCCATGTGGGTGATCGCATCGGTTTCCCTCTGGCAGTATGTGGGACAGTCCATGATGCTTTACATGGCGCAGATCTCGGGGATCAGCAGTTCGTTGTACGAGGCGTCCTACATAGACGGCTGTACGCGGGCGCAGTCTTTCCGTTATATCACGCTGCCGCTGATCCGTCCTATGGTGGCGACGGCGATGTCCTTAAATGCCATCGGCTCTTTGAAGTTCTTCGATCTGATCTTTAATATGACCGAGGGCGGACCGAACCACATGACCGATGTGCTGGCGACCCACCTTTACACGCAGGGCTTTAAGTATTTCAAGTACGGTTATGCCAGCGCGATCGGCACGGTGCTTCTGGTGTTATGCCTGATCGTGACGTTTATCATCAACAAGTTTGTCAAAGTCGATAATTATGAAATGTAAGGAGGCGGCGGAAGATGAAGACGAGTAAGATTTCAACCAAGATTATTTATGTATTTTTATCCTTGCTGGCAGTTGTCTATCTGCTGCCCCTGCTCTGGGTCATCTATGTCTCACTGAAAGATGATAAGACGCTCTTTGTTTCCCCCTGGGCGATGCCGGAGCATCTGATGTTCGAGAATTACAGCTTTGCATGGACGGCAGGGCGGCTGGGCGTAGCCACCTTAAATTCCGCGATCGTCTGCGTGGTCACATTGATCCTGTGTCTGCTGATCGGGTCGATGGCGGCGTTTGCGATCGGCAGGATGCGCTGGAAGCTGTCGGGTGTGATGATGACCTATTTCCTGACCGGAATGATGATTCCGGTGCACTGTATCCTGATTCCGGTCTTTACCCGGTTTTCCAAAATGCACCTGACCAACAGCCTGATGGGCTTGATCCTGCCGTATATTACGCTGTCGCTGCCGATCACGATCTTTATCATGACGGGCTTTTTCCAGAGTCTGCCGAACGAACTGTTTGAGTCGGCATGTATCGACGGCTGTTCCATTTATCGGTCTTTTACGCATATCGCGCTGCCGCTTTCCCGGACGGGACTTTTCGTGACGGGTCTGATGATGTTTGTGGCAAACTGGAACGAACTGCTTTTAGCGATGGTATTTATTTCCGATGACAGCAAGAAGACGCTTCCGGTTTCCCTGTCGAAGTTTGTGGGGCCGTACAATACCAACTATTCGCAGATGTTCGCGGCGATCGTGATCGCCATCATACCGACGATCGTGGTCTATTGTATGTTCAGCAACCAGATCGTGGACGGTCTGACAGCCGGTGCGGTGAAAGGGTAGATGATTGACGGAAAAAGCGATGCAGAGAGGACAGAAAACATGACAGATCGGGAAAAAGCCAGGGCGCAGGCACGGGAAAAGGCGAAAGAACTGGTAAATAAGATGACGATGGAGGAGCGGGCTTCCCAGCTTCGCTATGACGCGCCGGCGATCGAGCGGCTGGGGGTTCCGGCTTACAATTGGTGGGGCGAGGCGCTGCACGGCGTGGCAAGAGCAGGCACGGCGACCAGCTTTCCGCAGGCGGTCGGCATGGCGGCAACTTTCGATCCGGAACTGCTCCGCATGGCGGGCGATGTGGCGGCAACGGAGGGCAGGGCAAAGTACAATGCCTATTCTGCGGAGGAAGACAGGGATATTTATAAGGGGCTGACTTTCTGGTCTCCCAACGTGAATATTTTCAGAGACCCCAGATGGGGCAGGGGGCAGGAGACTTACGGCGAGGATCCTTACCTGACTTCCCGGCTGGGCGTGGCTTATGTGGAGGGTTTACAGGGGGACGGTGAGGTGTTAAAATCCGCCGCCTGCGCGAAGCACTTTGCGGTCCATTCGGGACCGGAGGCTGTGCGTCATGAGTTTAATGCGGTGGCTTCCAAAAAGGATATGGCGGAGACGTATCTGCCTGCTTTTAAGGCGTGTGTGCAGGAAGCGGGCGTGGAAGCGGTGATGGGCGCTTACAACCGCACCAACGGAGAGCCGTGCTGCGGCAGCAAAACGCTGATGCAGGATATTCTGCGCGGCGCGTGGGGCTTTCAGGGGCATTATGTGTCGGACTGCTGGGCGATTCGGGATTTCCATGAGCATCATATGGTGACGAGCACTTTGGAGGAATCTGCGGCAATGGCGTTACAGGCGGGCTGCGACTTAAACTGCGGTCTGACGTATCAGTATCTGCTCCGCGCGCTGGAGCAGGGGCTTGTCACGGAGGAGGAGATTACCGAAGCGGCGGTAAGACTCTTTACGACAAGGTATCTGCTGGGACTGTTTGACGGGAGCGGGTACGATCAGATCCCCTATGAAAAAGTGGAATGCGAAGAGCATCTGGCGGTGGCTGAACGCCTGACAAAGGAGTCGGTCGTGCTCTTAAAGAACGACGGCGTTCTGCCGTTAAAAGCGGGCAAAACCATCGGCGTGATCGGACCGAACGCGAACAGCAGAGAGGCGCTGATCGGCAATTATCACGGCACTTCTTCGAGATATATCACGGTTTTAGAGGGAATCCAGGATAAAGTCGGACATAATGGGAGAGTTTTGTTTTCGGAGGGATCCCACCTGTTCCACGACCGCGTGGAGAACCTTGCATGGGAGAACGACCGCATTGCCGAGGCAGTCACGGTGGCGAAGCACAGCGATGTGGTGGTGCTCTGTGTGGGCTTGAATGAGACGCTGGAGGGGGAAGAGGGCGATACGGGAAACAGCTACGCCTCCGGCGACAAGGCGGATCTGCTGTTACCGGAGCCGCAGAGAAAGCTGATGGATGCAGTGCTGGCAGTAGGAAAGCCCGTTGTGGTGTGCCTGATGGCGGGGAGCGCGATCGACCTTTCGGTGGCTGAGGAAAAGGCGGCGGCTGTGCTGCAGCTCTGGTATCCCGGTGCGCGGGGCGGCAAAGCGGTGGCGGATATCCTCTTCGGGGAATGTTCGCCGTCCGGAAAACTGTCCGTGACTTTTTACCGTTCTATGGAGGGGATGCCCGATTTTGAAGATTACAGCATGAAAGGGAGGACTTACCGTTATCTGGAGCGGGAGCCGCTTTATCCTTTCGGATATGGCTTGACTTACGGGGATGTGCGCGTGGAGAGCGCGGCAGTCACGGCGCGCGATGCGGCTTCCGGAGATGTGACGCTGCGGGCTGCGGTAAAAAATGCCGGAAGCACAGCGACCCAGGATGTTATTCAGGTCTATGTGAAGGACGAGGTTTCGCCGCTGGCGGCGCCCAACCACAGCTTATGCGCCTTTGCGCGGGTCTCTTTGCAGGCAGGGGAAACGAAAGAAGTCGAGCTGAAAGTATCCGGCAGCGCTTTTCTTGTCGCAAATGAAGAGGGTGTTTTTGTGTCGGGCAGCGGTAAGTACCGTCTCTATGTGGGAGTCGGTCAGCCGGACGCCAGAACGGAAAAGCTGACCGGAAAGAAGAGTGTGGAGATCGCGGTGGCGGTTCCTTAAGTAACGTGAGAGAAGGTTTTTATACATAGAGAAAAGAGGCGGAGCGGCTTTGGCTCCGCTTCTTTTCCTGTGTCGCTGCCGAACGACGATTTCTTGACAAAACACCATAATTTGCATATTCTAAGTATGGTGGTAAAAAGTATGCCGGTAGATTTAGACAGCGTGCCGCCGGAAGAGATACAGGATTGCGGGAGATAGGACAGAGGGAGTAGTTTGATGGGCATGATTGGGCGTATAAAAGAGGAAATCCGTGTGATACGGGAAAGAGATCCCGCGATCCACTCCAATATGGAAGTTTTTTTATATCCCAGCTTTAAGGCCATGTGTTACTATCGGCTGGCGCACAAACTGTATCTGCGGCATCACTATTTCTGGGCGCGCTATATTTCCCAGAAAGGCGCGCGCAGGACAGGCATCGAGATCCATCCGGGCGCGCAGATCGGCAGGGGCTTTTTTATCGACCACGGGCATGGCGTGATCATCGGGGAGACCACGGTGATCGGCGATAATGTCACGCTCTATCAGGGTGTGACGCTTGGCGGCACGGGGAAAGAGCAGGGAAAGCGCCACCCCACCATCGGAGATAATGTGATGATCAGCACAGGCGCGAAAGTGCTGGGATCGTTTAAGATCGGAGATAATAGCAAGATCGGCGCGGGAAGCGTCGTGCTGGAAGAAGTGCCGCCCAATTCCACGGTGGTCGGCGTGCCGGGGCGTGTGGTCAAGCGCGATAATATGCTTTTGCCGCAGGAGGAGCTGGATCAGACCCATCTGCCCGATCCGGTGCGCGAGGATATCATGGGATTGCAGAGGGCGAATGCGGAGTTGACGAATCGGCTGCTGGATTTGGAGCGGGAGATGAAAAGTCTGCGCAGAGAGTGAAAGCGAAACGCGTTTCAGGGTGTTGAATTGTACAAATAGCATAACCAACACAGACGCGCTTTCGCTCCGCGAAAAACGCAGCGGTACATAATATGCCAAAGAACGGCATATAAGTACCGGCGTTTTTCGAGGGTCTGCTTATGGTTATCCTATTTGCACAATTAGCGTGACACTGTGATGCGTTTCGCGATCATCTGATTATAGATATGAGGAAGAAAGGAATATGTTGCAGTATGAAGATATATAACACGATGTCAAAAAAGAAAGAGGAGTTCGTGCCGTTAGAAGAGGGGAAAGTGCGGATGTATGTCTGCGGTCCGACGGTCTATAACCTGATCCATATCGGGAACGCGAGACCGATGATCGTATTTGATACGGTGCGCCGTTATATGGAGCATAAGGGCTACGAGGTCAACTACGTCTCCAACTTCACGGATGTGGACGACAAGATCATCAAAAAGGCGAACGAGGAGGGGACGGACGCTGGCGTGATCTCCGAACGCTATATCGCAGAGTGCAAAAAGGACATGGAGGCGCTGCATGTAAAGCCTGCCACCACCCACCCGAAAGCGACCTGTGAGATCGACGGCATGATCGAGATGATCCGCACGCTGATCGACAAGGGGCACGCCTATGTGGCAGAGGACGGCACGGTTTATTTTAAGACTAGAAGTTTTCCGGGCTATGGAAAGCTTTCCCATAAAAATCTCGACGATCTAAGGAGCGGCGGGCGCGCCCTGTTGGTATCCGGGGAGGAGCAGAAAGAAGATCCGCTTGATTTCGTGCTCTGGAAGCCGAAAAAGGAGGGAGAGCCTTTTTGGGAGTCGCCCTGGTGCGAGGGGCGTCCGGGCTGGCATATCGAGTGCTCGGTGATGAGCAAGAAATATCTGGGCGACGAGATCGACATTCACGCGGGCGGCGAAGACCTGATCTTTCCCCACCACGAGAACGAGATCGCGCAGTCGGAGGCGGCAAACGGCAAGCCTTTCGCGAAATACTGGATGCACAACGGCTTCCTGAATATTGACAATAAGAAGATGTCGAAGTCGCTGGGGAATTTCTTTACCGTGCGGGATATCAGCGAAAAGTACGACCTGCAGGTGCTGCGGTTCTTTATGCTCTCGGCGCACTACAGAAGCCCCTTAAATTTCAGCGCGGAGCTGATGGAAGCGGCGAAGAACGGCTTAGAGAGAATTATGACATGTGTGTCAAATATAAACTTCCTGCTGGAAAAGGCGGGGGCGCAGGAGATGAGCGATGCGGAGAAAGAGAAACTGACCGTGGCGCAGGGCTTTGTGCAGAAATTTGACGAGGCTATGGATGATGATTTCAATACGGCGGACGCCATTTCCGCGATCTTTGAACTGGTGAAATTCATCAATACGGAGGCGGATGAAAGCAAAAGCGCCGCATTTTTACAGGCATTAAAGGAGGAACTTCTGCTGCTGACCGATATCTGCGGTCTGATCGTGGAGACAAAGCCGGAGATGCTGGATACGGAGATCGAAGCCCTGATCCGAGAGCGGCAGGACGCCAGAAAAGCGAAAGACTTCGCGCGGGCGGACGAGATTCGGGATCTGCTTTCTGACAAGGGCATCATTCTGGAAGATACGCGCGAGGGTGTAAAATGGAAGAGAGCGTAACGATCTTAGAGGCGATTAAACGGGATTTTGCCTGCAAAGAGGTGGATATCCGTACCTATTCCCCGCTGACGCTCGCCTACATCGGGGACGCCATCTACGATCTGGTGATCCGCACGATCGTGGTGGAGCGGGGCAATACTTCCGCGAACAATCTGCACAAAAAGGCGGTCCGCTATGTCAATGCAAAAGCGCAGGCGCAGATGATCGAGGCTTTGCGGGAGGAACTTTCGGAAGAGGAGCGGACGATCTATAAACGGGGCAGGAATGCGAAATCCTACACCACTGCGAAGAATGCCTCCGTCATCGATTACCGCAGGGCGACCGGATTCGAGGCGCTGTGCGGCTATCTCTATCTGACCGGGCAGCAGGAGCGGATGCTTGCGCTGATAAAAACCGCGATTGAAAAAGCAGGGATGAAGATCTGACAGGAAATGCGAAGCGCGGGTTTGTGAGTCTGGAGGTTTACATAACATGGAGCAAACGGAATTTAAAATAGAAGGGCGTAACGCCGTCCTTGAGGCTTTTCGGGCGCGCCGCCCCATAGACCGCCTCTATATTCTGGACGGCTGCAAGGACGGTCCGATCCTCTCCATCAAGCGGGAGGCGGCAAAGCAGGGGACTCAGATCAAATATGTGGCGAAAGAGCGGCTGGATCAACTGTCCGAGACGGGGCATCATCAGGGCGTGATCGCCTCCGCAGCCGCTTACGCGTACACGGAACTGGACGAGATTCTGGAGCGGGCGAAAAGTAAGGGCGAACCGCCCTTTTTACTGCTTCTGGACGGCATCGAGGATCCCCACAATCTGGGAGCCATCATCCGCACGGCGAATCTGGCGGGCGCGCACGGGGTCGTGATCCCGAAGAACCGCGCGGCAGGTCTTACGGCGACGGTGGCGAAAGCCTCCGCGGGCGCCTTGAATTATACGCCTGTGGCAAAAGTGACGAACCTCGGGCAGACCATTGAGGAGTTGAAAAAGGACGGTCTGTGGTTCGTGTGCGCGGATATGGACGGAACGCCGATGTACGATCTGGATCTGAAAGGACCGATCGGTCTGGTGATCGGCGCGGAGGGGAGCGGCGTGAGCAGGCTGGTGAGAGAGAAGTGCGATATGAGCGCACAGATTCCCATGCGCGGGGACATTGATTCCCTGAACGCCTCCGTGGCGGCAGGAGTCCTTGCCTATGAGATCGTAAGGCAGAGAATGCTATGAGAAAATTGCTTTCCTTTTGCACTTGCGGATATTATAATGGAGATTAGAAGAAAGCAAGACGTCTGTGATACAGGCGCGGAAAGGAGCGTATATGGAATCGATTGATAAGTTCAGCGACAAGGTCATCACGAAAGGGAAAGAAGTAACGGGCAAAGTAAGGGATATGGCGGATATCGTCGGCTTGAAGCGGCAGATCGCGGCGAGCGAGGAAACGATCCGCAAGAATTATATCGAACTCGGACGCCTTTATTATGAAAAGCACGGGCAGGCGCCCGAGGCGGAATATGACACTTTCTGCTGGGAGATCACCGACGCGAAAGAAGATATCGCGGAGCTGGAAGAGGAGATCAAACGCGTAAAGGGGATCTGACGCATCACAGAAAGAGGATGCCGGGCAGGATCGAGATGATCTTGCGGCATCCTCTTTTTTATTCTACAGGTGGCTGCTGCGCCGCTTGTGCCGCCGCCGCAGCTTCTGCTGCTGCCTGAGCGGCTGCGGCTGCCGCGGCGGCGTTTCTCTGGTTGATCTCGGCGCGCTGGGCGTTGATCTGATCCTCATAGCCGGGCGTCGCAAAGAAGACCTCGTCGTGAGGACAGAGGTTGCTTGTGGGCGCGGGAACAGGCACTTCACTGACGGTACCGTCCTCGTTTGTGACTTCCATCATGGAAGTGGAGGAACCGCTTTGCAGGGAAATGTCTTCTACCGGAGTCAGTTCGAGTACGCCCTCCACTTTGAAAGGGCAGAACTCGCGGGCAGGCAGGTTGCTGTACTGGCAGATCTGACCGGAATAGTGCACGTCGCAGGTCTCCGCAGGCACGGTGCCTTCCGCGAAATATTCCGTGCGCAGCGTACCGTCGCAAAGCCCGGCGACAGGCAGTTTGCCGGACCGTGAGCAGACCGTGGCGGTCACGATGCCGGAAGGGATCGTAAAGGATTCGCTGGGAAGTTCTTCGTGGATCTGCGACATGACTGCCCGCCACAGCTTTTTCGAGAGATTCGTCTCGTCGCCGCGCAGTTTTACGTTGTTGTCGTATCCGGTCCAGACCGTGGCGGTATAGTAGGGCGTGAAACCTGCGAACCACACGTCGTTGTTCTGGGAAGTCGTGCCAGTCTTTCCGGCGATCGCCATATTGCCGAAATTGACGGCGCCGCCCGTGCCGCTGGTGACGACGTCCACCATAGCGTCTGTCAGAAGATAGGCTGTCGTCTCCTTGATGACCTGCTTCGCCTGCGGCATGGTATTGTCCAGGATGATATTGCCGTCGTGATCGACGACTTTCGTGTAGAGTTTGGGCTTGATGTAGGTGCCGTGGTTTGCGATGCAGGCATAGGCGGCGTTCAGTTCCTCGTTCGTGACGCCGAGGGTAAGCCCCCCGAGCGCCGTAGTCTGCTGGATATCGGAAAAAATCTCGCCGCCTATCTCTTCGCGCTCCACCAGCGTGGTGAAGCCGAAACTTTTCAGATAATCAAACCCGAGCTGCGGCGTGATCTGTGTGAGGGTCTTTACCGCCACGATATTCATGGAGTCGCGGATGCCGTCCCGCAGGGAAGAAAGACCGCGGTATTCCTCGCCGTACCAGTTTGCCACGGGACGTCCGGTCGCGTAGTTAAAAGGTGCGTCGTTCATTACGGTAGCGAGCGTGAGTCCCGCGCTGTCCAAAGCCGGCGCATAGGCAGCCACGACCTTAAAAGTGGAGCCGGGCTGTCTCATGGTATCGGTGGCGCGGTTTAAGGTGCGGCTCGCCGTCTTTGCGCCCCGTCCGCCTACCATAGCGACGATACAGCCTGTCTCCTGGTCTTCTACTACCAGCGAGACCTGAGGCTGCGGCGTGAGCGTGATATTTTCGCCGAGCACTTCATCGCCGGAATTCATCACGGCTGCCTTGTAGTCCTCGACGTCCTGATAAGCTTCCTCCTGCGAAGAATAGATCAGATTATAGCTGGCGGAACGATTTTCTTTCCAATAATTGCGGAACATTTCCGTGCTGACATTTTCCTTATCGCCGTTTGCCCGCTCGATGGTCAGTTCATAGTTTAAGTACCATTTGACATTGGCGGGGAAATTGTTTTCATCGGAAAAGGTGTTGTCGCAGATCTTCTGGATCTTCGGATCCTGCGTGGAATAGATTTTCAGACCGCCGCTGTAGAGCAGGGTGTATGCCTGCGTCTCATTGTAGCCCTCGGCGATCAGATCCTCCATCACATCCTCCGTCAGGGCATCGACAAAGTATGTATTGATCGCATTATCCTCGTTATTTTCGGAGTTTGCCATCTGAATGCGGGAATAGACGTCGTCCTCCAGAGCCTCTTCGCGCTCTTCGGCAGTGATGTAGCCCTGATCCATCATGTCTTTCAGGACTTTTTCACGGCGTTCCTTGTTATCCTCGGGATGCGTGATGGGATTGTAGCGGGACGGATTCTGGGTGATGCCTGCGATGACCGCACATTCGGACAACGTGAGTTCGTTTACATGTTTATCAAAATAACGTCTGGAAGCCGCCTCCACGCCCAGCGTGTTGGAGCCCAGATTGATGGTGTTCATATAGTTGATCAGGATGGAGTCTTTGTCCATGACCTTTTCCAGTTCCAGCGCAAGGTACTGCTCCTGGAATTTCCGCTTGAATTTGTCCGCCAGGGAATCTTCGCTCGTCCAGTCCGTAAAGACATTGTTTTTTAGGAGCTGCTGCGTGATCGTGCTGGCGCCCTCGGAAAAATGACGGTTCTGGATGCCTACTTTGGCGGCGCGGATGATGCCCTTGATATCAATGCCGTTATGGTCGTAGAAACGGGAATCTTCAATGGCGACAAACGCGTTTTTTAAGTCCTGCGGCACCATATCGCTGGTGACGGGGATGCGGTTCGCGTCCTTGGCGATCAGTTTGGCGGTCTGATTGCCCTCGATATCATAGACAAAGGTGGAGAAACCGGAGGGCGTCACGTCGATGTTGCCGATATCGGGCGCAGTCGCGAGCACACCCTTAAAAGCGCCGACGCCTGCGCAGACGCCGATGATCCCGACGCCGATCATGGCGACCAGAAATACCTGCACAAAGGTGAAGACGATCTTTCTGCTCCATTTTTTGCCTGTCGCATGGAGCGCCTGCTGCTTCTTGCGGACGCCCTTTTTACCGTAATTCATTTAAGATACTGCCTCCTTAGATGCTAATAAAGGATATCATTTCGGAAAGAATCGTGAAACGATTCTTTCGTTACAAGCTGTCAAGCCTGGAACAATTATATCAAAAATGACCGCGTAAATAAAGTTTTTTATGCTTTCTTAAGAATTGTTCGCGATTCTGTGCACATTTATACTTGCGTTGAAGAAAGAAATGTGCAACGATACTATACATGGATAAGTATGCACCATACAAGGTAATTGAATACGGTGGAGAGGGCGAGATCGTGGAGAAAAAATCCCGCTTTATCGCCTCTGTGCAGGCTGTCTCCACGGAGGAGGAGGCTGTCGGTTTTATCGAGGCGCAAAGAAAGCGTTTCTGGGACGCCAGACACCACTGTTATGCCTATATTCTGGGCGAACAGGGACAGACCATGCGCTTCTCCGACGACGGGGAGCCTTCCGGCACGGCGGGCAGGCCGATCCTGGAAGTCCTGACGGGTTCCGGCGTCCGCAATCTGGCGCTGGTCGTGACAAGGTATTTTGGCGGCACGCTTCTGGGGACGGGAGGACTCGTGCGGGCTTACACACAGGCGGCGCAGGCGGGGCTTGCGGCATCTCGGATCGCGACGATGCGCTACGGATACGAACTGACGGTGGAGACGGATTATAACGGGATCGGAAAGCTGCAATATCTGCTGGGCCAGCGGGGAATCCCGATTGAGGATGCGGTCTATACCGATCGGGTGACGGTCGTTTGCAGGGTCCCGCAGGAGGAAAAGGAAAGTTTGCAAAAGGAGATCACGGAGGCTACCGCCGGCACGGCGCGGGTGCAGGTCTCGGATCCTTTCTATTATAGAGATGAGAAGCAAAGCGCACGGGAGGATGCGGCAGGCGGTTGACCCAGCTGGTCATTCGCCGATGGTGTGCGGAAAGGCGGCGGATGATGGCTGAGAACATGGAAATGAAGAATATCACGGAAGAAGACGTAAAAACATCTGAAAATAAACAGTACAACGACTATTCGGATTTCGGCGTGGAGGAGATCAGGGAACTGCTCGGAAAAGGGCAGTACACCAGACTGCGGCAGGTCATTCAGGAATTGAACGACGCGGATATCGCGGAGTATATGCGGGAGATGGAGGAAGAAGAGGTGGTCAGGATCTTCCGCATCCTGCCAAAGGATATGGCGGCGGACGTCTTTGCCTATCTGGAGATCGACAGGCAGCAGTCCATCATCACTTCGCTTTCCGATAAGGACGCAGCCCGCATCATCGACAACATGATGTCCGACGATGCGAAAGAGCTGATGGAGGAGATGCCCGCCAACGTGGTCAAGCGCCTGATCGCCAACACCAGCGCGGACACCCGAAAAGCCATCAACCACCTGATGCGTTATCCCGAGGATTCCGCGGGAAGCGTCATGACGGTGGAGTATGTGGACTTAAAAGAAAACCAGACCGTGGCGCAGGCGATCGAGCGCATCCGCAAGGTGGGCGTGGACAGCGAGACCATCAACATCTGCTATGTGCTGGACAGCAAGCGGACCCTGGTAGGGACGGTGGCGCTGCGCTACCTGCTCTTAAGCCCGCCGGACGCCGTGATCGGCGATATCATGCACCGGAATGTGGTAGCCATCCACACCCTGATGGATCAGGAGGAAGTGGCAAGACAGTTTAAGAAGTACGAATTTACGGCGATGCCGGTGGTGGATAATGAAGACAGACTGGTCGGTATCATTACCGTGGACGACGTGGTGGACATTCTGGAAGAGGAGACCACGGAGGATATCGAAAAGATGGCAGCCCTGATGCCTTCCGACAAGCCGTATCTCAAGATGACGGCTTTTGAGGCATTTAAGAAACGGATCCCGTGGCTGCTTCTTTTGATGATCTCAGCCACCTTTACGGGGAGTATCATCACGTCTTTCGAGAGCGAATTGAGCCGCTATGTGGTGCTGACGGCTTTCATTCCCATGCTGATGGACACCGGCGGCAATGCGGGCGGTCAGGCGTCCGCTATCATCATCCGCGGTATCTCTCTGGACGAGATCGCGTTCAGCGATTGGTTCCGCGTGATCTGGAAAGAGATCCGGACGGCTGTGCTCTGCGGTCTGACGCTTGCCGTGTGCAATTTCGGCAGACTGATGCTCTTTGACAAAGTGAGCGTGCAGGTGGCGTTCGTGGTGTGCATCACCCTCCTGACCGCCGTGATCGTGGCTA
>JAMPCE010000065.1 GCA_023666335.1 bacterium
TACTGAGCGTTCCTGACAGGATATAAGCAAGGTCGTTCTTCATCACCACATAGACCGCGCTCTCGATCGTCACGATCTCGAGCCTTGACGGGTCTTTGTAGTCTGTCCCGTTCAGCGCATTGTAAAGATCCAGCAGTGCATCCCTGTCCTTCTCGAACAGATAGCGGAAAAGCCTGTCTTTCACATTCCGCTGCACCTGCTTCTGTGGCTGTCTGCCGCTCCGGTTTCGGTCCTGGCTCCGTCCGGTCCTCCCGTTCCTGTTACTGTAGTTTCTTTTCTTCTTTTGTCTTCCTGACATAGGTATCCTCCTTTTTGTGGCAGGATAGATATGCCGCGGTGTGTACCGCTTTCCATTTCCTCCTGCCGTTTTCTGTTGTGTCTCAAAGAGAAATCCGACAGAAGCTGTCTTGAACGTGCGAACGCACACCTGTTAGAATTTCTTTGATAGAATCATTCTAACTGTTTGTCGTGAGAATGTCAATAGGATTCTCAATTCTTTTTTAACGTTTTTTCGTCCATTTCAAAAGTCGCCGTTTCCGAGGATACCGCTTTAGCAGTATCCTCAATTATAGATCAAGCCCCTTTGCCTCATCGCATCCCAAAACGATATTCATACATTGAATCGCCGCGCCCGATGCGCCTTTTCCCAGATTGTCAAACTGAGAAGACACAACGATGCGCTCCTCGTTTCCCGTCGCATAGATTTTCAGACCGTCCCATCCGGACAGGCCGTTTCCCGCCAAAAATCCGCTTGCGGCGACTTCATCGTCCGCGGCGCTCACCATAACAAAACGCTCGTTATTATAATATTTCCGGTAATAGGCAAGCAGCGTCTCCGGCGTTTCCTTTTTTGCCAGCATATCCGCATACAACTGCACGGAGACCACCATACCGCTGTAATAGTCGTCAATGATCGGGGAAAACAGGGGCGTGCGCGCAAGCCCGGTGATCTTTGTCATCTCCTTTAAGTGCTTATGCTGCTGCGTCAGGGCATACTCTCTTCCCGCCGACAGTTCAGGCGGTCTCTCCGCACTCTCGTAGGCTGCGATCGTCCGCTTGCCGGCGCCGCTGTAACCCGAGATTGCAAAGCTTGTGACAGGGTAATCTTTCGGCAGGATCCCGCCCGCAACCAGCGGATACACCAGCGAGATAAAGCCGGTGGCATAGCAGCCCGGAACAGCGATCCGTTTTCCTTTGCGGATGGCATCCCTGTGCGCAGCCGAAAGTTCGGGAAATCCGTAAGCCCACCCTGCCTCGGTGCGGTGGGCGGTGGAGGCGTCGATGAGGATTACGTCCTCCCCTTCAGCCAGTGCGGCGGATTCCCGCGCCGCCTCGTCCGGCAGGCACAGAAATGTGATATCCGAGGCATGGATCAGTTTCTTCCGCTCCGCCGGATCTTTTCGGAGGTCCGGGGCGATGTGCAGCAGTTCTATGTCGTCGCGGTTTGCGAAACGCTCGTTGATCCGCAGACCGGTGGTGCCTTCGCTTCCGTCGATAAAAATTTTGGTCTTCATATTGTAATGATTCCTTTCTGTTGTTGAAATTGTCACAAATAATAACCAACGCAGACTCGCTTGCGCTCCATTCCGGACGTAATGCCGAGCCTGCGAAGCAGTGCTCGAGTGGTTAATTCCGCAGGAATTTACCACATTTGCAAGGGTCTGCTTATGGTTATTATTTGCGACAATTACCGTAACATTTTAATAAGGTTCATAATTATTTATTATTATACTATATATCCGCCCGTGCAAGAAAGAGAAACAGCGGCAGCGCGTACCAGAAAAACACGACATACCGCGGCAGGTAGGTCGGACCGAGGAGTACGGTCAGCCAGAGCAGGAAGATGGGCAGAAACGGGTATAACATATCATAACGTTTGTTATTTAATAACCAAGTAAACAGGAACGCATACAGCCAGAACATGGCGCCGGGCGAAAAGAGCCAGGAGACCACAGGAATCTTCTCCTTAAAAACTTCCAACGAAAGTTTCCGATACAGTTCATCAAGCCACGGAATCTTACTCGCGCGGACGCCGGGCTGCTCCACTTCGTAACCGAAATAGGAGTTGTCCCGATAGGTAAAGGTAAACACGGTGTTGCCGCCATAGACATTGATCACCGTATTCGGATACCAGAATCCGTAGGAAGTCATCCACCAGGCATTCAAGTAAATCAGGGGCTTTTTCAGACCTGTCCGCAGCCAGAGCGCGGCGTACCTGCCTTTATCCTCTGCAAAAGCCGCATTGTTGAAGCGGTATTTGACCGGATCGGAGAGCCGCGGCGTATAGAGGGCGAGCGCCTCCTCGTCAAGCACCTCATGCAGAATTTCCCGATCCTGTTCGGAAAAAGCCTCCGGCGCATAGCGGTAAGTCCGCGCGAGCTGCTGGATCGGCACGGTCAAAAGTTCCTGATACTCGGAATCCTCCGCGTGCAGAACCGTCTTTAAGCCGCCGTTTACCAGAAGACACCCCGCCACCGCACAGACTGCCAGAAGACACAGCTGTCCGCGGTGGTCCTTTTTCAGGAAAAGCAGCAGCGGAATCATCACCAGAAACGCGTAAAAACCGTTGTTGCGAAAAAGCATCATTGCCATGCCGCTTATGACAAAGAGCATGCGCCAGCCTTTTGACGAGAAAAACGCCTCACTGTCCCGCCCCAGCTCCAAAAGGCAGACCAGAAAGAGCAGAAGCGCCACCGTAAACAGACCGTCCTTTGCCGAACAGAGCGTAAACATCACCACGGTGGGGAACAGTCCCAGCCAGAGAAGGCTGACCAGTCCGAAGCAGCGGGAAGCGCCTCTTTTTCGCAGATACGTCAGCAGAAAAGTAAAGCCGCCCGCTGTCACGAGCATCTGAAAGACCGTATAGCAGGCAATGCCGAGATTGTAGGAATCTGTCAGCTTATGCACGCCGCAGACCATGCCGCCGAGCAAAAGCACATGCACGAGGGGATGGTGGGTGGAAAACGTCCGCGTCGCGACCTGTATATACTCATCCTGCGCATCGTAAACAAAAAAACCCGGGTAGACCGCCAGAAACACGGGCAGCCAGCACAGCAGAAGCGCAAAGAAAGCAAAGATCCCCTCCCTGCTTTCCGCCAATTCAATAACATCCGTTACTTTATTTGGGCGTGCACTTCTCTTTTCCGCCGCTTTTTCCCCTATCAGATCAAGAGCCGTCCACAAAAGCTGCACAAGCCCCGTGAAAATCAGGGTCAAAACGAGCAGCGATACCCATAGGCTAAAGTCCTTTACGTCCACATTCTCCACGCTGTCAAGCCTTTTCCCGAACAGGAGCGCCGCCGAAAAGGCAAGGGAGAACATGCCCGCAATCAGAACGCTATGCTGTTTTGTCCCGCCGTCAGTCCCCATCTCTTCCGTCCACACACTCCCTGATCACATACTGCGGCGCATTGTTCATGGAGATATAGATCCGCCCGATATACTCTCCGATCATCCCCAGCACGAGCAGGATCAGGCCGCTGAAAAATACGATCACTGCCATCAGGGCGCTGAAACCCACAGGAACCGCAGGATTGACAAACTTTTTGATAATGGTGTAAATGCCGTAGGCAAATCCCGCGCAGGCGGACAGCATCCCCACGGCAGTCGCTATTCTGAGCGGTTTGATGCTAAATGCCGTAAATCCGTTAAACCATAGCCCGAGCAGTTTCCCGATGGTATAGCCGGAAGTCCCCACTTCGCGCTCCCTGTGGTTCACATCCACGTTTGCGATCTTTTTCGTCGTGCGCAGCACCAGACCGATCACATAGGGGTAGGGATTCTCATAGCGCAAAAGTTCCTCCACCACAAACCGTTTCGCGGCAAAATAACTGGAAACATAAAGATCCTTTGGCTTTCCCAGCATGATTCTCGTCATCAGGTCGTTCACCCTGCTGCCGAACCGGCGGAAACCGGAGTGCTTCTTGTCCGCGTACTTTGCATAGACCACGTCGGAACCGTTCTCGATCCCGGAAAAGAGTTTTCCCACCTCTAAGGCGGGCGTCTGCCCGTCGTCATCCAGACACACCACGATATCGCCCCGCGCTTTGGCAAAACCCGCCATCAGCGCCGCGTGCTGCCCGAAATTCCGCGCGAGATTCACGCCGCAGATATCCGAATTTTCCGCACACAGCGCACGGATCGTCTCGAATGTGCCGTCGGGGGAAGCGTCATTGACCAGGATCACCTCAAAGCGGTACTGCGAAAGCCCCTGCATGGCATCTCTGATTTCCTGTACCACCCCGCCGATCGTCTGCGCCGACCGATAGCAGGGAATCACAAAACTGACTAACTGCTTCATGTTATTTTCCCAAACCCTTTCCTTGCTCTTTCCATTGACTGCGATCACATTCCATAAAAATGACCGCTTGCACGCCCTGCTCTAACGCGGCGGTCTCCTGCCTGTCCTCTACGAGGCGAAACCCCGCTTTCTCATAACTTTTCCGCGCCCGCACATTGTCCGCAAGCAGCCGCAGAAAAATCTTTTCCAGACCGAGTTGTTCAAACCCGTAGTCTGTCATCAGCCTCGCCGCCTGTGTGCCGTACCCCCTGCCGAGCGCCTTTTTCTCGCCGATAAAAATGCCGTATTCCGCAGTCTTCTTCTGCCGGTCGATATCCCGCAGATAGACGCTGCCGATCTCCCACGCCCTCTGCATTTCTTCTGGTTGACTCGATGGGTCAATTTTTTCCGTACCGCCTGACTCCACACAGATAATGAACTGCGCCACATGCCCCGGCTCCACCTGCTCCCGCAGCCAGGTCTCGTGCCCCTCTTTCGTAAAAGGTTTCTGATAGATGAAATTTTTCCGCACAAAGTCCTGATTCCGCCAGGCTACGATCTGCTCCGTGTCCGCCGCCGTAATCGGTCTTAAGTACACCTTTTCTCCGTTCATCCGTCTCTCCCCGCGCGTTCCGTCACCGGAATGACCTGATACACGCCGTAATGTTCCCCGATCCGGTCAGATTCCTCGATCGATACCGCCATCCCCTTTTCGGCAAAGGGAGCGGCAAGCCATGCAAGCCCCCGCAGCACGATCTCCTCACCCGACATGATAAAGGCGGCTTTTCCTTCCGCAAGCGCGTCCGCCGCCCCGTCTATGCCGAATGCCGCAAGTTTCTCGCGGTAGAGCGGGCTTTTGCACATCCAGCCTCCGGCAATGTCGTAGTTAGTCAGCGTATTCTCCCTGCGTTCCAGAAGTTTTCCCGAAAAAGCCACCGTGGAATAGACGTCCTCGAAATAAAAAGTATCCGGATGCGCCCGGCAATAGCTGTCGATCGCCTCCCAGTCCCGGTTTACCTCACGCCGCTTCGCCTGATCAGCCTGCACCGCGGGAATGCCCTGACACAAACCCCAAGCGGAGAGAAGCACGAGAACCGCCGCCATGCCGCGCAGAAGATAACGCACTGCCTGAGCAGACAAAGCCGCGTGCGGCAGTGCTTCGCCGTCGCGCTGTGCAAAAGCATTCTCCTGCGCCGCAGATTCTGTCGATGCCGCCGCGCCGCGCAGGACACGCCGCAGGAACATTCCCGCAAGCAGGCAAAACTCCGCCAGATACAGGGGATGCGTGATCCGTTCGGGATCGCGCCCGCGCATCAGGATAAACATCCACAGCGCGCTTCTTGTCAAAAAGACCAGAAACAGTTCCGCGCCTGTGCCGAACAGTTCTTTGCGGCGCGCATCTTTTTGTTCCCTCAAAAATATCATAACAGTCGCTATTATATTCGCCGCATATCCGAGCAGAACCAGCATATTATAGGGTGCATCGTCCCCATGAAAACTGCGGTAACGGTACAGTGACAGCTTTTCCCAAAAAATCGCGCCCCAGTCTCTCGCGCCGCCCACGGATTCCTTCGCATAAGCCGCCACATCGGAGAATACCTGCGCATCGATTTCCTCATCGAGACCGAAATTATAATTTTCCAGCAGGATCCGCGCGCCATAGGAAACGCCCAGTTCTTTCAGATCCGCATCGTAACGGTCGTCCGTCACTACTTCGGGATAGTAGTCATAGATCGTCGTCCTGTCGTCAAATAATTGCCGAAACATTTTCCACTCGCCGCCGTAGGCAAGACTGTCCGCCAAAAGAGAAAGTCCCATACCCGCAAGCAAAAGCAAGAGAAGACCGCCGTATTTTTTCAAATTCTTCCCCGTAAACACGGGTCTGTCCTCCCACCAGCGGAAAGCCCCCGCCAGCCCCAAAAACGGCAGGATGAGGAGCGCCATCTCGGAGCGGAGCCAGAACGCCATCAGAAAACAGAGGAGGGGCGGTGTGTTTCGGCACAGGAAACCGCGGACGGAAAGCGGCACAGGAACATTTTCCGGCGCAGTTTCGGAAACCGCTTTCGCGGCATCCGGTGCGGTCAAAAGCAGAAAGATTGCCGTTCCCGCAAGCATACCGGCTGTTATTGTATATTGAATATTGACCATATGAGTCAGCCATACGCCCCATTGAAAAAACGCCAGCCCCGCCAGCAGAAGCAGCTTACGCGTAGGAAGCAGCCGCGTTTTGCTGCCGCTTTCCGCGCTCATTTCCGCCTGCGTCCCGACATCCGTCAGCGCACACAGCCTTGCGCCCACCGCAAAAAAACAGCCGAACTGGCAGAGGAGCAGAAACGCTCCGTACCACGGAAAGGAACCTGCCAGTCGGTAACACAGCGCCAGAAACGCTCCCAGCGGATACAGCGTCTGCATATTGTGCCCGTCGGGCGTACCGCCATAGACCCCCGACAGGATGTCCCGCATCATCGTATCGTCGTTCAAATCATAGTAAAAATCGAAAAAAGCGCCCATCAGGAGTGCGCTTGCTCCCATGACTGCAAAGGACAATATGCAGTTTTCATACTTCTTCCAAATTTTGTTCATCCGTCTCAGCGGTAGAATGCCGCCACCTGCTCCGCAATATAAGTCGTCTCGTCCGCCGTCAGTTTATAAAACAGCGGCAGCCGCAGGATTCTCTCGCTCTCCTTCGTCGTATACCTGTCCTCGCCGTGGAATCTGCCGTACTTACGTCCCGCGGGCGCGGTATGCAGCGGCTCATAGTGAGACACCGCCAGAATGCCTTTCTCTTGCAGATGCGCTTTCAGGCGGCTTCTCTCCGCCTCGTCCTTTGTCTTGATATAAAACATATGCGCATTATGCGCACAGTGCGTCGGGATATGCGGCAGTTCGACATACCCTGCCTCCGCAAGCGGCGTAAGCAGTTCCCAATACTGATTCCAGCGATCCATCCTCGCCTGCGTGATCTGCTCCGCCATCTCCAGCTGCGCATACAGATAGGCGGCGTTCATATCGCTCGGCAGATAGGAAGAACCCTGCTTCTGCCAGCGGTATTTATCCACCTGCCCTCTGTAATAGCGGGTGCGGTCCGTGCCTTTTTCGCGATAGATCTCCGCGTCTACGATATCCTTTTCATCGCGGATCAGCAGCGCGCCGCCCTCGCCCATGCTCAGATTCTTCGTCTCATGGAAACTGAAACACCCGAACTCTCCGAACGTTCCAAGCGGTTTTCCCCGGTAGGAAGCCATGATGGCTTGCGCGGCGTCCTCCACCACCATCAGGTGATGACGCTTTGCGATATCCATGATGACGTCCATCTCACAGCCCACACCCGCATAATGCACCGGCGAGATCGCCTTTGTGCGCTCCGTGACGGCGTCTTCTATCAGTTTTTCGTCAATATTCATCGTATCGGGGCGTATATCTACAAAGACCGGAACCGCCCCGCGCAGAACAAAACCGTTTGCCGTCGATACAAACGTGTAAGACGGCAGGATCACCTCATCTCCCGGCTGAATGTCCGCAAGCAGCGCCGCCAGCTCCGTGGCGTGGGTGCAGGACGTCGTGAGCAGGCATTTCGCCGTGCCCGTCAGCTCCTCGATCTTCTCATTGCACTTTTTTGTATAAGGACCGTCGCCGCAGATCTTCTCCTGCGCCACCGCCTCTTTCATATAGTCAAATTCTTTCCCCGTAAAAGGGGGGACGTTAAAGTTGATCATAGCTGCCTCCGTTCTTTGACTTTCTCTTATCTTAGCACACTCTGTCAAAAATTCCTACTGCGACAGGATGAGATCGTCACATTTTTATGTTTGCGCGCATAACTTTTATTTGCAATAGACCACATACCGCGCATTTCCGAAACGCTCCGTATACCCGTACGCTCCGATCCACTCCCCCAGGATCCGCAGTTTTTCATCCGCCGCCAGCTTTTCCGTATCGACCCCGAACCAGCCGATAGCCTCGCCGTCATCGCTTAGGTAAGCCGCCACCGCCGAGGAGACGATGATCACCGGCGCTTCCCCGCCCGCTTCGATCTCCTCCCAAAGCGCCGCCAGATCCCGCTCATACTCCGCCATGCGGTAGGAGTCCAGATCGGGCCAGCCCGTCGAGAGCGCAGGCGGCATGTCCAGCAGATAGGAAAGTCCCGGCAGTTCCCCGTAAGTAAGCAGCGCCCTGCCCGTCAGCCCCTCTTCCTCCATAAACAGCGACAATTCTTCCAAAAGCGCGGCATTTTCCGCATTCGTGCAGACCCCCGCCGCTTTCTTCGGCATCGTCACGCGGGTATCCCTGCGTTCCCCGTAGATCCCGTCCTGAAACACAAACGCCGTATGCGAACCGATGCTCTGCACCATGACAAACAAAATAAGAAGAGCCACGGGCGCCTGCCACACGAAACCGTAGACCGCACCGCGCCGTGCCGCAGCAGGCTTCCGATCGGTCGCAATCATATCCCGTCCGTTCTTTCGCTGCCATGCGATCGAATCCCGCATTGCGTCATATAGCACCCACAACAGAAAAGGCGCCGCCACGAACAGGTTATTGACGATCGGATAGAGATCGTTGTTGCTGCCAAGCGGTGTCAAAAAAATCTGTAACAGCACGAACGCCGCGAGAATCTTCTTTTCCGGCTCCGCCTTTCTCCCTGCAAGACACCACACCGCCGCCGCGATCGTCACGAGAAGCAGCAGCACCGTCGGATAATAGATACTGCCGTTCCCGTACTCATAGTAGCGGAAGTGGAACATCCCCCTGCCCCAGTAGAAGCGGAGCAGAACCGCCAGAAGCAGCAGATATGCCGCCTTTATAATTACGCCCGTTATTTTATGTGCGTTATGCTTTTCTGCACGACCGCCCGACAACACCTCAGCTTCCTTTTCGCCTTTTCCCCCGCCGTTTTGGGCGTATCTGCCCACACCATACAGCCGTTCCCGCGCGAAGAACGCAAGCCCTGCCGCTGCCGCGCAGACCAGCGCGAACGCCAGCCAGTACAGACCTTTTCCGTAATCCGCAAACATGCCGGAAATCATAGACGTCGGTTTGTAGTCTGTTGCCTGCTCCGTCATGGCAAACATCGTGCGCACCATAGCGGGATAAGCCGAGATGCCATAGCGGATGCAGATCACGAGAAAAGGCACACCGAAGCCGACGACATAGCCCATAAGACACCATCCGGTACTTCCGAGAAGTTTCCGCCACGGCACATGCCCGCCTGCGCCTTTCTGCCTGCCGCCGCGCCCGCCTGCGCCGTCTGCATCTCTCTGCCTATCTCCTGTCTGCACCTCTGCTACATTTCCGTCATGTCGCCTACTATTCAGCGCAATTCCATACCACACCGCCAGAATGAAAGCAGCCTGCACCACGTTCGGCATCCGCACCGCCACATTGGCGCCCAGACAGACACCCGCCGCCACGAAAAAAAGCGCCTGCCGCCTGCCGCCCGCCTCCGTCAGCCCGCGGTACAAAAGCAATACCCCCGCCGTCATCAAACAATACGTCAGATAATTATACAAAATCGTGGACGGGCACCAGCAAAGCCCCAGCGCAAGGAACTCCCCCAAAAACAACAGCGGCGCAGGCGCCTTTTTTCGCAGCCCGAAATAGACCGTGAGCGCCGTCGCGGACTGCACAAACGTTGTGTAGCATTTGATGCCGACTAACGTTTTTCCGAATGGGAGAAAGGTAAGCACCCACCCCGCCGCGTTGGAGAGAAACGTCGCCACCATCCATGTCCCCTGCATCGACCCGAAATACTGAAAATTGGTGAGGCTGTAAGTCGAATCCGCCACGTCAAGACCCTGATTCACCGTAAGGAACGGATACAGCAGAAGAATGGCTGGAAACAGCCATTTTTCCAGCAAATGTTGATATTTTCGATACATCTCCACGATCCGTCCCTCCTCTCTGCTGCGCCTGTGCATATCCAAACTCTCACGCGCCTTTCTTTAACGCCGCCGCCCGTGCAAACAGCCACGCCCGCACAAGATCTACCGCTGTTCCGACCGCATACACGAGCAGCACACAGACGATCATATGCGGCACGAAAAGGAAACTTTCTTTTACCCGATCCGCACCTAACCAGTTCATCCACTCATAGCGCACCAGAATATGTTCATGCAGAAGATAGACGCCAAATGTGGCGGGCGCAAGACGGCGGATCAGCTCCGCTGCGCGCCCCTCCCGGATCGAAAGCCCTTTCACCAGATAAAACAGGGCGACCGCCCCCGCAAGGCAGAGCAGGTGATTGTAAGAATAAAGCATATTCGCATAATGGACAAACGCATCGATCTTAGCGCCCAGCGCATTGGAAGCCATCGCAAGCAGCCAGATCAACAGGCAGGAGAGCGCATACGCCCCCGCCGCGCGAGACCGCTTTTCCAGCCACGGAATCCCGTAGAGCCTGATATACCCCGCCAGCACAAACAGGCACAAAAACCACCCGAAATCATAGCCGTACCGATCCGTCGCCAGATACACGGGAAGGATCGTCTTTTCGAGTGAAAAAAAAGCCAGCAGCAATGCCAAAAGAATCTGTAAGTCCCGTTTTTTCATCTTCTGGATGCCCGCCGACAAAAAAGGCGCAAACAGATACAGGACCAGATAAGCCGTGGCAAACCAGTAATGCTCCGTCCCAAACGGAAAGACAAAGCCGATCCAGTTATAAACGTCAAGGTCTTTCGGAGCGACCACACCGCCCAGGAGCAGTACAACAGGAATGAGCAGGGAATAAAAAAGAACCTGACACAGCAGAGAGACGATCCGCCCCGGCTTCCACGCAGATTCCACACAAAAATACCCGCTGATCAGCACATAGCAGTTGACCGCCACGATGCAGAAAGCTTCGATCAGCCACGCAAACACCCCTGCCGGATGCTCCTTTGCCGCGAAAGGGAACGGCACAGCCGCCCAGCCCTTCACCAGATAATGCAGGGAAATGATCATAAACATTGCCACAATGCGCAGCAGTTCAAAATTTGCCTGCCTCTTCCTTTTTGTTTCCATCCGTGTCCTCCTTTTCCCCACCTTTAAAAATCCAGATCTTGCTGAGTACATAATTTGCCAGAATCACGATCGTCTGACACACCAGCTTGGAGATCTTGTCATTGATCGCCGCCACATCCACCATCACATACATCAGCACGATCTCCAGCACTTCCGTCGCCACCCGCGCGCCAATAAAGGAGACAAACTCTTTCCCGACCGACCGCAGGTCCTTATTCTGACTCTTAAAGACAAAGGTGCGGTTCGTCCAGTAAGCGAAAACCACCGTCAGCACCCAGGAGAGCACCGTAGCCGCCATGTAATGCATGGCCAGCGCGTCCGCAAACACAAAATACAAAATATAATTCAGGACAAACGCCAAAAATCCAAAGATCAGATAATTGAATCCCTCCTCATGCTTCCTGTACAGCCCCCAACCGAAATCCCATAATTTTTTTATCATTTTTTCACTCTCCTACTTTATGCTAACATTGGCAAAATTCAGTATTGTACAAATCGTATCAACATAAGCAGACCCTTGTAGAACGTTGGTACTTGGCGAGGTCTTCTCGAGCCTAGTACCGCTACGTTCGAAATGGAGCGCAAGCGCGTCTGCGTTGATGATACTATTTGTACAATATCAGCAATTTCCCTAGCGTTCGCGGGAAATCTTCCCCTCCTGCACGCGGTAGACCATATCGCACTTCTCTATAGTCTGTAACCTGTGCGCAATAATAACAAGTGTTTTTTTACCGTGCAGCCGATTGATGGAATCCATGATGGCCGCCTCGGTCTCATTGTCCAGCGCGGACGTCGCTTCATCCAAAACCAGCACTTCCGGATCTTCATAGAGTGCCCTTGCAATGCTGATCCGCTGCCTCTGCCCGCCGGAAATGCGGATGCCGCGCTCCCCAATCCCCGTCTCCAGTCCCTCCGGGAGCGAACGCACGAAATCATCCAGCGCCGCCTCCGTAAGCGCCCGCCAGACTTTCTCCTCGTCAATTTCTTCCTCCGGCACCCCGAACGCCACGTTCTTGCGGATCGAATCATCCACCATAAAAATGGTCTGGGGAATGTAGCCGATATTTTTCAGCCACGCTTCATAATGCCCGCTCACGTCCACACCGTCCGCAAGGATCTTTCCGCTCTCCATCTGCAAAAGCCCTAACAGCACGTCCACGATCGTGGTCTTGCCCGATCCCGTGACGCCCACGATACCAACGGAAGCGCCGATGGGGATCTCCATCTGCGCATGATCGAAGATCAGCTTGTCCGTGTTCGGATATTTGTATGTGATATCTTCCAGACGGATCTCCTTTTCCAGCGGAAGTTTCTCAATCTTCTGTTTCTTCCGATAAGCCTCCGCATCGTAAGTCACCTTTCCGTCGTTGATCTCCTCCTGCAGGTTATCGCTGACGCCCATAAAAAACGGCTCGAAATAGGAAATCGAAGTCTGATAGTTATTGATGCGGTTGACGCTTGGCAAAAGGCGCATCGCCGCCGCCGCAAGCGCGGTCAACTGTGGAAGAAGCGCAGTAAGCTGCGTTCCCTGCCCCAGAGTCAGGACAAAGTACCCCACCATGCCCGTGATGCACACCGTCTCGATCAGAAGACGCGGCGTCGCATTGAAAAGGTTATATTTCTGCACGGCATTCACATAGCCCGCCCCACATTTTGCGTACTCGTTGATGAAATAATTTTCCTTGCAGCCGATCTTGATCTCCTTGATCCCCATGACGGACTGCTCGATCCACTTGTAAAGACCGCTGTAAAACTCCTGATTTTCCTGCCCCGCCCGTATCATGATCGGTTTCAGGACTTTTTTGATCACAAGAAGCAGCAGCACCATCAGAACCGCCATCACCATGATCATCATCGCGTCCGAGTAGAGGAATAATGCCACCACCAGACAGACAAAGACGATACACTCCGAGAAAAGCTGTAAGCAGCTTAAAATCAGACCGTACATATTGTTGACGTCAGATGTGATATTCCGTTGAATGACGGATGTATCTGCGTTTAGATAGTATTCGTAAGGCCGCTTCATGAAATTGATCATCATGCGCCTTGACGTGGCAAACTGATTCGTGTAGACGAATTTCAGCTGGAGTTTCTGCTGGAAAAAGAGATAAATATTCTTCACCACCGTCATCCCCACAAAAGCGAGCAGGAGAAAAACGGCAAACTGCGAGCCGCTCTGCATGCCCAGCCCGTCATAGAGCGCTGAAAGGATTTCGCTCTTTTCGACCGCGGAAGGGTCCAGCACCACCGTCACGACCGGCACGAGCATGGAGATGCCGAGACTTTCCAGCACACCGCCCACAAGCATCATCACGATCAGCACCGCCATCGTCCGCTTCTGCTTCCCGTCCAGCAGGAGATTCATTTTTTTCAGAATTTTAAGCATACATCGCGTCCTTTTCTATCTGCTATCCGAATATTATATCATATCCACAGAAGCCAAAACAGTAAAACATTTAAGAAAGAATTGCGCAGCAATTCTTTGGTCGCAGGATGCTGATCCTGCGACAATTTTATCACAAGTGCATGGTTCGCGCAAATATCGGATTCCGATTTTACCTCTTGACAACCTAACAATCGTTAGGTATATTGTTATCTAACAACTGTTAGGGAGCAGGCACATGAATGAAACGAAACAAAAAATCCTGAATGTCTCACTGGATCTCTTTTCGCAGAACGGTTTCTCCGCGGTCTCCATCCGAGACATTTGCAAAATAGTAGACATCAAGGAAAGCTCTGTCTATTACCATTTCAAAAACAAACAGGCTATTCTGGACGAACTGCTGCAACGTTTTGAAACCATAGCGGACGATCTGATGTCCCGACTGGAACAGGCGTTGGCTGCTCCGCCTGCCGATTTTGAAGGGAACTTTTTTCAAAAGACCTGCGATTGCTTTTTTGAAGAATACCTGATGGACGACTATTGCAATAAGGTGATGCGGCTGCTTTTGCTTGAGCATTTCCGCAATCCCGAGATACAGAAATTATATGATGACTGGATGTTTGAAAGGCCCCTGCATTTTCAGGCGGAAATATTTTCCCTGCTGCATGCGCTCGGAATCATAAAGACAGCGGACAGCCGCTATCTGGCAGTGAAATTTTATGCGCCCGTTTTCCTTTTTATGCAGCGCTGGCTTTTCTGCGGTCCATTGACCGAGGAATGCAAACAACATTTCCGGCAAAACGCTTATGAACATATCCATCATTTTTTCAAGGAAACAGAGGATTGGATTGAAAAATCATGCTGATGCACTGATTTTTCAATCGGCAATTTGAATCAGAGCTTCAAATATGCCTTGATCGCAGATGAGAAATCGCCTGCGCGAATTTCTCATCGCGCGTCATCGCAGTAAACTGCTCTGACATGGGGGTTAATATGGCAAATATATTGATCGTCGGCGCAAATCAGGGAATCGGGTATTATCTGGCGGAAAGACTTCTGGAGACGGGAAACCGTGTGACTGTACTGGATGTTCAGATTGATGCCGCTCTGCGGCTGAAATCAAAGTATCCGGAAACGCTTCTGCCGCTCCTTGCAGATGCAAGAAACCTTTCCGATATCAAGAACGGTGTGCGGCAGGCTGTCGAACAATTTGGCAGTCTTGACGCCGCGATCCACAACGCCTGCCTGTGCACCTTTGAAAGCGAACCGGACACCGACTATGAAACCTATCAAAACGTTATGGACGTGAATTATTTCGGGGCGTTGCGATTGACAAAAACCGTCCTTCCCTATATGCGGAAAGCCGGAAAAGGGCGCGTCATCTTTACCAGTTCCGGCGTAGGCGTTACCGGTTTTTCCGGCATTTCTCCCTATGCAGCATCCAAAGGCGCGATCGAATCCTTTGCGAAATGTATGCAGCTTGAAAACGAAGAATACGGTATCTCTTTCCATTTGTTCCATCCGCCGCTGACCGATACGAACGCTGCATCCGGGCTACCCGTTCCCAAAGAATTTAAGGCGGAGGCGAAAAAAGTTGGCTATGGGCTGGCTGACCACATCTGGTCAAAGAAGTTTGTGATCTGCCATTCTGCAAATCAGACTGCGCAGATAAAGCTCTCTTACAGACATCCTCTTTTCATCGGGAGAATGATGACGAAAGCAACCAGGAGAGCGGCTGCGGCGAAAGGAGAGTAGGCTTATTTATATTTCTCCCTTTTCGGAATTGTGTACCCACGAAATCCGAACCTATAAATATACATTTTGAATGTATGAAAATACAATCGACTATTTCCAATACCTTGAAATAAACAGTCGAATATAGTATGATATAAAACATGATTTTTAGAGGCAAATTGGGATTGATTGGAGGGAACGATGAGACATTTTACGTTTGAATTGAATGATGGCGTAAAGCGTAAAGAGATACGTTTTAAGAATCGTTTTGGAATAGAACTTGCTGGCGATTTGTACTTTCCGAAA
>JAMPCE010000066.1 GCA_023666335.1 bacterium
TAGAAGGACAGGGAATGGGCTTTTGGACACGGGTTCGACTCCCGTCTGGTCCACTGACGCACCGCATTTGAAGAGATTCAAATGCGGTATTTTTTTCTGTACAGAAACGGTTTTTCGTGGTAAGATAGAGAAAATATGTCGTGACCAAAGATATGGTTGCCGTGGGCAGGAAGCGCTGTTCAGGAAGGGTGGAGAATGAAACAAAAAAGCGAAAAGAATGTGTTCCAATCTGTGAAGACAAAGATCGTAGGCGTGATGTTTCTTGCGATGACGATCATGGCGGTCTGCCTGTCGGTGGTGCTGATCCGGAATCTGCGGATCCCGCTGATGGATCTGAACAAAAATTATCTGTACGATCTGGTGGTGGCTTACGGGGCACAGGTGCAGGAAGAGATTTCCATGATCGGCTATAACACGGCGACGGAATATAATACGTTGAGCGATTCGATCGGGGACGTCGGCATCAGCGGCGTGTCGTCCAGCTATGCCTATCTGGTGGCGGAGGACGGCACCATGCTCTACCATCCCACGAAGGAAAAGGTGGGAGAGCCCGTGGAGAACGTGGTGGTAAAGGGCGTCGTGGAAGAGTTACAGGCAGGAAATGTGCCGGGACCGGAGATCGTGGAATACGAGTTTAAGGGCGCGATCAAGTATGCGGCGTACTATGTGACGCCGAAGGGACACGCGATCCTGGTCGTGTCTGCGGACAAGGATGAACTGATGCAGACGGTGCACCGCGTGACGCTGATCGGGACGATCTGCACGATCGTCATGGTACTGATCGCCAGCTTTATCGGCTTTTTGATCGTGAACAGGATCGTAAATCCCGTCATCGAGGTGACGGAGATCGTGAGCCGTCTGGCACATATGGACTTTTCCGAGATCGAAGGTCAGGCGAGACTGACAGCCCGCAAGGACGAGACCGGGCAGATGAGCCGGGCGGTGGCGGAACTGCGCGGAAAGCTTGCGGAGATGGTGACGGAGTTAAAGGGACAGAGCGAACAGCTTTTCGAGGCTTCCGATACGCTGCGGACAAACGCGACCGAAACCGCTACTACGGTAGAGCAGGTGGAGAAAGCGGTATCGGATATCTCGGACGGCGCATCCTCTCAGGCGGATGAGACACAGAAAGCGACAGAGAACGTGATTCTGATGGGCAATATGGTCGAGGAGACGACGAGAGAAGTTGAGGAGATGATCGCGAACGCCAGATCCATGCAGCAGTCCAGTGAGGAAGCTTTCGCGACCTTGCAGAAGCTGGCGAAGATCAACGACGAGGCGAGAGAGGCGATCGACGTGATCTACGAGCAGACCAACACGACCAACGAGTCTGCGATGAAGATCCGCGAAGCGACGTCGCTCATTACCTCCATTGCGGAGGAGACGAACCTCCTGTCCTTAAATGCGAGCATCGAGGCGGCAAGAGCCGGAGAGCAGGGCAGAGGCTTCGCGGTGGTGGCAGGTCAGATCCAGAAGCTGGCGGAGCAGTCGAATGATTCCGCGCGTCAGATCGAGAACATCATCGACTCCCTGATCGAAGATTCCCAGAAGTCCGTGAAGACGATGGAGGATGTGAAGCGGATCATGGAGAGCCAGAATGAGAGTGTGAAACATACCGATACGAGTTTCCGTCAGGTCGGTGAAGGAATCCGCTCCTCGATGGAGGGCGTGAACAGGATCTCGGATAAGACGAGGAAACTGGACGATGCCAGAGTCGTGGTGGTGGATGTCGTACAGAACCTGACTGCGATCGCTGAAGAGAATGCGGCGAGCACGGAGGAGACTTCCGCTTCCGTTACGGAGGTCAGCAGCATCGTGAGCAATATTTCCGATAATGCGAACAGCTTAAGAGATGTGGCGGATCGTCTTGAGAAAAATATGGAGGTCTTCAAGATCTGACATTTGGAGAGACGCGATGGAAAAGCAGGACGATCTGGTCGTGGAGGGATACCGCTTCGCTACGGTGGCGGATGCGGAGACGGCCAGAATGGAATTAAAGAAGATAGAAAATCTGGAGCAGAGGCTGGATTACCGCAGACCGCAGAATGTGCTGCTTGTCTATAACCGGGCGGTGGAGAACAGGGTGTTTTTGACGCCCATCGGGTTCAGTTATCTGCAAAAAATGCAGAGAGAATTGTTAAAATGGGGGGTGCCGGCGGACAAGATCAAGCCGGTGCCGCTCTATGCGACTTTCAGCAACAAAACGGCGAACAGCCGCTCGATCAGACTGAGCGTGGCGCAGAGGCATCCGGAATACCAGGGACGCTTTCTGGCTTCGCTCTTAGTCAATATCGTGCTGATTGCGCTGGTAGCCGTCATGCTCTTGTTTGCCTGGAATACCGATACGCCGAATATCATCAATTACAGGCAGGCGATCGAAAACGAGTATTCGGAGTGGGAACAGGAGCTGACCCGGAGGGAACAGGCTCTGCGGGAAGAAAAACGCGGGCTTGACACGCAGGGGACACAGTAAAGAAAGGCAGAGACAGCGTATGGAGAGATCAAAGATCCTGGTAGTGGACGACGAGAGCCGTATGCGCAAACTGGTCCGGGATTTTTTGGTAAAAAACCATTATGAGGTCGTGGAAGCGGCGGACGGCGCGGAGGCGCTGGACTTGTTTTTTGACAAAAACGATATCGATCTGGTGATTCTGGACGTGATGATGCCGAAGATGGACGGCTGGCAGGTCTGCCGGGAGATTCGTGCGTATTCGAAAGTGCCGATCATCATGCTGACTGCCAGAGCGGACGAGCGGGACGAACTTATGGGATTTGAGCTGGGCGTTGACGAGTACATCGCAAAGCCTTTCAGCCCGAAAATTCTGGTGGCGCGGGTGGAGGCAATCCTGCGCAGGAGCGGGCAGGCGGCGGCAGACACGATCATGGAGGCGGGCGGGATCCGTCTCGACAAGCAGGCGCACAGCGTTGTCGTGGAGGGAGAAAATGTCGATCTGAGTTATAAGGAGTTTGAACTGCTCGCCTATTTTATGGAGAATAAAGGGATTGCGCTGTCCCGGGAAAAGATCTTAAACAGCGTGTGGAATTATGACTATTTCGGGGATGCCAGAACGATCGATACGCATGTAAAAAAACTCAGAAACAAGATGGGAAAGAAAGGGGAACTCATCAAGACCATCTGGGGAATGGGATACAAATTTGAGGAAGAGTAGATCATAGGAGATTAGGATGTCCAAACGTTCGTTTTATCAGGAAAAACTGTATTTTACGCTGGATGAACACGACCTGTTAGCGGATAATCAGGATAAGATCGTTGACATGCTCAGCAAAAATGTAGCGGTCGGCGTGGTCGGCGGCTTCTATGAAGAGGGGTTTCCGGTTTATTTTATCAGCTCTTTTGCCCTCAATAATATGGGGATGGAATATGAGCAGTTCATGGAGCGGACAGGCGGAAAATTTCTGGAGGCGGTCTACGAGGAAGACCGCGGTATTTTTTCCAAAGTCTATCCGTTCGGTGAGGAAGATGTCCGGGAGTACCGTATCCTAAACGGCGCAGGGGAGCCTGTCTGGGTGCGTGAGGTCAGGACGGAATCGGAGGCGGGCGACGGCAGGAAGATCTGGATCGGCGCCATCCGGCTGATCGATGCGGAACACCGCGATTTTCTGCTCGCACAGGAAGCTATTCGGATGCTGCAGGATGCCTATTTCAGGATCAGCGCCATCGACCTTGACAAAAATACGATCGTAAACCTCAAATTTATGGAGAGCGAAGCCCTAGAGGTGGAGCGGTTCAACGGCGATTACCGCATGACGATCCTCTCCTGCGCGGAGCATCATGTGGCGGAGGACGATCGGGAAAATTTCAAAAAGATCATGGCGGCGGATTCGTTAAAACAGATCTTTCTGGACGGCTGTCCGTCTCTCCAGTTTAATTATCTCCGCTTTCTGGGCGGCGGGTGGAAGTGGGCGCGGACGGAGCTGATACCCGTTGAGAATTTCAGTGCGGAAAATCCCAGAGTCATGTGGTATGTGAAAAACATCTCCGAGGAAAAGATGAAAGAGACGGAGATGATGGATCGGCTGCTTCGGACCAATACGGAACTGGTGCAGGCAAAAAAGGAGTTAGAGGAAGCGAACGCAAAGATCCGAAAGTCGAACCATATGCTGCGCCGGACTTTAAGCGCAGAGGAACAGTATCGGCAGGCAATCGTCTCCGAGGCGGTATTTGTCTTCAACGTGAATGTGACGCAGAATCTGATCGAGGAAGAGTTCTATGAGATCATAGAAGACCGGATGGAGCCGGTGCTGTCCCGCATGGGGATCCAGGCGCCCTGCGATGCGGACGATTTTTTCCTGCGCTGGAGCAAGGAGCGTATTTTTCCGGAGGACAGGGAAGTCTTTGTGCAGACGATCAACACCAGGCATCTGCTGGAAGCCTATGAGCGGGGCGAAAACGAGCTGATCATGGAGATCGAGGCGTCCGGCGCAGACGGCACGCCCGTGGTGCTGCGGCACACGATCCTGATGATAAAGGACGGCGCGAGCGGCGATGTTCTGGCGCTCAACAATGCCAAAGATATCACGGAGATCCGCAAAAAAGACAGGGAGACAAAGAAAGCGCTCTTAGAAGCTTACGAGGCTGCGGACCGCGCGAGCTGTGCCAAGACGGATTTCCTTTCCAAAATGTCCCATGATATCCGCACGCCCATGAACGCGATCATTGGCATGACTGCCATTGCGGGGACGAAACTTCATGATCCGAAAGGGATCGAGGAATGCTTAAGCAAGGTTTCCGCGGCGAGCAAACACCTCCTTTCCCTGATCAACGAGGTGCTCGATATGAGCAGGATCGAATCGGGGGCGCTGACGCTGGAGGAGGGAGACTGCAATATTCTCGATGTGGTGGAGAATGTGGTACATATGCATTCGGCGGCTGCATGGGAAAAGAAACAGAAAATGGAATTCAACGCGAACGGCGTGAAAAACACGCATGTGCGGGGCGATGTCCTGCGCTTGCAGCAGGTGTTCTCGAACATACTCAGCAACTCGATCAAGTATACGCAGGAGGGCGGCGAGATCGATATCCATGTCAGGGAAAAACCCTCTGCGCAGGAGCAGATCGGATGCTATGAATTTGTGTTTCAGGATAACGGCATCGGGATGGCGGAGGATTTTCTGCGGCATATCTACGATCCGTTTGAGCGGGCGGAGGATGTCCGGATCAGTAAGGTGCAGGGCACCGGGCTTGGCATGACGATCAGCAGGAACATCATTCAGATGATGGGCGGAGATATCCAGATCGAGAGCGAGCCGGGCGAGGGAACGATCGTCACGATCACCATTCCTTTGAAATATCAGCAGCCGGGTCCGGAGAACCGAAAGGAACTTGAGGGGCGGAACGTGCTGGTCGTAGGCGACGAGCCTTTTACCTGCGATCGGATCTGTATCCTGCTTAAGAAGATGGGCGTATGCGCCGAATGGGTGTTAAACGGAACGGACGCGCTGAAATATATCCTGAAAAAGCAGGAGCGGAAAGAGGAAGTCTTCGCGATCCTGATCGACTGGAATGTGTCTGGCGGAAATGGAATCGAGATCGTGGAAGAGATTCGCAGACAGATCGGATTGGAACCGCCCATCGTGGCGCTTTCCGCCACGGACTGGGACGATGATGAGACGGAGGCGCGCATGGCAGGCGTGGATGCCTTTGTCAAAAGACCGCTTGACAAGGGAAAACTGCACAATGTCTTTCGGGGATTTTTGTACAGGGAGAGTACGCCGCCCCCGGAACATGCACTGGATCCGATCGAGGAGACGGATTATACCGGCAGGCGGATCCTGGTGGTGGAGGATAACGACTTAAACCGGGAGATCGCGACGGAGATCCTTTTGATGACAGGCGCAGCGGTGGAAGCGGCGGAAAACGGAGAGGAAGCCGTGGAGATGGTAGAGGCTTCTGAAAAAGGTCATTATGACCTGATTCTCATGGATCTGCAAATGCCGGTCATGAACGGATATGAGGCGACCAAAGCCCTGCGGGCGATGGAGCGCGAAGATATCAGGAACATTCCCATCGTAGCGATGACGGCGAACGCTTTCTTGGAGGATGTAAAGCAGTCCAAAGCCTGCGGCATGAACGAACACATGGCGAAACCGCTGGACATCGAGCAGCTGCATCAGATGTTAGCCAGATGGCTGGGAAAGAAAAAAGACAGGTAAGACGGATCGGTTCCCTCTCGGGGGAGCCGATTTTATTGAGAAAGCAGGAAAAAAGGATAAAAAAACTGTTAAATATGCGGAAAGATACTTTACATTTGATTCTTTTTTGATACATAATAGAATTTGCAAAAGACGGACAAGATTGCAAGGAGGCTATATGAGACGGCAATACATAAAATCCGAGCGCAAGAGGGCAGTGTTTTTTCTGGCGGCGGCGTGCCTTTCGGTAACGCTTGCGGGCTGCGGAGAGACGGAAGAAGAGGAGACTTTAAGCGAAGTGATTCCGGTGGAGGCACAGATGCCCGAAGCGGGGACGCTCACGCTGGAAAACGAGTTTATCGGTACGGTCAGCCCGGAGGAAGCCGTGTATGTGATTCCTATGGTGACGGCGGAAGTCGTGAGCACGGATATTCAGGTAGGCGATACCGTGACGGCGGGGCAGGAGTTATGTAAACTAGATACGGAAGCCGCCAAGTTGCAGCTGGAGAGCGCCGAGGCGCAGTACAACAGTGCTGCCGCAGGCGTGGCGGCAGCCGAAGTCGGCTATGAGATCGCGCAGGCGCAGTACGACAGTACCGTGGCGCAGTTGGATATGCAGAACGAGCAGACGCAGCGGCAGAAAGACCTGACCATGTACCAGATGCAGATGCAGATCGACAGCATCAACAACGGCATCGACGATATCAACGAACAGCTTGGCGATCTGGAAGAGAACAAGAAAGACGCGGAAGATCAGCGAGATACCCTGAATAAAGCGCAGAAAAACGCGAATGCGTATGTGAAGCAGGCGCAGAAAGCGTATAATGAAGCGGCTGCTGCGTATCAGTATGAGGCTGCGCAGCAGAGATATTATGCGGCGGTGGCAGCGGTAACGGCATTGGAGAATCCGGATCCGACGGTTCCGATTCCCGATCGAGATACACTACTAGCGGCGGCAAAGGCAGAATTAAAAGAAGCGGAGGAAACGCTCAAAACGATCGAGGATGCGCTCAAACCGTTAAAAGATGCCCTGTCCGCTGCGCAGGCGGCAGCCTCACAGGCTTCCTCCGCCTCCGCGCAGCTGGAGGCAGGCATCGATCAGATCGAGGACGGCGAGGAGCAGCTGCGGAACACGCTCTCCGACACCTATCAGAGCAAAGAGCAGACCGAGACCATCAAGAATCTGACGGAAGCGCAGTTAAACATCGACACGCAGGACGTTCAGGATATCGGCAAGCGGACGGCGGCATTAGGCGTGGAATCTGCGGCGGCGCAGGTCAATAGCGCGAAAGTTGGCGCAGAGGGCGCAAAGCTGGGTATCGAGAGCGCGGAGTATCAGCTCGATATGTACACGCTGACAGCCCCCATCGACGGCATCATCGAGGCGGTGAATGTGAAAGAGCATGATTTTGCATCCCCGCAGTCGCCGGCTTTCGTGATCTCCAATAAAAATACGATGACAGTCACTTTCGGCGTCAGCGAGGGCATCCGTGCAACGCTGCGGGTGGGACAGAAAATCACGGTGGACAGGAACGGCAAACTCTACGATGCGGCGATCACGGAGATCGGCAGCATGATCGATCAGAATACGGGATTGTTTGTGGTCAAGTCCTGCGTGAGCACGCCGGACGACAGCCTGCTCACGGGCAGCAGCGTAAAGGTGACGGCGCAGACCTACAGTCAGGCGGACGCGATCCTGATTCCTTATGACGCAGTGTATTATGATAACAGCCAGCCCTATGTTTATGTGGCGGCGGACGGTTTTGCAAAGAGACTGGATGTGGAGACAGGTATCTTTGACGAGGAGACGATCACGGTGCTCGACGGTCTTTCCACGGAGGATGTGCTGATCACGAGCTGGTCTGCGAATCTGCGGGAGGGAGCGGAGGTCTCCGTGCAGATGAAGAGCGAGGGAAAAGATGACGCCGGGGAGACTGCGGGCGGAGAGTAGGAGATTGCCATGAGTTTGACAAAGTTAGCGTTAAAGCGTCCCGTTTCCATTGCGATGATCATTCTTGCGCTGGTGGTGTTCGGCATTTCTTCCGTACCGGGCTTTCAACTGGAACTGACGCCGGACATCGAACTGCCGATGCTCCTCGTTTACACGATCTATCCGGGAGCCGATCCGGAGAGCGTGGAGGAACTGGTGACGAAGCAGGTGGAGGCTGCGGGTTCCGAGCAGAACGGCGTTTCTACCTATACTTCCCAGTCGGCGGAAAATATGTCTATGGTCATGTTCCAGTATGATTACGGGACGGACTTGGACGACGCCTATATGGATCTGCGGACGGCGCTGGATACGGCAACGGCAGCCATGCCGGACGATGCGCAGGATCCCATTGTCATCGAGATGGCAATGGATCAGATGGAGACGATGGATATCTCCGTGACGGCGGTGGGCGACAGTGATGTGCTGAGTTATGTAAACGATACGATGGTGCCGGAACTGGAAACGATCTCCGGCGTGGCGGATGTGTCGGTGCGCGGCGGCAGGGAGAACTATATCCGTGTACTGCTGGATTCCCGGGCGATGAAAGAATACGGGGTGACGATGAGCGGTATCGCGCAGACCGTTGCGGCGATGGACTTTACCGTGCCGGTGGGATCCGTGAGTCAGGGAACGCAGGATATCGCGGTATCCAGCAGCGCGGACATTGCAAGCGTGGTGCAGATCCAGAATATTCCGATCACCACAGCCAGAGGACAGGTCATTCCCCTGTCGGAAGTTTCTCAGGTCAGCGAGAGCCAGCGGGACGCAGACAGCATCAGCCGCTACAACGGACAGGAGAACGTCTCCCTTGCGATCACCAAGAAAAAAAGCTACGGAACCGTGGATGTGACGAGGGACGTGGACGCGGCGATCGAGCGTTTGCAGGCGGACAATGATGTGGTGGTGATCGAGACCATCTACAATGCCAGCGATATGATCATTTCTTCGCTGTCATCCGTGGGGAGCACGCTGGCGCTGGGCGTGGTGCTTTCCATGCTGGTACTCTTTCTCTTCTTCGGGGATATCCGCGCCAGCCTGATCGTGGGAAGCGCGATGCCGATCTCTCTGTTTGCGACGATGATCGGCATGAATCTTTTGGGATTTTCTTTTAATGTGGTGACGATGGGCGCGCTCGTCATTGCCATCGGTATGATGGTGGACAGCTCCATCGTGGTGTTGGAAAGCTGCTTCCGCTTAAAGGACGAGACAGGGGAATACCGCGATGCGGCGTTAAAGGGAACGGGAGTCGTGACGGCTTCCATCATCGCATCGACGATCACGACGGTTGTGGTGTATGCGCCTTTGAGCTTAATGGATGGTCTTGCCGGTCAGTTGTTTTCCCAGCTTGGCATGACCATCATCATGGCGATGCTTGCCTCCCTGATCATGGCGATGACCATCATTCCCCTGCTCTTTGCGAAGTTTAAGCCGGTGGAGAAAAAGGAGCTGCCGATCAATAAACTGCTTCGGAAAATCAACGTCGGCTATGATAAACTGCTCAGAAAACTTCTGCCGAAGAAGGGACTGGTGCTGATAATATCGGTGCTCCTGCTGGTGGCGGCATTTATGCTGGTCAGCCATATCCACACGGAGCTGATGCCGAGTATGGATGAACACGCTTTTTCTATTACGGCAAGTTTCCGCTCCGGTACAAAGATGGAGCAGATCGAGGAACAGACCGCCTTTCTCGAGGAGATGGCGGAAGCGGATGCCAATATCGACCACTATTCCTACAGCGTTTCCGGCGACACGGCAACCCTGACGGCGTATCTTGCGGATGACTGCGAACTGTCCACGGGAGAGGCAATCGAACAGTATACGAAAAAACTGTCGGGTCTGACAAATATGGATATCAGCATCAGCGCCAGCGGCGCGAGCATTACCAGCATGATGGGTGGCGGGATCGAGATCGATCTGGTGGGACGCGATCTGGACGATCTGCGCACGGCAGCGAAGCAGGTGCAGGATGCGTTGAAAGAGATCCCCGGTATTTTACAGACAGCTTCCGACCTGTCGGATGCGTCCACGCAGGCAAAGATCATCATCGATCCCTTAAAGAGCATGGCGGCAGGTCTTGCACCTGTGCAGGTGGCGGGTGAAATGTACAATACCATGAGCGGTATCGAGGCGGTGAAACTAAAGAAAAGCGGGCAGGAACTCAGCGTGCGCTTAGAATATCCCGATGAGGACTATTCGGGCATGAATGAACTGATGAATATGACCCTTACGACGCCCTACGGGACGCAGATTCCGCTTTCGGAGATCGCGGCGGTGGAATATCAGGATTCTCCGGTGACCTTGACCCGCGTGGACGGCATCTATCAGGTCGCGGTGACGGCGTCTACCACGGAGGACGCCAGATTTACGGCGCAGGAAGCGGCGGACGAGGTTGTGGATCAAATGGTGTTCCCGAAAGGCGTTTCGCGGGCTTCCAGTATGATGGACGATATGATCCTGGATGAATTTCAGGCAATCATCGTAGCCATTTTTGTGGCGGTGTTCCTGATCTTTCTGGTGATGGCAATGCAGTTTGAATCGCCGCGCTTTTCGATGATGGTCATGCTGAGTATTCCTTTCGCATTGATCGGTTCTTTCGGCCTTTTGTATGTGACGGGGACTACGCTCAGCATGGTGTCTCTGATGGGCGTTCTGATGCTCGTGGGTATCGTGGTGAATAACGGAATTCTGTATGTGGATACGGTAAACCAGCTAAGGGAGGAGATCTCATTGGAAGAAGCGCTGATTCAGAGCGGGCAGATCCGTCTTCGGCCGATCCTGATGACGACCCTGACAACGATCCTTTCTATGGTGCCGATGTCTTTGGGAATCGGGGACGGTTCCGTGATGATGGAGGGCATGGCGATGGTCATCATCGGCGGTCTGATCGCTTCCACGATATTGATCCTCCTGCTGCTGCCGACGTTCTACCTCATCATCGATAAGCGGAGCCACAAAGAAAAGCGGCTTATGAAAAAGGAAATGAAAAACAGAGCGAAAGAAAAATAGGAAATAAAAGGAAGCAGACCGATTCAGGAGATCAGGAATCGGTCTTTTCCGTTCTGCTTGGCTTCAAAGAGCGCTCTGTCGGCGGTGTGATAGAGCGTTTTGTAGGACTCGCAGCGGGCGGCGGCGCTTGCGCCGATGCTGGCGGAGAATTTCTGATGTGGGAATTTCTGGTCAAAGTTTTTGTGGATGACGGACATAAATTTGTTTAACATGCTTTCCGCTTCCGATGAAGAGATATCCCGACCGACAAATACGGCAAATTCATCGCCCGCCAGGCGCGATACGATATCTTTGTTGCGGTTGAAATAGTTTTCCAGAATTTTGGAAAATTCCGTGAGGATCTGGTCGCCTACGCGGTGTCCGAGCTGGTCGTTGATCAGCTTGAGGTTGTCCAGATCGATGATCATCAGGAAACCCTGTCCGGGGCGTTCCTCCAGCGAAAGCTGCACAAGTTCCTCAAACCCTTCTCTGTTCAACAGCCCGGTGAGCGCGTCGAGCCTTGCCTTGGTGCGAATCGTGCTCATTTCTCTGGAGAAGAGGGAGGTCAGCACAAAGAGCACAATGCAGGCGATCACGGCGATCAGCAGCATGGGAAATTCGATCCGCCACAGGTCTTTTAATACCTCGTTGCGGTTCATGCAGGTGACAAAGTACCAGTCGGTATCGGGGATCGCATTGATGTCCACAAAAAAGACGCTTTCATCCCCCAGAACAGAACTTTGCCCGGTTTTGCCGGAGTCCAGAAGACCGCTGACATTCTGGTAGAGCAGGGAGTCGCTGCGGCTGTTCAAGGGAAGTCCGACCATAGCGGCATTGGAGTCGGCAATGATCAGCCGGCTGTCTCCGGTAACAAAGAACGCATGTTCGATTTTATCGGAAGCAACCTCGCTGACAAGCCGGGAAGCGTAGTCCAGGTAGACGTCCGTGGAGAGCACCGTCACGGCGGGGGTGGTGTTCAGCCGACAGGTGACGCTCACGCAGGTGCCTCCGGTCATGGCGTCCACATAGGGCTCTCCGAAAGCAAAGTTGTCGTGCGCAAGTCCTTCTATGTACCAGTCCCGTTCCGTCACGACAAAGTTGTCGGCGGGAACCCAGCCGGAAGCGTCAAAATAATTTCCCTGATCATCCCCCATATAGAGACCGTACGGGTAGGCGTCGTGCGTGCCGACACTGGCAGTCAGGAGCGTCCGTGCTTCTTCCGTGTCCGGTCCGATCTGCTCGACCATAGTTTTGTAGATCGTCACTTCGTTTAAGACGGACTCCGCCCATGCGCTGATCTCTTCCGCATAGTATTGCGATTCCAGAGCAAGCTTTTCTTTGGCGAGCGTCAGGACTTCCATGCGGACAAGGATAAAATATATGAGGATCATAACAAGGACGACGGGAACGATGGTGCCGACCAGTTTGATATTTGCCCAGATATAACGGGTTTTCGCTTTCAATGGTTTTCTCCTCCGGCATTTTTTGATGCTATCATCTTAACATATACGGAAAGAAAGTCAACCCGCCGCTCTATTGACAAATGTGCGCTAAAATGCTAACGTTGTGCCAAACGATAACCGGACAGACAAAAGGCGGGGCATCTATAATTATATGAAATATTCCATGAAAAGACAATTTGCTTTCCTGTTTATTACGTTGATCACGGGCACGATCCTGCTGTGCCTGCTTTTAAACTCCACGCTTCTCGGCACTTATTATCTGAATCGGAAGCAGAACGCGCTGGTGAGCGCCTATCACAGCATCAACGAGGCTTCCAATGCGGGCGATATCACGACAGAGGAGTATGATATCGAGTTGAAAAAAATCTGCGAGAAGTACAACATTCAGGTGCTGGTAGCGGATGGGGAGTCGGAGGCGGTCAAGTATTCCATGAACGACCCGCAGCGCGTCTTAAAGCAGCTTTTTGACAATATTTTTCTGGGCGTGGACGAGGAGAGCCTTTTACAGAGTACCGCCGATTATAAGATGCGCGTCGTGCAGGATTTCAAGACCCAGACGGAGTATGTCGAGATGTGGGGGATGCTGGACAACGGCTATCTTTTCATTCTGCGGAGCGCTCTGGAGGGCATTCGGGAGAGCGTGTCCATCTCCAATCACTTCCTTGCCTATGTGGGCGTGGCGGCGATCCTTGTCAGCGTACTCCTTGTCGTCTGGATCTCCAACCGCGTCACCAAGCCGATCCTGGAACTTGCGGCGATATCGGAGCGGATGAAGCATCTGGATTTTGACGCGAAGTATACCGGAGAGGACAAGACAGAGATCGCGATTTTGGGAAACAATATCAATGAGCTCTCGGAGGCGCTTGAATCCACCATCTCCGAGTTAAAGACGGCAAATAACGAACTGTTAAAGGATATTGAGCGGAAAGAGCGGATGGACGAGAGGCGCAGGGAATTTCTCTCCAATGTTTCCCACGAATTGAAAACGCCGCTCGCACTGATCCAGGGGTATGCGGAAGGCTTGAAAGAGGGGATCAATGACGATCCGGAGAGCCGGGAGTTTTACTGCGACGTCATCATGGATGAGGCGGCAAAGATGAACGCTATGGTAAAGAATCTCCTCACGCTCAATCAACTGGAAGCGGGCAATGAGATCGTGAGCATGGAGCGGTTTGACGTGACGACCCTGATCAAAAATCAGATTGCCGCCTCCGATATCCTGTTAAAGCAGAAAGAGATCTCTGTCCGCATGGAAGATTACGGGCAGGTCTATGTCTGGGGCGATGAATTCCGCGTGGAGGAAGTCTTTACGAATTATCTCACAAACGCCATCAATTACGCGCAGGGAGAAAAGATCGTCGATGTCAAGATCCTCGAGACAAAAGAGCGGGTGAGGATCTCTGTCTTTAACACCGGAGATCCCATTCCGCAGGAGAGCGTGGCGCATCTGTGGGAAAAGTTTTATAAGGTAGATAAAGCGCGGAGCAGGGAGTACGGCGGCAGCGGCATCGGTCTTTCCATCGTCAAGGCGATCATGGAATCCATGAATCAGAAATACGGCGTGGTCAATTATGATAACGGCGTGGAATTTTGGTTTGAACTTGATCCGGCACAGCCCCTTGAGAGTTGACGAAAGGGGTTTTGATAGAGTATAATATAAGAGCGCGCATGGCGTAAATGATCAGTTTACAGGGAGATATCGACGTGAAAAAAATAAGTGTACTTCTGGGCGGCGTGGCAGCGGCGCTTGTAATGACAGGATGCGGCGCGATGCCGGAGCTGACGCAGGAAGAAAATGAATTGATATCGGAATATGCGGTGGGTGTGCTGTTGAAATATGATAAGGCGCACGGCAGACGGCTGGTGGATACGACGGGTTACGAAGTGCCGGAGGAAGAGCCGGAACCGGAAGAACCCGTGGAGGAGCCGATCGAGGAGGAAGAGCCTGAGCCGGAAGAAACGGAGCCTGTCGAGGTGGTGGATGTGAGTGAGGATGAAGAGCAGGCAGAGCCGTCTGTTTCCTCGGTGGAACAGTATTACGGCATCCCTAATATCATGATCACCTATCAGGGCTGCGAGATCACGGATTCCTATCCGCAGACGCAGGAGGGTGAGACGCTCTTTTTCTCTATGGATGCCACGCAGGGGCAGCAGCTTTTGGTATTAAAGTTCAATGCGCAGAATCTTTCGGGAGAAGACCAGGCGCTCAATATGCTGGGATATGGCGCATCATTCCGCGTTTCCGTCAACGGAGAGCCGAGTAAGGGGGCGCTTGCGACCATGCTGGTGAACGATATGCAGACGTATAATTCCGTGATTCCGGCAGGCACGGCGGTAGATTTGGTCAGCATCGTGGAAGTGCCGCAGGGGACCAATACCGGCACGATCGACTTTATCCTTCATGGCGGCGAGGCGGAAGGTATCCTGCATTTGCAGTAACCATAGAATACCCAAGCGCCTGAAAAAATTTGTGAAAATTTTTTGAAAAAAGGGGCTTGACGATGCGGAGCGGGTGTGATAATATCTATCTGTTGCGCAAAGAGTAAATCAGTACCTTGACAAATAAACAGTAATGCAACCCTGAAAGAGAATTCCTAAATTTTTTTTCAGAGAACGAAACCTAAACGGAGTTAATCCCGTAGGGATTTACTCCACGGATAAGCCAAGCTTATTCTGGATTAGGAGATAAACTTTATCAGAGAGTTTGATCCTGGCTCAGGATGAACGCTGGCGGCGTGCTTAACACATGCAAGTCGAACGGGGATGTCCCGCCGAGGAGACTTCGGTCAAATCATGGGGCATCCTAGTGGCGGACGGGTGAGTAACGCGTGGGTAACCTGCCCTGTACCGGGGGATAAC
>JAMPCE010000067.1 GCA_023666335.1 bacterium
TTAAGCCCAGATATTTTTCAATATCTTCCGAGGACTTGATGGTATCGTCCAGCAAAAACAGGATCAAAATGACGGCGCACGCCAGAAAAGTGCCTGCTGCCCCGCCGATCAGCGTCCATTTGAGGACGCTTGGCCCCGATTTTTCCTGCGGCATATTTGCCGTTTCCACCACATTGACCGCTTCGATATCCATCACATTCTGGATATGTTCTCCCGCCACTTCCCGAATACAGTTTGCGATCCGCATCGCCTGTTCGGGGTCCGTATGCTCCACCGTGATCGATACGATACGGGTATCGGCGGGCGCATTTACCGATACTTTTTTCATCAGGTCCTCGTATTCCATGTCTTCCAGAGAAAGCTGCCCGATCACATTTTCCAGAACATATCTGCTGTTGATCAGTTCTGCGTAATCCTTGGTGAGCTGTGTTCCGATCTGCACATCCGTATAAGTAACTGTCGTATCATCCGTTTTGTTCAAAATATAGATTTTCGTGGTCGATTCATAGACCGGAGCCAGCACATAGGCGCTGACTGCAAAGCCGCACAATGCAGTTACGACCGCGACACAAAAAACGATCCAGAATCTTCCCAGCAGTATATGAACGATCTCTAACAGATCGATCTCAATTTCATTATTATCCTTATGGTTTTCCATGTTCTCTTCTTCCTGTTATCCGCAGTAGGCGATCTCCTCATCCCGCAGCACACATGCCGGATGATCCCAGAGCAGCTTTCTGCAATAGTCCTCACCGTACTTTTTGCTGATCAGATCCGCACAGGCGGAAAGCGCAGGCGCCCTTTTCCCCAGATCATGCGCATCCGTCGCAACGAAATGAACCTGCCGCTGTTTCAACATATTTTTGACAAAACGCTTTGTCTTCGACCCGAAACTTCCCGTCACACTTCCGGCGTTCACCTGCATATAACAGCCCATTTCGATCAGATCCTCTATCCCGTATTTTCTTGCGCAGACATTCTGATACCGCTCCACATGCGCCAGAATGGGGCAAAACCCGCCCGTCAAGAGGGAGTAGGCGCCGTTTCGGATGTACTCGTAGTCCGCCATCGGGCTAAACTCCACAAGCACATAATGCGAACCCGCCAGAGTCGCCGCCGCGCCGTTTCCGAGCTCCTCCAAAAGCCCACTCCGATAATACAGCTCGCTTCCCAGGTACAACTCGATCCCGATCTTTCTTTCCGCTGCCATTTCAAGAAGACTTTTTGTCTTCTCTTTCCAGGTCAAAAGAGATACCCGACGATGACTCGGCTTATGATGCGGCGTGAGGATGATCTTGGAGATTCCGTCATCCGCCGCACATTGCAGCATCCGCATACTTGTCTCATAGCTTTCCGAACCGTCATCCACGCCGGGCAAAATATGAGAATGGATATCGATATAGTTTTTCATCCGTTGTCCCGCGTTCTTCCTACATCTTGTCTTCGCTAAGTCTGAGCTAGCGTTTTTTCCAATTATAATAGATTAAATCTTTTATGTCAACCCAAATCCCCTATTTAATTTAGCGGATAAAGTTCTTGTGTAATGTACAATCTATTACATAGACATTCAGGTTTATGGAAGGAGGTCTGATGATCATTGATGTATGAAAACTTTCTCTCCGACAGATTAGCTGAATTGAGAACGCAGAAAGGCATTTCCGCCCGCGATATGTCGCTGTCGTTAGGACAGGCAAACAACTATATCAATACCATCGAAAACAGGAAGTCGCTGCCGTCCATGCAGTCATTTTTTTATATTTGCGAATTCTTAAAGATCACGCCGCAGGAATTTTTCGATGTGGAAAATACGGATCCGAAGATGCTTCGGGATATCATGGACGAAGCCAAAAAATTAGATCACACAGCCCAGACGCATATTCTGGGCATTATGAAAGAGCTGAACAGACATAAGTAGGCGCAGGGAGACAAAACGGTCAATCCACCCGCTTTGCCACGACCGCAAGTCTCCCGTTTGTTACATGATAAGCGCAGGTGGACAGCGTCAGAAAAGTGTCTCCGTACGATGCTTCCACTCCTGTATCATACAGAGCCATCGCTTTTATGTTCTCATAGAAATCAAGAAATTCCTCCTCTGTTTCTGCATCGTAAAATTGATAATATTTAAACTTATTATCGTCTTCTTCGTAGATCTGCGACAAGAAGACCGAGACGATCTCATAGCTGTGTTCTCTGTACAGGGTATCAAACGTGATCCTGGAGTGTTCGCGGTAAAACGCCTCTTCCCGATAAAGATCCAGATCTCCGAACATGGAACCGTCTTTCATATTGTGCCCGTAAATAAGGAAATTCGTTCCCTCCTCCAGATCCGCGCATTCCCGCACATACAGACAGCCGTATTTGCTGTCCTTTCCTTCAAAATCATGGTGGAGGTAGTATTCGTCGTCTTCGCACTGCATCACGGGATAATCGATTTTCATCCCCTCGATGGAAAGCCAGCCCGCCAGGTCGTTGTTTTCCTGATACAGCTTCTGATAGCGCTCCAGCATAGAATCTCCGTCTTCCGCATTTTCCTGTGGTTCCTGCTTGTCCGCAGAAATGTCCGCTTCCGCCTGCGTCCCGCTGTCCGCGGGCGGTACGCTTTGCACGGCAGGCGCTGCTGCTTCCTCCTGCGGATTTTCTGCCGCCTCCCTCAAAGCTTCCTGCTTTGCCTGATTCCGGGCAGACAGGTAGTCAGCCCGCCCGATTCCGAGCAGACATACTGCCATAACGCTCAGACAGAGCATTCTGATCCACCGCAACCGTTTCCTGCTTTCCATACTCGTTACCCCTGTCTGCAAGCGCCGTTTTCCGCTCCCAAAAGACGCCGTTTCCGCTCGATCATCTCATCGATCCGCTCGATATACTGCCCCACATCTTTCACATTCTCACACCGTTCGATTCTGTCGTCCGGAAACACGCCTTTCGTGATCGCGCCCGCACCGAGCGCAACGATGGTCTGTTTCTCCTCATTGATCAGGATATTATAAATGCCGTACTTTCCCGGTTTGGAATACCCCACATTCTCAAAGTTTCCGGACATATTCTTCTGCCGATAGAGATAGTAAGGCACCATATCCATATCCGCCGCGCCGCGCGCAGCGATCTCCATGATCTCCTCGGTGTTGTTATAAGCCGTCACACCATGCTCCTGAATCCACTGATTGAGTTTGGATGCCCGCTTGATCGCCAAAGAATGCACGGTCAGCGCATCCGGCGAAAGGTTCTGTATCTCCGCGATCGTATGCGCCACATCCGCCGCGTCTTCCCCCGGCAGTCCCAGAATGATATCCATATTGATATTGGTAAAGCCCGCCTGCCTTGCCAGATGAAAGGCGTCAATAACCTGCTCCACGGTATGCTGCCGCCCGATCAACTGTAACGTCTCCTGCTTCATGGTCTGGGGATTGACGGAAATGCGCGTCACGCCGTGCGCATGGAGCGCTTGCAGCTTGTCCGCCGTAATGCTGTCCGCCCTGCCCGCTTCCACCGTAAACTCCTGTACCGTCGAAAAATCAAAAGCGCCCTTTAATTTTTTCAAAAGCCTGTCCAATTCCGCCGCCGACAGGGAGCTGGGCGTACCACCGCCGATATACACGGTATCCAGTATCTTATCCCGATAAAGCGCCGCCACCGCATCAATCTCCCGCTCCAAAGCCGAAAGATACGCGGACACCCTTTTTCGCCACGCCCTGATCGGATACGAGGTAAAGGAACAGTACAGACAGGTCGTCGGACAGAAAGGAATCCCCACATAGAGGCTGTAGCCGTCCTCATAGTGCAGGGCGCTCAAGATCTCCCGCTCCCGCTTTGCAATGTCGATCCCCAGCGCCGTTTTCTTTGCACTCACAAAATGCGTCTCCCGCAAAAAGGCTGCGATCGCCTCCTCGCTCTCTCCCTGCTCCAGCATGGTCATCGCCATCTTGGTCGGACGGATCCCCGTGAGATTCCCCCAGGGCAGGGACATGCCCGTCTCCTCCCGCAGAGACGTGTAGAGAAACGCCTTGAACGCGTTCTTATATGCCGGAGAATCTATCGGATCCGTCATCGGTTGTTCATACTTATGTAAACCAATTTGATTTTCTGTCGAATCATCTCTTTTCGTCTTTGGCTCTTCCGAGTTATGTAAACCACCGTGAAACGTCAGCTTCACTTCTGTCTCGCCGCAGACGATCTCCATCACAGGAGCGATCTCTAAGATGCTCCTGTCCCTGACCTCCGACTCCGGCGAGAGGATGCGCACGTCCCACTCCGGATAAAAAGACTTGACCAGAGCATTGATATCATATTCAAACTGCGGTTTGTTACACGTTATGACCTGCATGGCGGCTCATGTATCCTAACGAATAAAATTTGTCCGGATAAAAGGTTCTCTCTCCGGCATGCCGTACTTTTCTTTTCCCAGCGCAATGCTCTTCATCAGAAAAGTCATGTTTTCAGCAAGCGTGCGCATCATCTGCAGCCCCTCTTCATCCTGCGCGGCTTCCCCCTGCGCAGTTCCATGAATGCCGTTCCAATACTGTCCGGTCGCGATCGGCATCCCCGAAATGCCGAAAAATTTATTCAGCTCATCATACGTCGCCGTCAGCCCGCCGCGTCTTGCCGCCGCCACCGCCGCGCCCACTTTCATGGTCTTGTCAAAATGCGTACTGTAAAAAAGTCTCGTCAGAAACGCCACCAGCGTCGCGTTTGCGGAAGCATAATAAACAGGCGTTCCCACCACCAGACCGTCGCACGCCTCGAACTTGGGCGCAACTTCATTGACCGGATCCTGAAAAACACATTTTCCGGTCTCGGCGCATTTTCCGCAGGCAATACAGCCGCGGATATCTTTGTTGCCGATGTGTACGATCTCCGTCTCAATGCCTTCCTTTGTAAAAACTTTCACCATCTCCTGCAATGCTATGTAAGTGTTGCCCGCTGGTCTGGGACTTCCGTTGATCAATAATACTTTCATGTCGTCACCCTCCTTTTTCTGAAATTATCTTATTATAAACTTTATGAAGTGTAAAGTTTTTCTTCTCCTGCGCCTCCCCGCCATTCGGAGAGGCGCCTGAAATCTAAATCTTGTTAAAAGGCTCTTTATAGCACGCCACGCTCCCCAGCTCCTCCTCGATCCGCAAAAGCCGGTTATACTTTGCGGTGCGATCGCTCCTGCAAGGCGCTCCGGTCTTGATCTGCCCGGCATTCACCGCCACGGAAAGGTCCGCGATAAAGGTATCCTCCGTCTCGCCGGAGCGATGAGAGATCACCGCCCGATATCCGTTCTTCTGCGCCATCTCAATGGCATCCATTGCTTCGGAAACCGTACCGATCTGATTTACCTTGACAAGGATCGCATTCGCCACCCGAAGTTTAATTCCGGCATCCAGACGCTTGGTATTGGTGACAAAAAGGTCGTCGCCCACCAACTGTATTTTTTCGCCCAGCTTCTTTGTCATCATCTGCCAGCCGTCCCAATCGTCCTCCGCCAGCCCGTCCTCGATGGAAATGATGGGATAGCGTTCCACCAGATTCTCGTAGTAGGCGACCATTTCTTCCGTGCTCCGTACAACTTCCTTCTCTTCCGCGGAATCCGCATATTTTAACGCCGTCTCTCCCGGAAAATGATACACGCCGTCTGCCTCATTATATAACTCGGAAGCCGCCACGTCCAGCGCGATCTTGATATCCTGCCCCGGCGTATAGCCTGCCGCCTTGATCGACTCCACGATCAGGTCGAGCACCGCCGCCGCATCCGGCAGAGACGGCGCAAAGCCGCCCTCGTCCCCCACACCCGTGGAAAGCCCCCTGTCGTTGCAGATCTTTTTCAGGTTATGGTAGATCTCCGCGCAGATGCGGAGTCCCTGCGCAAAGCTCTCCGCCTGCACGGGCATGATCATAAACTCCTGAAAATCCACGGTGTTATCCGCGTGTTTGCCGCCGTTCAGAATATTCATCATCGGCACCGGCAGCAGTCTGGTGTATGCGCCGCCAAGATACCGATAAAGCGGAATATGAAGCGCCTTGGCGCCTGCTCTGGCACACGCCATAGAGACGCCCAGCGTCGCGTTTGCCCCCAGATTTCCTTTATTATCCGTACCGTCTAAGTCGATCAGGATCCTGTCGATCTCTCCCTGATCAAACGCATCCCTGCCAAGAAGCGCCTCCCTGATCTTGGTATTCACGTTATTGACCGCTTTGGTCGTTCCCAGACCGAAGTACACAGTCTCCCCGTCCCGAAGCTCCACCGCCTCAAAACGTCCGGTGCTCGCGCCGCTGGGAACGGCTGCCCTGCCTGTATACTGCCTGCCGCCCACCTCTTTCTCCACGGTCACTTCCGCCTCCACGGTAGGATTTCCTCTGGAATCCAGGATCTGTCGTGCATGTACCTCCACAATTCGTAGTTTGCTGCCCATAAAAAACCTCCTCTGCGCACTTTTTGTATCCAGTATGCGCAGAAGAGGTCTGAATTATGTGTTTTTTCTCTATTTTATCACCGTGATCGTCAGCGCGTGCATATAGGCGTCGTTTCCGCGTTTGCAGGTCACGGAGACCTTTTTTCCGGTCACCAGAGCCTTGCAGCCGCTCAAACTCTCCACCTTGTCGAGTTTCAACTCCATCTCGCCTGCCGAAGTATCCAGAACCAGAATGTTTTCCGTAGATTTTTTCTTGACCGTTCCGGTCACTGTCGCTGACGCAGAGTCATCGAGCACCGCCGAAGAGCTGTCCTTTACCCCCGTGACCGCGCTTGCGTGCAGATTGTTGTCCGATCCCCTGAAATAAGTGACCATGATCTTATTTTCCGGCGTCAGGATCATCCCTTTTGACGTGTCCGTCGTCTCGTCGATCATAAAGGTGAAATCCCCCTCCGAGGTCCCCAGATTCAGCACATACTCGTTCGTGCTCTCTTTCACGGTCCCCGTGACGGACCGCGTCTCGCCCGTCACATTGGTCACAGGCGTCTGTGCAGATGCCTGCGCCGCCGCGCCTGTCTGTGCCGCTACGTCGGTCTGCGTATCGCCTGCGGGCGCAGCCGCCACATCCGCAACGCTGAGTGCGTGCATATAGGCGTCGTCGCCCCGCGCACAGCGCACCACATATTTTCCGGACACCACCAGCACGGAACAGTTGCTAAAATCCGTATCTCTGTCCAGCTTTAACTCCATCTCGCCCTGCGCCGTATCCAGATGCAGAACTTCTTCCGTCGTCTTCGCATTCACCGTCCCGACCACGCTCGACACCTTGGAAGTATCTACGGCAACGCTGGGGCTTTCTCCGCTCTCCGAGATCGTGACCGCATGAAGATAACCGTCGTTACCGTTTGCTACCGACACGCTGACTTTCTTTTTCGGCAAAAGCATCTTGCAATTTCCGGTGCTGGTGCTCTCGTCGATCTTAATCTCCATCTTACCGTCGGATGTGTCCAAATAGAGCAGTTTGGTGGTGGTTCCCTCCATCACCTTACCCTGCACCGTGGCGATGACCTCCGCCGCCTGCACCGTGATCCCCGTCTCCGCCGCCGGCAGAAACAAGAGCCCGCATGCCGTGCATGCCGCCACGCAGAAACCCGCTATCTTTTTATTTTTCATATGCACTCCTCCATCCTTTGTACAAATTGATTTACCATAATAAATACTTATGTAAATCTATCATACATCATTTATGGCAAGAAATGCAAGTATTTTTTATTCGTTTCGTATCGCCGCCAGCGGGCTTAAGCGCATCGCCCTCCTCGCCGGAAAGAATCCTGCCACCATCCCCACCAGGATCGCAAACACCAGCGCCACAAACACCAGCCAGATCGGAATATAGGAAATGCCGCCCGTCGTCCCCATATACTCATTCGCGCCCGCCGCCACCTTATTGATGACCACGGACAGACCAAAACTTAAGATCAGACCGATCACGCCGCCGATAAAACCGATAAAGCCGGCTTCCATCAAAAACAGGCTGCGGATGTTCTTAAGGTCGCACCCCAGAACTTTCATCACGCCAATCTCCTTGGTGCGCTCGTAAATGGACATCATCATCGTATTGGTGATGCCGATCGCCGCCACGAACAGCGATACCGCGCCGATGCCGCCGAGCACCGCCTGAATATAGCCCATCGTCTTCTGGTCGGACTCCACCCACTCCGCCTGACTGTACACATTATAGCCCAGATCCGCCAGCTGATTCTGCAATTCCACGACATTGTCCATGCTGTCCACATTGACCAGCAGCTGGTTATAAAAAATCTCCTTGTAAGGCTTTCCCGTCTTCGTCTGCGGCTGCCCGGGAATGACCTTATTCTTAAAAATCTTTCGCAGCTCTTTTTCCAGTTCTTCGATATCGCAGTAAGTATACCACCCGTACTGCGAATACTGATTTTCTCCCGGCGACGCCTCCACGCCGCAGGTCTCGATCAGATACTTCTTCGGCGGCTTTATCGTCTGCCCGTTTTCATCCGTAGACCCCGCCTGATAGTAAGCGTCCATATCAAAGATCACAAAGATCGGGTCGTTCATCAGGTCGATATCCGGAAGAATGCCCGTCTCCCAGTAAGAACCGCCGCTGCCTTTCGCATTGTAAAAGTCCTGCAACACCTGACAGCCGTAGAAGAAAGTCAGCTCCTGATCGTTTCCCGGAAGCCGCCCCTCCCCCACCGTGATATTCATTTCTTCAAAGTATTCCTTCGGCAGCCCCTGTATTTGCAGATACCCCTGATAGCTTCCATACATGGCATACGCATTTGTCCGCAGTATCGGATAGACCGACTCCACATGCTCCATCGCAAGGATCTCGTCGATCAGCTTCTGATCCAGGCGCTTTACTTCCTCCGTGGACGAATCGTTCCACGGCTCATTCACCTCAATCTGCGTCAGACCTCCGTAAGACTCGTACTCCGCCATCAGGGAGCGGCTAAGGCCCAGCCCCAGAGACACCATCACCACGATCGAGGCGACGCCAATCACCACGCCAAGCACTGTCAGGATCGTTCTCACTTTTCTTTTCCAGAGATTACTGCTGCTCATCCGCAGCAAATCAAGAAACTTCATGCTGTTCCTCATTTCCCGCTGTCACTGCCGCTTTACTTGAAAAGATCTTTTTCCAGATCCGCCAGGTCCGCCGCTTCCGCAAGCGCCGCTTTCTTCTTTTTCCGCAGTTTCAAAAATACGATCAGGCCTGCTGCCGCTGCCGCGACTACCGCCACGGCGATCCCCACGATCAGACCGACATGCGATCCGCCGCCCTCGCCGTCCTCCGGCATCATACCGTCGCCCATCATCATATCGTCCATATCGCCCATCATCATGTCATCCATCATCATCTCATTGACAAAAAGGGTGATGGTCTTTTCCTCTGTGGTCACGCTTCCCGCGTCGTCCTCGTAAGAAATCTCCACTTTCACCGTGCCGTCATCCATTGTGCCCGCCGCACCCGTCAGCATCACATCCACATTTCCCGTGCTGCCGGACTGGAGATTGCCGACAAAAGCGGACGCCTCCGCGATGGAATCCGCGATAAATTTCACCTGTACATTGTAAAGGGTCGTCTTTCCCGTATTGTAAATGCTGAACATCACGTTCGCCTGCGAACCCACCTCGATGTTGTCCGGCACGACCTCCGGAATGCTCGTGTCAAAGCGGCTCTCCTGCAAGATCGGGATCGACACGCTTGCCTTGTCCGTCAGATCAAAGACCGTACCCGCATCGTACTTCATATTGACATCCAGCACATAAGGTTTCTGCGCAAGATCCGCTTTCGCCGTCATCTCGATCACAATGTCCGCCGACGTGTCCGGGGCGATCTGATCCATATAGACGGAACTTGCCCCCGATGTGGGCAGAAATGCCGAGTAGGTATTGGTCTTGTCTTCCCCCTCCTGCGCCGCCTGCATGTCAAAAAGCACGTTCGTCACCGCCGTATCCTTTGCCGTATTCTGCACATGGATCGTCAGCGTAAAAGTCTCTCCCGCATAGACTTCGGCAGGGTTCGTCTCAAAGCCCGTCACCACGATACGGGGCTTGGAACCTACAGCCTCCTGCCCGTTGCCGCCAATAATGCCGCTGCCGGGTTTTCCGATGGTCTTGACATATACGGTCAGCTCCGCCGGTTCCTCGCTGCGGATACCTGCTTTCGTATAGGATATCCTGAATTTCAGCGGGTAATATCCGCTCATGACGTCGCTTCTGGTCGTAAAGTGAAAGGTAAATTCCCTGCGGTTTGCCATCGCCGCCTCTTTGGTGGCGCAGCCCGGGATAAACGGTTCCGTCTGCAAGTAATTCGTCGTATCCGGCTCAAAAGGCCACTCCGTCACCGCATTGGAGATCACCGGCTCCACGATCAGGTCGTTTAATTCCTCCGTGCCGAAATTGATAATCGGAAGCACAATTGCCACTTTCTGCCCGTAACTGACGATCGGCGTCTCCCAGTTGTCCGCCACCTGTAAAAACTCGCTGGTAGTCTGGGATACTTTCGCCGTTGCGGCAGATTCCATAGCGCTTTTGGTGGAAGAAACATAGTTCCACAATTCACTTACCGTCATTTCCGTATTGGCGATATAATAGACTGCGCTGTCAAAGACCTTATGCAGGCTTTCCATTGCTTTCTCGTCCAAATGATAGCGCACTTCCAGACTCTGCATATAGTACAGCATATCGGCGTCCGCATCAGCGCGGTCATCATCCGTGATTACGCGGTCGGAAGTCCGCTGCACATACTGAGTCGTGTCAATGCCGTTGCCGCTCACGCTCTCCCCCGTCGCCCGCACATAGCGGATACTTCCGGGAATCTGAACAGCCGGAAGCATTGCGGCGCAAAGCAGCAGACTTAAAATGATCCGCCGCGCCTTTCTCTTCCTCACATCTGTCTCTTTTCTGTCCCGTTCTCTCTCTTTCATCTTACCATCCGTCCCTCTCTTCCCCGAAACAACTCATTCCTGCGCCGCGATCTCCTCCGGCACATCCTCCCCGCTTCTCTCATTGATCTCCAAAATCTTTCCGTCCCGAATGCGGATCACGATATCCGCAAATCCCGCCAGATAATTATCGTGCGTGACCATCACCAGCGTCTGGTTTTTCTCCCGCACGACTTTCTTCATCAGATTCATCACTTCCACCGAAGTGTTGGAATCCAGATTGCCCGTCGGCTCGTCCGCAAAGATGATCTCCGGCTCCACCACCAGCGCCCGCGCCACGCCCACGCGCTGCTGCTGACCGCCGGACATCTGGTTCGGTCTGTGCTTTTTATGCTTGGTCAAGCCCACCAGATCGAGCATCTCCTCCGCCTTTTTGTTGCGGCTCTTTTTGTCCATCCCCTGAAAGGTCAGGGGCAGCGCCACATTCTCGATGGCGTTCATCGTGCCCATCAGGTTAAAGGACTGGAAGATAAAGCCGATGTGTTCCCGACGGAAAGCCACAAGCTGGTTCTCCGTCTTTTTCTCCATATGTTCCCCGGCGATCACGATCTCGCCCTTGGTGGGCTTTTCCAGTCCCGCCAGCATATTGAGCAGCGTAGACTTGCCGGATCCGGAGGCGCCCACGATCGAGCAGAAACACCCCCGCCTGATGGAGAAGCTGACGCCGTTTAGGGCGCGCACCCGCTCCTCTCCGACCCGATATATCTTATATAGATCTTTCACCTCAATTACAGGCTCCGCCCATTTATTACTGTCCACACCCGTTTTCCTCTCTTTAATGAACTCACTCTAGGCGTTTACGAAACGCTTCAAAATACTGTAATAATTGGGAAAATAGGATAACCATAAGCAGACCCTTGGAGAGCGTCAGCGCTTAACGAGGTATGGAGTTACATAGTACCTCCCGAGTTTAGCGTCTGTTACGCTCGGAATGGAGCGCAAGCGCGTCTGCGTTGGTTATGCTATTTGTACAATTTCAACAAACAGGAATGCGTTTCGCAATCACCTATGAACTCACTCCGTATACGCCGTCGCCTCCTCGACAAACCCCGGCACCTGCCCTTTGACAAAAGAATAATCAAAGTAGTAGGAATCCCTCTCATAGGGATACGTGCTCTCCTTGCGGAACACCACATCCACGGAGTAGTTCTCCTCCGTACTGTGATAGTTCCCCCACGGAGCCGTCAGATACGAAGGGTGAATCGACGACAAAATGTCTTCAATCTGTTCTTTATCCGTAAAAGTCTCTTTCACGGTGTAATCCGTGTAATTCCCATCGGCCGTCGATACCACTCCTGCGCGCACAGTCGTCGATACCGCCCCTGCCGTGATCTCCGCATCTTCTTCCCGCAGCTCGTTGTGATAGTTTGTCACCGTGATATAGTCGATATCCTCCGCATTCAGCTTTACAGGATAGTATGCCTCATTCTTTTGTAAGAGCGCGATCGTCTCCGCAAAGGAATCATACACATACCACACGCGCTGCGCGTGGTCTTCATATTCCAGCCGAATCTGTCCGCATGGCATCGCATCCCTTGCCAGCGTAAAATCAAACTGCTCCATATCGCGGATCCATGCCGCCCGCAGCGCATCGGCCTCCTCCACAGGAACCGGAACTTTCGCCGAGCCGTTTGCATAGCGGATCGCCGTCACGCCGTCGCAGAACTTTTCGTTTGTCATGACCTGATAGATACCGCGCTTAAATTCATCCGTCTTAAAGATCTCATTCAAGAGCGCCGCTGTCTCCGGATCGTCGTAATCCACCAGAACTCTTCTGGCTTTCTCCCCGCCCGATCTTAAGCGGTAGAGCACCTGCATACCGTAAGCCTGCCCCATCTCTTCGGCATCCTTTCCCTGCGCCATCTTTGCCAGTTCCAGAACAGGCGCAGGGTCAGTCAGAAACATATTGTCTCTGATATAGTCGGCGGAATCCATATACTGCCTGTTTTCATCCCAATAATTATCATAGTAGCTGTCGGGAGAAATTGCAATACTTTCCACCTGATTCTGTTTCGGTATGTAACTATCATACCCTGTAAGATCCCAATTGAAAATACAAAATATTGCCAGAGCGCATGCAAGCGCGATTCCCGTGGACGGCAGATGCTTTATGACGCACCGGATATCAAAGGCGAAAAGCACTTCCATCGCGGCGCAAAGTACCAGCGTGCCCGCAAGCATTCCCAAAGCCATCAGCATCTCGTTTCTGCTGGAAGCGTCATACACGATGTTGCCGATCACCAGTGCGCCCGGGATCGCCACCGCCAGCTTGAAAACGGGCTTCACCCACGGAAAGGCGATCGCTTTTCCCGCCGCCTCAGACGCCCGCTTCCGATAAGCGAACCACGCCGCAGCAAGGAAGCCCGCCGCAAGGAGCGTCCACTTCCCCAGAATGGGAAATGCCAGCGCCGCTTTTTCTCCCACTTCTCCTATATTTTTTAAGTCCCAGATATTTGCGGTACAGTCATACAAGACGGACGCGATCGGCGCAGAATCGCTGAACGTCATCGTATAAGTATCATAAAAACTCCAGCACAGATCGTTCCACATCGCATTGACGCACAGTTCAAACACCCCTAAGACCGCAAACATGCCGATCGTCACAAAACGGTTTCCCGTGAGCATCACCGAAAGGATCATCAGGTGGTAGCTGACAAGGAACAAAAGCAGATTCCACAAAAAGGCAAGCCCCATATCCGCGAGTACCGTGGCACTTACCGCGCCCTGCGCGCCTGCAAGCGTAAGACCCGCAAGCAGCCCCAACAGATGGGAGACCAGCCAGATAGCAAAGCCATTCAGATAGACGACTGCAAACCGCCTGTCTTTTGTGACCGGAACGCTGTGATACAGATCCACCTTTCTCCTGTCATAGAGGTAAGAAAAGCCCTGCATCCCGATGATCGCACCTAAAAAAAGTGTGATGGGGAAGACATTGTCCGAAAATCCGAGCGCATCCCGCGCCGCCCGGCACATCGCCTCCCGGAAAGCCTCCTCCGTCCGATAAAATCCTTCTGCCCGATAGCTTCGGATCCGGCTTAAATAAACCATCGTCATGCCGCCGTAAACGACGAGCTGCGACAGCGCCGCCACGATCCACACCCAGATCCGCCGTTTCTGATTCTCCCTGCAATTAGCCCAGAATGAGTTTTTTGATGTCATAGCCGACCACCTCCGTCTCGCTGATAAAGATCTCCTCCAGAGAAAGCGGGAGCACTTCATAAAACACGGTGTCCACCGTAGCCAGTCTTGCCTCCACTTCCTCCCTGCCGCTGCGCACGGTGATCGTGCAAAGGGATCCTCTCTGCTCTTTCTTTAGTATCTCCAGTCCGTTTAACGCTTTGATCTCATCCTCGACGGAGCGGAACACGCACTGAATCTTCTGGATGTTGCACTTCATGTCCTCCAAATCTTTCGAAAGCAGGACGCCGCCCTTATGCAAAAGCCCTACATGATCGCAGATATCCTCCAATTCCCGCAGATTGTGGGAAGCGATCACGGGCGTCAGCCCCCGCTCCTCCATCTCTTTGGCAAAAATGGATTTGATGCCCTGCCGCATCACCGGATCCAGCCCGTCGAACGTCTCGTCGCAGAGAATGTATTTCGTATGCGCACAGATCCCCAAAAGCAGCGCCATCTGCTTTTTCATGCCCTTGGAAAACGTGCCGATCTTTCTGTCTCTGTCCAGATCAAATTTTTCCAGATACCGATAAAATTCTCCCCTGTCAAAATCTTCGTAGACGCCGCTGTAATAGCGTTCCATCGTCTTTGCATTTGCATTCGCGAAAAAGTAAGGTTCATCCGCAATGAAAAACAGCTTCTTTTTCGCCTCCACATTGTCGTAGACGGGCAGATTATCCACCGCGACCGTGCCCTCGTCGGGTTTGATCACGCCTGCGATCATCCGCAGCACCGTACTTTTTCCCGCGCCGTTCGTGCCGATCAGCCCGAACACCGTCTTCTCCCGAATATCGACGCTGACCTCATCGACGGCTTTGATCTCATCAAACCGCTTTGTCAGATTATGTATTTCGATCATGGTTTTATCTCCTTTTATATTTTCAGATTCTCGATCTCCAAAATGAGTTCCTGCTTTGTGAGTCCGATCTCCAGCACTTCCCTCACCAGCACAAGGATCTGGTCGATGTATTCCCGCTTCCGCTTCTCCACCAGGCTGCCGTCCCCCGACACGAAACTGCCCCGTCCTTTGACCGTATAGATAAAGCCCTGCCGCTCGAGTTCCGCATAGGCTTTCTGAATCGTGTTCGGATTGATGGAAAGTTCCATCGCCAGGTTGCGCACCGACGGCATCTGCTCGTCCGCCTGCATGGCGCCCTTTAACATCAGGGTCTTAAAGCGTTCTACGACCTGTTCATAAATTGGGCGGGTATCTTTGTAATCTATGAGTATCATATCTTCTCCTTTCCCGGTATTTACCCCCCCCCCTAA
>JAMPCE010000068.1 GCA_023666335.1 bacterium
AAAGATAATTATATCAACAAATGGGATATTTCATCATCCTTTAACAGAAGAAAGGAGATGTTTCTATGAAAATCGGGGGAATCGGCAGTATCACCGCGGGAAGCAATATGACCGTCAACCGGACGCCCGCTGCGGAACCGAAAGATCAAAAAAGCAAGAATCTGCAAAACGAGATCACAGACGTACAGCGCGAAATGCAGCGGCTGAATTCCGCAAGCGAACTCACGGTCTCGGAAAAGACCGAGGAGCGCCAAAAACTCCAACAGGAAAAATCGGATCTCTCCACACAGTTGAAACTGCATCAGGATGAACTTCTGAAATCACAGAAGCGGGAAGTCAAATTAGCCGAACTGCAGGAAGAGCGGATGCCTGCCCGGGAGGAGACCGCCGAAGACACCGAATCGGCGGAGTCGATCACTTCCGATCCCGCAAAAGAGACAACGACGACGGAACAACCCGCCGAAGACCGCCATGCCATGCAGCCGGGAACGGTCATCGCCCGGACAAACGACGGCACCGTGATCCTGAAAGAAGTCCTGCGCCGCGCCGAAGACGATGCGGCGGACGCCGAAAAGGCACAGACAGTAGAAGCGAAAGAGGAAGATGCCGCCAAGGAGGAAGCGAAAGCCGCCGAGGAAGAAGATACCCTGACAGACATCGGCTTTTCCGCAGGCGAAATGCAGACTATGGTGTCCGCAAATGCCGCAGGCACGCAGGCTGAACGTCAGGGGGCGCTCGTGAATCAGACAGACGGCGACATTGCCGTTTTGAAAGGTGAGATCAGGCAGGATGCCTACCGTGGCGTCGATACGGACAGAAAACAGGGTGAACTCGACGAGATGCAGAAACAGAAGACCCGTGAACTGGCGTTCGAGTTTTCCATGATCGGCGAGACCAATGCCGCGATGCAGGCAGGCGCGGAAATGACATTGTTTGATAACGAAAGAACGTTTCAGGTCAGCGGTGTAAATGCGCAGCAGGATGACCCGAACGCACAGTTTGGAATGCAGGCTGCCGTCGTGTAATAGGATCGGCTGCGATTCCAAACCAAAATTTAACAAACACAAAAATATGGGATACTGTCCTCAAAACATCGGGTACAGTATCCCATCCTTTATGCTTTCCACACATCCGTGATCCGCAGATTTGTCAGATCGTATTTTTCTTCCGCAGACCAAAGAACAAAACCGCACCCGCAAGGACTGCCAGTACTGCGATCGAGATCTGCAAAGAATATCCCTGCTGCTCCCCTGCCGTCTGTTCCATGCCGCTTTCGGGCGCTGCCGTCCGCAGGCTCACGGCGTTCTCCTCCCAGGAACCCTCCGCAGGATCGCTTTCCGGCTCTTCCCCCTCGGGATAGAGCAGACCGTACCGCTCGGCATCTGTCAGACCGTCATCGCTTTCCGGCTGTTCCTCCGGCGAATTCTGCGCCTCCTGTCCGCCCTGTGTCTCCTGTGCTTCCTGTGCTTCTTCTACATTCTGACCGTCTTCATTACGGTCATCCGACTCCTCCGCGTTCTGCGGCGCAGGCTCTTCCTGCTCCTCTTCCGGAGCGGGCTGCAAAGGCAGGGCTATGCCCTCTTCCAGAGACTGTACGACTGTGGTGCCGTTCGGCAACTGCGTAAGCGTAAAACTATTATCACACATAGTACATTTATAAATACCATCGCCAACCGGTACTATATCATGGTTTGTTTTAGAAAGAGTGATAGCAGCCTCAGTAGTTTCTGTATTTCCCGCCGCATCACTAAACAATGTGCCACACTCGCTACACTTCCAGTGTTGCGTATATCCGGTTTCCATACAAGTTGGCGTCTTTGCTCCAATCTCAACCAGTCTATGTCCTGCCGGAAATTCCTTTTCAATTTGACCCGTATAAGGTTTCTTATTAAATGTTACTTTTACTGTGTAAATAACTTTTCTGGGCGTTTTACAACCTTCCCCTGCGATGACTTCCTTCTCTGTAACTTTTTCAGCCTCTACCGGTGGCGCAGATACGCCACAGAGATCACAGGTAAACGTGGCAATAACTTTATCATCCACCGCCCATTCCAATTTCGGCTCACCATACCTGCACTCCCCCTTGGAACCCGTTTTCGTATACTCATACGAATATTTATTTCCGCCGTATGTGACCTCAGCTGTATATATAATCGTTCCCGCCGTTATACATGTGGCATCCGTCGTTTCCTGCTCTAATTTGACTGTTTCCGTATGAGTGTCATTACATCTCTTGCAGACAAGCGCAACCGTAACAGTCGAATAATCGGGTGTCGGTTCCCAGTTATCCTTGTAATCATGCCTCAGTGCTTCGATCACAACATCCTTTTCCAGGATCTCCGTCTTCCCCTCCTCCTTAAAGTATTTCTTGCAGGCTGGACATTGCCAATACTCTATATTTCCCGGTGTTGTACACGTTGCTTTCAGTGCCCCAACATGATCCAGCGTCGCATGGGGCAGCTTCTTTCCTTTAACCGTCTTCCGATCCTGATAAGTCTCGCCGCCTCTCTCAACGGAAGCCGTATAAATATTCTCGCCTGCCGCGCCGCAGGTAGCAGCTTTCACTTCTTCCGTGATCTTCGCTTCCAGCGTCAACTTTTCTCCGCAATCCCGGCAGGTAAAGACAGCCATTGCCGCCTTATATTCTTTCCACTCCCATTCCGGCTCCTGATAAACATGCTCATGATTCCCGGAATCACTCTCCTCCACATAAGCGCTGTCTGCCACAGCCTGCTTATTCTCTTTCACATTGGTATAGACAAGGATCATCTCCCCGGCTTTGCCGCCCGCTTTGGGTCGCTGCACCTGATACACCACTTTGCCGCCAAACCCCGGAAAACCCGCGCCGCAGGTCTGATACCAGACGACGTTCTCGCTCTTTCCGTCGTTCAAAAGCCAGCATACTTCACCCGATGCAAACTGCTGCAAAGTCATCGCCACGCCGTAATTGCCTTTCTCCGTGCCCGTGATCAGATAATAGCAGTTCAGGAACACACTCTTGGAATGGTTATAGCCGCAGACGCTTCCCACATACTTCTTTCCCTTGCCGCTCACTTCTCCCGTATTATAACAGCCGGAGACCAGTTTTTTATTGTAACCGCAGATGCCGCCCACGCTCGTGCCGCTTCCGTTTACCGTACCCATATTATAGCAGCTGGAAGTATCGTTCTGATTGTAGCCGCAGATACCGCCCACATATTTGCTGCCGCTTACCGCGCCCGTGTGATAACAGACGTTGACCGTTCCGGTCACATCATTATAACCGCAGATACCGCCCGTATATCTCGCGCCCGCCACAGCCGCCGCGCTGTAACATCCGGTAATGATCCCCGCATTGCGGCCGCAGACGCCGCCCGTGTAATTGCCCGCCGCAACGCTTCCCGTTACGCCGAGATTCCTGATCGTACCGTTGTTACAGCCGAACAGCCCCGCATAAGAAGACTTCGCTCTCTGACAATACAACCCGCTCACCTGAAAAGAGCCGCCGTTAAAAATCCCGGTATACGGATTTTTGTCCGTACCGATCGGCGTCCACGAACCGCTCTCTTCACCGCACACGCCGGACAGATCGATATTCTGCGTCAAAACGGCGCACAGTCCCGTGTTCGGCGTACCATTAACGCCGTTTACCATATCCGCAAAAAGGCGCAGCTGCTCTGCATTATGAATCCGATAAGGCGAAACTTCCGTTCCGTCGCCCTCCATAGCCGCAGGATCGCTTTCTGCCGCTTTAAGCAGCCGGGAAGCCCCCTCCACCTTTGCCGCCATGACCGTATCCGGCGTCAATAAAAACAGCATACTGACGATCAACAGGAAACTTATGGTTTTTCTACGCATTCCGATGCTCTCCTTTCAGGCAGATAATGCCCTTTTTGCAGGCAGACTGTCACTTCATCATAATTGGAATATAGCACAAAATTCTGTTTTCTACAATCACAAAATCCCATTTTGTATTCCGGAAAAATGCTTTTTTTACATTTTTTCGGAATATATACTTGTATCATTTTAAGAAAGTGTGGTATACTTATTTCGGAAAAATGCTTTTTTCACACTTTTTCGGAGGAAAATTTATGGAAATCGCCAGAGAACGATATCTGCAAAAGCTTCTGGATCGAAAAGAAAACGGACTGGTCAAAGTAATCACCGGAATCAGACGATGCGGTAAATCATACCTTCTCTTTCATTTATACAAAAACAGGCTGCTCGGTTTGGGAATCCCCGCAGACCACATCATTACAATGGCGCTTGATGATATTGTCAATATCAAATACAGAAACGCCGTGCAGTTATATCATTATGTAACATCCCATATCCTTGACGATGCGGTTCATTATGTTTTTCTGGACGAAATACAGTTCTTAGAAAGTAATTTTGTCGATTTGGTCAATGGACTTATGCACATTGAAAATCTGGATATCTATGTTACCGGAAGCAATTCGCGATTTCTGTCAAGTGATATCCTGACCGAATTCAGGGGGCGTGGTGATGAAATACGGGTATTTCCCCTGTCCTTTTGCGAATTTGCAACTGCTTATGACAATATCAATACCGCATGGAAAGATTACTATACTTATGGCGGGCTTCCTTTGATCCTTTCACGAAAATCCGATGAACTGAAAGCTGAATACCTGATTTCGTTATTTCAAAATATATATATCAATGATATCAAAGAGCGAAACAATATCCGGACTGATGACGAACTTGATATCTTAATCGATATCATAGCTTCCGCCGTCGGCTCATTGACAAATCCGACAAAATTATCCAATTCATTCCGAAGCATGAGTCAAAAAACCTTGTCCGATAAGACGATCAAGCTATATCTGGATTACCTTGCCGACGCCTTTTTAATCGAAAAAGCGGTTCGATTCAATGTAAAGGGGAAAAAATATATCGATTCTCCCGCCAAATACTATTTTGAGGATGTCGGTCTTCGCAATGCCCGATTAAATTTTCGGCAGCAGGAAGAAAATCATATCATGGAAAACATTATCTATACAGAACTCAGGAGCCGGGGATATCGTGTAGATGTCGGCGTCATCGAAACACAGGAAAGCGCCGCTGGCGGAATGCAGAAAAGAAAGCAGCTGGAAATTGATTTTATTGCCAATAAGGGCAATCGAAAATACTATATCCAATCTGCTTTTGCACTATCAACTCCGGAAAAGATGGCGCAGGAAAAAAAATCACTTAACAAATTGAATGACTCTTTCAGGAAATTTATCATCGTAAAAGACGATATCAAAGCACAGTATGATGAAAACGGTTTGATCACTATGGGGATTTTTGATTTTCTTCTTCACGAAAACAGTCTGGATCTATAACATTCCACATCTTTCGGGCACACATAAAAAGAGGCTGCCACATCGGGCAGCCCCTTTTTGTATCCTTTTATTCTCACTCCGGCAGAATAAACTTCGCGATCAATCCGTCCAGCGAAGTCGCCTGTGCCGACAACTCCTCGCTGGTCGCGGACGATTCCTCCGCCACCGCCGCGTTTGTCTGAATGACATCGGAAATCTGGTCTACGCCGATCTCCGCTTCGCGCATGGTAGCCGCCTGATTCGAGGAGATGATGCTCAAGTCCTTGGAGGACTCCGCCACCTTTCTGATGCCCTCTACGACCGTTTCCAGAGAAGCCGCCGCACGGTCCGCCACCTTATTGCCGCTATGTACTTCATGCATGACGCCTTCGATCAGCGTTCTGGTATCGACTGCGGATTTGCTGCTCTGCTCGGCAAGCTGCCTGATCTGATCCGCCACGACGGAGAAGCCGCGTCCCGCTTCGCCCGCTCTCGCCGCCTCGATGGAAGCGTTCAGGGAAAGCATATTCGTCTCGGACGCAATGTTCTCGATCTCGGAGATGATGTTCCCAATCTTCTGGGAAGCCTCGTTGATGCGGCCCATGACCTCCAGCATTTCCTTCATATCTTCGCTGCTCTGCTCCGCGCTCTCCGCATACTGCTGTGACTGCCTGTATGCCTCTTCCGCAGATTCCGCGGCTGTCTTTGCCGATTCGGAGATCGTCGTGATCGTCGCGTGAAGCTCCTCTACCGCGCCTGCCTGATCTGTCGCGCCCTCTGCAAGACTCTGGGAACTCTCCGCCAGATTGGTCGAGTTAGCCGACACCTGGATCGAAGATTCTCCGATGTAACGGAGCGTATCGATCATACCGTCCCGCATCTGTTTCAGAGAGTCGAAAATCTTCTTGAACTCGCCCTTATACCGCGTACCGTCCTTCGATCTGACCGCATAGTTGGAATTTGCCATCTCGCCCAGCAGATACTCCAGATCGTAAATGACAAAATCAAGCGTATCCGCCATATCCTTGGAAGCCCGGACGATATCGCCAATCTCGTCTTCCGCATCGTCCACCGGGAAAGGGCTGGTCAGGTCGCCGTCCGCAAATTCTTCCAGACGGATCTGCAATTCATTCAAAGGCTCCGCGATACCCTTTGCCATCTTCCGTCCCAGATGAATCGAATGATAAAGCGCAATCGTAATGATGACCGCAACGGCGACAGCAATCACGATACAGATGATCAACAGAATATGCGATACCGTATCGCCGCGCGCCACCTTGGTATCCATGATGGAGATCAGTTCGCTGTTGATCTCGTCATAGAGCGGCATCAGTTCGTGCATTGCGCGTTCCTGCGCCACGACGCACTGTTCGCGGTCTGTCACCGCGCCCTGCTCCATGATCTCCGCATCCAGTTCCCAGTAATCCGGAAGTTTACTCTGGATATTGGCGTAAGTCCGCTGGTTCGCCTCCGATACCATCGCGCTCTCCAAATTCGCAAAATTCGTCTTAAACTCCGCGATGCTCTGCGAATGCGCCTCGATCATGTCATCGATCGCCTCCTGGTCGTCATAACCAATCGCTGCGCGCATGGACGAACGCGCCTCGGCGAAATTCGTCATCGCTTTCCCCACATCACCCTGCGCAAAGCCATAGTTATGCAGCGCTTTGGAATACTCGGCTGACACAATGATCATCGCGACGAGCGCAATGACGGCGACCAGCGCCGGAATCCCCGATGCGATGACAAACCCGCGCACCAGACGTTCCCGAATCCGATGCTTATTCAATTTTTCATGCATTTCTCTTCCCTCCTACACAGCCGGAGAGGTCGAACCCCCAGTCAACCGCTTTCCGGCAAATGGTCAGACATAAAACAAATGCTGTCATCAATTTGCCATTCTACGGCTGTACGGTCGAGAATAGTAAAGATATCGTATTTCATTTTTGGAACTCCGACAATGCCTTTCGTCTTTGTCTGACAGAATTTATTTTTACGCAATCCATTATAGCACTTTTGCCGTATTTTTCTACCCAAATTATAAAATTTTTATGAAAATCGTCAAAGAAAAACAAAATATTCGTTTTTGAAAATACAGGTTTACCCCCCCCCTGTGTTTTATCATCTAAACGTTACTTTTCTCACTGTTTTCCATACCGCGCTTCCTCGTACGCCTCGTGCAGCTGCCGCATCCCTACATCATCCCGCAAACCAGCCGCCTCCTCGATCTCAGCAGGCGATTCGTGCGGCGCGGGCTTTTCTTTTCTATGCTTCCGTATCATCTTCCGATATCTGCGCCTGATCTTTTCCGCCGCGCTCTCCGTGCGGTGCGCCCGTCTCCCGAACAGTTCCTCTCTGTCGGATCTTTCTTTCTCCCTGATCTCCTCTATGAGATCTCCGTTTCCGTCGCGGCTGTCCTTAAAATCCCGAAACGCCTGCCGAATCGCTAGAACGATCCCCACGACGGAAACCAGGATGCAAACGCCTGCCAACACGCCAAACAGGACATTTGCAAACACAGACGGTTCCGGCAGCGGCTCTCCGACGTTCAACATCTCCATCATCCCGCCGCCCTCTGGCGCGCCTTCCCGCACCATCGGCTCCGGCTCTTCATACGGTATAAACCCTGCGCCGTCAAACCATCCCCGCATATCGATATACCGCCTGCTGCCTGCCAGAAAGACAGACGGCAGCATGCCGACAAGCAGCAGGAGCGATAAAGCCAAAAGCATGGAAAGCCCTATCCCGTACAGGCGTCTTGTCGGAATCCCGCTGATTCGCTTATTCAGCTCCAGATAAGAGCGCACTTCATAAAACCAGACAGCCGCCAGCGCTGGAAAAAAATAGACAATGGCGCTGTAGAACGCCATATCGCACAATGCCTCTGCCTGCAAAAACAAGCCAAGTACATAGATCACGACAAAGTACCATACGCACGACAGCGACGGGGTATCCAAAAACTCCTCTTTCTTTGCCGCCAGCGGATCCTTCTCTTTCCTCCCCGGCGCTTCCGCTAATCTTGCAGCCAGTCTTTTCAGGGCAAGGAACACAGTCTCTGCGGACATTCCGAGCCCGTAACCGACAGTATATGCGCCCGGCGCATTCAACAATACGGCAGCGCCGCATACGCCTGCCAATAACACCGCGCATACTGCAAGGTATCCGGCAAGATATTTTGTGCGCTTCGCCGCCCGCTCCGTGACAATCACCGGAATCGCGATCAGCAGACATTTTCCGTATAAAGCGCCCGCTCCCGCCGAATCTAAAAGACCGATCACCGCATACAGAAACGGGATCAATAAGGCTAAAAGAAGCGTGGCGTGAACATATCCGATGATTTTCAGGATTCGACTGACCGTCACCCTCTCTCCACCTCCCTGATCAACAGCTTTACATTGTCCGTGGATCTTATGGCGTCTATGCGGTCTCTCTGCTCAGACTTTTCACCCCGGTAGACAGGCACGACGACCAAAGCCTGATACGCGCCGGAACAGTCGCGAATGTCCGCCATCATCCGATCACTCAGGTTTTTGGAAAGGAAGAGCAGAAGCGTATCCTGCGAAAGCGGCTTTTTTGAAAATGCGCCCGCAAAAAGTTCCTTTACCATCTGTGCAAAATCCTGATGCACCGTCTCCGGATCGTATTCCGCGAGCATCCGTTCCAGTCCGGTCAGCGCGCTCTTATCATTCGTCGGCAGCATGAGCGGTCCGCCGCCGTTGTAGGAAAATCCCACTTCTATATTCTGCCCGAGAAGCTTTCTGACCAGCGTTGCCGCCATCGCGATGCTTTCTTCCACCAGTTCCCCGCACTTTAAGATCCCCGCGTCTTCCACATCCAGAAAGATCATCGTTTTCAGAGACTGTGCGGAGTCATAGGTATTGACCATCAGTGCCCCTGTCTTTGCGCTCGCTTTCCAGTTGATCGTTTTCATCGGATCATCCGTCGTGTAGCTTCTGATCGTACGAAAAGCAAACGGGTCTTCGTAAAGCCGTTTCGCACAGGAGACCGTCCCCAGCATCTGTTCGCACACCGCCATCAAATCTGACACATCTGTCATTTTTGGATACACATAAATTTCCGCGGAAGTTTCGATCTGTTTGTGATAGCGTTTTCCGTAAAGAAGACTGTACGCCGTAATCTCTGCATCCTTTACCGGATACCTGCCACGTTTCGGGCATTGCACGGGAATTTCCCGCGTGATCTTCTGCCTCCCCAGAATCGCAAAAATATCCCTTTTATAGAGATAGTCGCTGACATTGGTATTGTCGGCATTCGCAAAATGCAGCTCCTTTTGGGTATGAAATCCCACTTCGAGAACAGGAACGGGAATCTTCTTCCTGTTCTCGACCACCTCATATAGTTTTGTCTCCTGTCCTGCGTAAACGTAAGCGGCATCATACCACAATCTCACAAAGACCTCTTTTGACCATTGATAGCGATAAAGAATCTCCCACAGTACGCTCACGATCAGGATTCCAAGCAGCAGAAATCCTATCATCTCTTTGACCAGTCCTCTGTCGGCAGTTCCACACTGTTTAAGAGCTTCGTCACGACAGCTGTTTTTTGATGTGCGTCATATTCACCGATCAGCCTGTGGCACAACACACAGTGCGCAACCTCCTTGATATCCTCGGGAACCACATATTCCCGCCCCTGCACAAGCGCATAGCCCTGCGACGCGCGCAGCAGCGCAAGGGTTCCCCGCGGACTCACGCCTACGTTACTCTTTCTGGTCTCCTGCACCAATGTGACCATATAATCCCGCAGGTCGGCATGTACAAACACCCCGCGGCACGCGCTCTGCAAGTCCCTGATATCCGCCGCGCTGCATACTGCCCCGATCTCAGCAAGCGGCTCCGCTCGGATAAAGCGGTCGATCATCTGCCGCTCTTCGCTCCCCGTCAGTCCTCCCATACGGATCTTCATGAGAAAGCGGTCAAGCTGCGCTTCGGGAAGCGGAAAACAGCCGATCGTCTCCACGGGATTCTGCGTTGCCACGACAAAAAAAGGCGCGTCCAGGATCCGCGTCACACCGTCCACCGTCACCTGCCCCTCCGCCATACACTCCAAAAGACTTGACTGCGTCCTCGGCGTGGCTCTGTTGATCTCATCCGCCAGCAGAATGTTTGTAAATACGGGTCCTTCCTTAAAAGTAAACGCCGCCTTTTCCTGATCAAAAAACGACAGTCCTGTCACATCGCTCGGGAGCAGATCCGGCGTAAACTGCACTCTGTTAAAGCTACAGCCCATCGACTTCGCAAGCGCCCTTGCAAGCACCGTCTTTCCCGTTCCCGGAACGTCCTCCAAAAGCACATGCCCGCCCGCCGCGACGGCGGCAAGCAGAAGCCCCGTCACTTCCTGCTTCCCGATCATGACTTTTGCAACGTTTTCTTCGATCTTCGATAATATGCTTTTTGATTCCATACCGTTCCTCCGTCGTACCGCCCGATTTACTTCTGCAACGATTATACCATATTTTTAAAACGAATACAGTAAAAGCCGCAGAATGCTGATTCTGCGGCATATCAACGTCTGACGATACAGGCAAACAGCAGCCCAAACAGCAAAACCGCCACAGAAACGCCGAGCAAAATCCAGTTCTCGGCGGAAATCTCCGCAGAAGCCGTCTCCGCGCCGTCCGGCATCTGTTCCGGCATCTGCCTTGCCCCGAACCCTTTCTGCCCGAAGTCCTGCTGCCGAAACCGCGCGTCATCCCTTTGTCCGCGCTCCGCATCCGGCGCAAACATTCCGCGCTCTTCCGTAGAGGCGGCGTCCTCAGGCGGCTCGATCCGACCCATCGCGGGAAGCGCGTCATCCATGCCGTTTTTCTCCATCGACTCACGATCGGGCATCTCGGCAGGTCTTGCCGTGTCATCCGCCGCAGAAAAACGATTCCTGCCTCCCATACCGCCGCCCCCGAACATACCGCCCATGCCAAAGCCTGTGCCCTCGCCTGCCGTATTCTCGATTGTCACCTCCTCCGTCGTGTCACCGACCGTAACGGTGCATACATCTCCGACCTGCATTCCCGGCGCACTGAGCACGGCGGAAGAAAAAGCGTAAGGGATCTTGGCTGAGAGAAGTTCACCGCCCGCAGAATCTTCCAGCTTTATGGTCGTACCAGCCTCCGCAGATGTCGTGTACATCAAAAAGCCCTGCGGAGAATCGTTATCGAACCCCTCCGCCATCATACTGCCGCCACAGGCGATCACCGTTCCCCCGCTGACCACACACACGCCGCCGTTTTCGCTCCCGTAATCCAGCGCACAGTTTCCGCCGTTTCCTACCACACTGATCAAAACTGAGCCGCCTTCGATATAAATATTGCCGTTAGAGTCAAAGCCGTCCGCATCCCTGCCCGAAGCATTCATGACCGTGATCTCACCGCCGGTCACACGGATGTTGGCATTCTCGCCGCTTCCGCTCGCATTCAGTCCGTCGTCCGTTGACGCAATGTCCACGCTCCCGCCTGCGATCGTGATATCCGGCGCTTCGATCCCCTCATAACAGGCAGGAATCGAAATGCTGCCGGATTCCAGATAAAAGAAAGCGGTCTCGTCATCGTTCGACACCGTGATGCCGTCATCGCCGGCTGAAACCGAAATCTCCGCATCCCGCACGCGCACACTGTCGTTCGCGTGAATACCGTCCTGCACCGCGCTGACCGCGATCCTGCCGCCCGCGATCGCCAGATCGTCATTGCAGACGATCCCATGCTGATATTCCGCATCTACCGTAAGCGCGCCGCTCCCGTTGATCGTCAGATCATCCCGGGAATAGATCACGCCGTCCACGCCCGAGGCGATGATCTCCTCACTATACTGCGCACCCGATGAAACGCTGTTTTTTGTCCCCGCCGCGAGCGTTAAAAAGACATGGTCCGCCTGCTCCACCCGAATCGCCGCGTCATCGTCACAGTGAAGCGTCACGCCGTCAAGCAAAAGCCAGATATCATCGCTTTTGTCGGCGTCAATGACAACGCTGCCGTTCGTGAGTTCCCCTGTCAGCACATAATGCCCTGCATAGGCAATCCTGACACTACTGTCATAAATATAAGCGCCGTTTCCGGCGATCGTACTGCCTTCATCGGACAGCGCGATCTTTGTCGCCGAATCGGTATCCCAATCGGCATTCAGGTCATTTGCCGTAAAATAAGCGTTTCCGGATTCTGCATTCACGACCGGAATCGCCGCGCCTGCCGCCTGGTACATCAGCAGGACCGTCACTGCGACCGCAAACACGGCGGCAGTCATGCAGATCACGTCGATCTTTTTGTGTGTAGACATTGTGTCCTCCTTCATCTGCATACACAGATGCCATAACCTTTCGCAACATCGGCAAGAATTGCGCAGTAATTCTTGCGGCGCTGGCTATGCCTGCGCCAATTATCCCATGTAATCGCCGTTATAGCTGACCAGGACCGCGCTGCCAACGCCCTGCATCTTAGATAATTGATTGATAAAATCCGTATTGTCATCTTTCAAACGGATCTCCATAGTCAGTTCCACAGTTCCCTCCTGCGCGCTCTTACTCTTGACGCTGCAATGCTGCGTCATTTCGTCAAGGTAAGCTTTCGCCGCGCTCTCACTGTCGTGCCCGTCGCATTGCAGGATCACGATATACGGATTACAGTGCGGTTTCCGATTGACAAAAACAAGAAGAATCACGCCGATCAGAACGCTGCCGATCACGGCAAGCGGAATCATCCCTGCCGCCAGGACGATACCGACGGCGATCGACCAGAACAGAAACGCGATGTCAAGCGGCTCTTTGATTGCCGTCCGGAAACGGACGATGGACAGCGCGCCCACCATACCGAGGGACAGCACCACATTGCTCGTCACCGCAAGAATCACCAGCGTCGTGATCATCGTCAGCGCAAGCAGCGTCACGCCGAAGCTCGACGAATACATCACGCCCTGATAGGTTTTTTTGTAGACCAGAAAGATAAACATGCCAAGCCCGAAAGCCAGCACAAGCGCCAGCGCCATATCAAACAGGCTCACGGCAGTTACATTTTCCAGAAAACTTGATTTAAAAATATCGTTGAATGTCATAATGTTTTTCTCCATTTCAAAGCGTTTTTATTTTGATTGTTCAAACATTTCTCCTCTCAGCCGTAGATACGGCATTGCGCATATTTGGAAAAGGCAGTAACGCGCCGCCCGGGTATCCGCACGGCATCCCGTATGATATCCGGCAGGAAATCGTCCCATTTCACCTCCAGGATTATCGGGGCATCTCCCGCCGGCACCGTAAGGCATGACGGATCCAGAAAATCCTTGCAACAATATCCCGCGCGAATGTCGTAATCCAGCGTGACCCGCACATTGCCGGGCGCATAGACGAACGGTTCCCTTATGTAGTCCACAATGACCTTCGGCTTAAGACCCTGCATCCGCATTTTCGCATACAGTTCACAGATCAGCGCATCTTCGCTGTCCGGCATCCAGTCAAGGTTCCCCTCTGCGACCGCCTGCGCCTGTGCGGCGGTAAGCGCTGTGCTCTGCTTTTTCCCGAGGCCGCTCACCTTGCTCTTTTTTTCCAGATGAATGACGGAAGTGTCTTCATTATAATAGCGGATGCGGAATTTTTCCCTGCGGCTGACGCCGTCTATCTTTTCCCGCAGCGCCTTATCCGCCGCATTGTCAAAATAAAGACTCCGTATCTTGTATTTCCCGTCTGCCGCGTGCGGATCCGGTTTCATGACCGCGCGAAGACGCTGCCGCAAAACCAGCAGATCCGCCTGATTGATCTCGTGTTTCCACTCATGCCGATAGTCCATGCTCCCTCCTTCCTTTCGCTGCAGCCGCGAATCTCTTTACCTTTGTCAAGTATACAGACAAAATTTGAAGGAACAGTGAAGCATTTGTGAAAATTCTGTGATTTCTCTAAAAAGGAAAGGCTCACCAACCACCCCGGTGAACCCCTCTGCGCTCAAAATGTGCGCTCCTGCCATATCAAAGCAGTCTTAAAAGCTGTACCAGCTCATGTGGCTCATTTGCATCCGACGCGGTCTGTCTGGTGTCAAACTGCGAGAAACGGTTTGCTTTATAGAAAGCCAGCAGTTTCTCCTCATTCTCTGCTTCCAAGAATACCACCATGCCGCCAAGCATATATTGCGCATCCTCTATCACAGTCCATGCCAGTTCGACCAGCTCTTTCCCCGTAATTCTTGTATTTGCGCCATCTGTATAATTTTTACCAAGCTGCGCAATCAGAT
>JAMPCE010000069.1 GCA_023666335.1 bacterium
CATAAACATATGCTGAACTTTCAAGGTATAATCCCGTCTCAATATCCATAAGTTTGTCAAAAGTTTTGGAATAATAAAAAAGCTGCATTGCCTTATCATACTCAATCTGTAAATCATTGCCTATATACTCAACAATGTCTTGAATACTGTATTCTATCAACTGTTCCTGCTTTGTCATTACAAAACACCAACTTTCTTTAAAAGTTTTATAGCTCGTTCCGTATGGAATGAATACTGATTTGTTGCTTTGTGAAATGTCATTCCATCTACCATCGTTTTAAGTGAAATCAATCCATTCTGATATTGGCGAAAAAGTACAGTCATATCATCATTAGCAATAGGACCTGACACAATATCATACTTACAATCAAAATTGCAATCCTCGCTTTTAAAATCAGTAAATAGCCTGTTCCTGTTATTCATTACAAATACTGCCCACTTTTCCGATGGCACATTACCCAAGTCCAATACATTCAGTCCACTGTTTGTTATAAAATCATCTGCAATTTCATACTTGTTTACAATCGGATTCCCACCATAAATCTTTGCGACACGTTCTGCCATCTTTTGTGCCTGCTCAGGTATTTCCGTTACATAGAATCCTTTTCCAAAATCTTTATAAGGACGGCATACCCCTAAATCTATGAACTGTATATCCAGATTAGTTCCATGATACAAAATCATACCAAAGTTCCCCCATTTTTTTCACAGATCGCCAGCATATCTTCCAGTGCGTCTTCAAGAGACAACGTATGTTCAATATCATAGTTTTCTTTTAGAAACTCTATCGCCTTATGCTCAAAGAGAAATCGAAAGGCTTCCTTTACTTTCAAATTATGTTTGGATGCAAACTCGCTGATACAAGCAACAGTATAATTGATTTGCTTCCGTTGTTCACTCATAATATAAGTATATCTCCTTTCGCGAATTTGTAATATGCTCGATAAACAATAATTTAGCGGCTTAGAGGTCGGAGACGTTAAGTTCGCCAGACATTAGGCGGGGTAATAAATTATCTCGCAATTTCTCTAAACGAAAAGACTCTGTTCGATTGTTTTGATGTAAATCAATAATAGGTTGTACTGTAGTTAACCATTCCAATTGTTTTTCCACTGGGGGAAGGCGAAGTTCTATCTTTTTGAGATTAGAAGCTGGCTGTGCAATGGATGGTACACCTGTTTGATTCGCATAAGAGAGTAGTTTTTGCTGACCCTCAACACTATGAAAGAATAGCAGTACATATTCGGGCAGCGCTTTAGTTTGGTCACAACGAAGATAGAATTGGCGCTGCGAAAGAACATAGTAAGCGTATCTACACCCATTAGGAATCATGGCAACTTGACCTATATTGCCAGCGTGTGTGAATACAATATCTCGCTCATAGACAATGGAGCTTTTCAATCGTTGCGCGTGTTCTTCGGTGATATAGTTAAAACTTGGTTCTTCAAGAAACATACCTCGAAGATGATTGCCGCTAATAATTGGGATTCCCGATTCAACGAAAGTGGATACTTTAATGTTAGAACCGAATGGACCCATAGCAACTTTTTCTGCGATGTCGTCGATACAAACGAGTCTCCACATTTCACGAGAAGATAATTCGTAGTACATCGCACGGAGTTGTCCTTCTAAATTATTGTTTATCTTATTATTCAACTCAATTTTATTAATAATCGCAAACAGCATATTGCTAATTTCTTTTTGTGCATCTATAGTTGGAATACATATATCAAATTTACTAAGAGCCTCTATTGTAATTGCTTTCTGCGTTGATCCTATACATTTAGCATTTATTTGCTGTTTTGCTGCGGGCGAACACAACCATAAATAAAGAAATTTATTATCTATTTCTTTTCCTACTCTTAACCATGTTAAATTTCCATCTTTAAAATAAAACTTTTCTTCGTCCACCAACCAAGGAATGCCCAATGTACCGACAGATGAGAGCAAAATATCGCCTATTTTAGGAACATCATTTTTTTGTTTAATTTCTGCATAACGTTCCTCTGAAATAAAAAGTTCTGTAGAAACAGCATTACCTTTATGCTTTTCTATTATTTCCTTACCCCGATAAAACGGAATACCCTTATCACAGTACTCTTTTGCAAAAATCCTCTTGCTTGAAGATATATTACACAAATCACCTAATTTCATAGTTTTCCATTCAGATTTCATACCCAATCGCCCCTAACTTCTTCCGTATCTCATTTTCTAACTCATGAGACTTAGCGAACATATCCGACAGCTCAGAAGTCAGTCTCTGCATTTTTTCTTCAAACGGTTCTCCGTCATCTTCCTGCTCCTCAATACCAACATATCTTCCTGGCGTCAATATGAAATCCTGCGCCGCGATCTCTTCTATAATTGCTTCCTTGCAAAATCCCTGAACATCTTCATATTCCTTTCCCTGCCGCCAATTTTGATATGTGCTGGCAATTTTTTGAATATCCTCTTCCGATAATTCCCGAACTTTCCGATCCACCATATGTCCAAGTTTTCTGGCATCAATAAACAAAACTTTCCCTTGGGAATACTCTTCTTTTCCTCTCCGCATGATCCATAATGAAACCGGAATACCCGTAGAATAAAAAAGCTGACTTGGCATCGCTACGATGCACTCCACAACATCGCCTTTTACCATATTAGCACGGATATTTCCTTCGTTCGACGTATTGGAACTCAAAGACCCGTTTGCTAATACAGTACCTGCCACGCCGCCAGCAGGATTCAGATGGTGCAGCATATGTTGAAGCCATGCAAAATTCGCATTCCCGACAGGTGGTATTCCATATTTCCAGCGAATATCTTCTTGCAGACGTTCCCCGCCCCAATCGGAAATATTAAATGGTGGATTTGCCAATATGTAATCGGCTTTTAATTGCTTATGCTGGTCATCATGGAATGAATCGGCGTTATGTTTTCCCAGATTTGCCTCTAACTGCCGAATAGCAAGATTCATCTTTGCCAGTTTCCATGTAGTGGGATTGCTTTCCTGACCAAAAATAGAAATATCTCTGATATTTCCCTGATGTTCCTTAACAAATCGCGCCGACTGACAAAACATACCGCCGCTTCCACATGCCGGGTCAAAAATCTGTCCCTCAAAGGGTTCTATCATGGAAACAAGAGTACGAACAATACAAGAGGGCGTGTAAAACTCTCCGCCCAGCTTTCCCTCCGCGCTTGCAAACTTACTTAAAAAATATTCATATACTCTGCCTAAAACATCCCTTTCCTGCGCCGCAGTTGAACCGACTTCAATATTGGTAAAAAGTGTCACAAGTTCTCCAAGTCTCGTCTTGTCCAGTTCCTGACGGGAATAATTCTTCGTCAAAACTCCTTTTAAGGAATCATTCTCTTTTTCTATTGCATCCATTGCATGATCTATGACGCTTCCTATATCTGTACTTGTGGCATGACTCTTAATTTCACTCCATCGAGCCTCCTTAGGCACATAGAAAATATTTTCCGCTAAATATTCATCCCTGTCTTCTTCATCCCCATAACCCTCTGCTAATAATTGTTGATATTTTTCTTCAAACGAATCAGAAACATATTTCAGAAATATAAGCCCTAACACAACATGTTTATATTCCGCCGCATCCATATTCGAGCGCAGTTTATCTGCCGCCTGCCATAATTTCTCTTCAAATCCCACAGTAGTAGTTCCCGCTGCCATGATTGATCTCCTTATTTATCCCACGCAAACATTTTTGTCATTTCTCTCACTCTGTATTCTCATTTCATTATGCAGTATTTTGATAAAAAAAGCAACAAATTCACCAAAAAACGATTTTGTATATAAAAAGAGCTTTCCACCCTCTCGGAAAGCCCTATAAAATTCATACCAGCGGTCTGCATCTTTTGTGGGTATTGCAATTTTTGCAACAACCACTTTTTCGTCCAATTCTCCGCCCTTTCTTTTTCGCTCATCTAATACCCATACACCTCATAAATCTCCTCCGCATACACCCCCTCCTCCCGATACACAATCAACGGCTTCTCCACCGTCATCCGCGCCCTGCCGCCTCTGACCGCCTCCAACAGCACCATGTTCGGCTCTTTATCGACGAAAGGATAAACCAGCCGCATCCGCTTCGGTTCCAGTTTATATTTCGTGAGGGTCGTAATGATCTCCGCCAGCCGGAACGGTCTGTGCACGAGAAAGAACTTGCCGCCTGGTTTCAGGAGTTTTTCCGTCTGCACCGCCACATCTTCCAGCGTGCAGAGGATCTCATGGCGGGCGATCGCCTTGGCGTCCGCAGGATTTTGCAGGCCGTGGCTGCCGATCATATAAGGGGGATTGCAGGTGATAACGTCAAAAGAGGCAGCGTCAAACAACGCCCCTGCCTCTTTGATATCTCCTGTCACAATATTGATTTTTTCTTCCAGACCGTTCAGCATGACGCTGCGTCTTGCCATGTCGGCGCTGTCCGCCTGAATCTCCAAGCCCGTCAGATGCGCCGCTCCGGTCTTTGCCGCAAGGAGCAGCGGAATAATGCCCGTACCGGTCCCCAGATCCAGGACCCGCGCGCCATCCTTTACGTTGGCAAATCCGGAAAGGAGCACCGCATCCATGCCGAAACAAAAGCGTTTCGGATCCTGTATGATGCGGTATCCGTTTCTCTGCAAGTCATCGATTCTCTCGTTTTCTTTCAGAACGATTTCTTCCCTTTCCGCCGGAATGCTCTCTGCGCTTTCTTTCGGGGTGTTCTTTTGCCTTTCCATCCGCATGTTCTCTCTCGGTCTCGATCTCCTGTTTCTCCAACTGCTCAAGTTCTTTCAGCTCTTCTTCATTGCTTTCCCCTTTGCGGTTTTTGCCGTGTCTCTTTTTAAAGTGAAGCTGCTCCACGGGAAACTCCTGAATCTCTTTCTCGTCTCCCACATCCACCACGACTTTCACCAGTTGGCGCAGCACGTTTACGCTGTGCACCTCGCCTTTCAAGCCGTCGTCCGTGGTCACAAAATCACCGACGCCGGGCAGTTTTTTATTCAACTCCTCGTAGGTCTCTTCCTCGTTCTTTAAGCAGCACATAAGTCTGCCGCAGACGCCCGATATCTTGGTCGGGTTCAGCGAAAGGTTCTGCTCTTTCGCCATCTTGATGGATACCGGCGCAAATTCGGAAAGGTGCGTATGACAGCAGAGCGGTCTGCCGCAGATCCCGATGCCGCCGAGAATCTTAGTCTCGTCGCGCACGCCGATCTGGCGCAGTTCGATCCTCGTCTTAAAAACGGAGGCAAGGTCCTTTACCAGTTCTCTGAAATCAATACGGCCGTCCGCCGTGAAATAAAAGAGCACTTTATTGTTATCAAAGGTATACTCCGCGTCGATCAGTTTCATCTGCAAGCCGTGTTCTTTGATCTTTTCGAGGCAGATCTTGAAAGCTTCCTTCTCTTTCTGCTTGTTCGCCGCCTCCTGCTCGTCGTCTTTCTGGTTCGCGATCCGCAGCACGGCTTTCAGCGGCTGCACGACTTTCTCGTCCTCCACTTCCGTGGGCGGACTGACCACCGTGCCGTACTCGATGCCTCTTGCCGTCTCCACGATCACATGGTCGTTCTTTTTGATCTCAAAATCTCCCGGGTCAAAAAAATATACTTTTCCGGCGGTCCGAAACCGCACGCCTATTACTTTTTCCAAATTTTGTTTTCCTCCTATCTATCACCGCAAAATTACTTTTTAATTTTCCTTGATCGTAAGGAGCAAAAGCTCCATCGTCAAGTCGAAATTCACGTTGGCGTCAAGCCTTCTTCTGGCTTGTTCCAGCGCATTTACAATGGTCTCGATCCCCTCGTAGGTGCTCCTGTCGCCGACTTTTTTAATCTGCTGGATCTCCTGACGGAAGACCAGACTGTTCATATCTCTGGTGGCTTTATACAAAAGCACATCGCGGTACCACACTGTCAGAATATCCAAATAATCGTTAATATCTAAGTTGTATTCCGTTATCTTTTTGATTGCCTTGACGATCTCGTTGATCTCCATATCGTTGATATATTTCACAAGGGAGATCGCCTCGTCCTTGACTTTCTCAAACTCCTCGCTGCCCGCCAGATGTTTTGCCTTACCCACGTTTCCTCTGGCAAATGCCACGCAGATATTCGCCTTGTAGTCCGGAACGGCAAGTTCTTCCATCAGAAACTTCTTGACCAGCGCATCGGGCACCGGCTTCATGTTTAAGACCACGCAGCGGCTGATGATCGTGGGCAGAAGCTCCTCCACGTTGGAAGTCAGGATCAGGATCACCGCATAAGCGGGCGGCTCCTCCAGTGTCTTTAAGAGCGCATTCTGCGCCTGAGGCGTCATCTTTTCGCCCTCGTTCATGATGTAGATCTTGCGCGGACTGCTATAAGGCTTGATCCCGATATCATTATTGATCTGTTCCCTGATATCTTCCACGCCGATCGTATTCGGCTTCTCATGGCTGACGTAAATGATGTCGGGATGGTTGCGGCTGGCTGCCTGCTTACAGGAATGGCACTCTCCGCAAGGATCCGTGCCGCCTTTCTCGCACTGTAAGGTCATGGCAAAAAGACGGGCGATAAATTCTTTGCCCGCATTGCGCTCGCCGTTGATGATATAGGCGTGGGAGACCTTGTCCGTCTCGATCGCCTTTTGCAGGTGCTGCTTTAGTTCTTCCTGTCCGACAATATCCGAAAATTTTGCCATTTGTACCTCCCGCTTTATGTGAAAATATCCAACAGAAGTCCTCTGATCTCCCCGATCTTTTCCAGGATCGAAAGGTTGTCCTGCTCATCCTTTACCAGTTCCTGCGCCAGTTCATCCAGATTTTTATCGATCAGGCGGATGATGCCGTACACGCGGTGGCGCCCCCGTCTGTCGAGAAAATTCTCTCTGGCAAAGGCGTGGGAGCGGTTGACGATCTCGTTCAGGAAATCCTTTACCAGCGCGCGGTAACGCTTCATATCCTTGATGTCGCGGTGTTTCGCCAGCTTATCTCCCTGTCTGGTAATCTCCTCCATCATTCCGGTCAGGGCATTTTGCAGATCCTGTTCCTCGATCCTGCTGACAAGCGTAAATTTAAAATTGCCGTCCGACTCCTGCGCCTGCGGCGTCTGCTCGATCTGCGGCGCCTGCTGCACCTGATTTACTTTGATATCCACACCTGTCACCCCTTTCTCTTTATAAGTTCTCCCGCAGATAGGCTGTGATCTCCTCGATGCAGCCCTCCAGACTGTCGTTAGAAAAAGTCTTCCCGATCCCCGACTGTAAAAGTTTCTCCTCCGAAAAATCCTGCGCGTCCGCCAGATACCGCCTGCACATCTCCTCGTACTTCGGATGATCCTGCGCTTTCTCCCTGTCAAGCGCCCTCTGTAAGCGCACGCCGTCGTCCAGCTCGATCATCACGGGCAGCACCCGCTCTTTCCCGTAAAAGGCGCAAAGCTTATTGTACGCTTCCAGAGTCCCGATCATCAGGTAGCTTTGACCACTTAAGTCAACGCCGTCGTCCGCCACGGTAAAATACCGCCAGATCCCGTAACAGGTATCGTAAGATCTGTACTCAACGATCCGCCCCTGCGCCAAAAGCCGCTGAAATCCCGACTCGTCCGTGAAATGGTATTCCACACCCTCCTGCTCTCCCGCCCGGATCGGTCTGGTGGTATAGGGCACGATCGTCTGCAAAGGAACGCTTTGCTGCGACAACAGTTTTTTGTATATGGTATCCTTTCCCGACGAGCTTTTTCCCATCAGGCAAATTATTTTTCCCATACATTTAATAATGCCACATTTTCTCGGGAATTTCAACTACAACGCTGATCTTGCCCGCAGAGGAAAGTCCCTGCACCGTAAGACCTTTTTGCGTGCTTGCCGCAATGTCATGCAAAAGCGTCTGCGTCAGCCTCTCGCCCGGCGCCGCCAGCGGGATCCCCGGCGGATACAGGCAGATAAAGTCCGCGCTGATCCTGCCGGCGGCATCCGAAAGCGGGACTTCCTCGTGACCGCTGTGAAATGCCTGCGCGAGCGTCATAATTGCCTCGGGAAGCGCCGCCGCATTTCCCGGCATCCGCCGCATCGGTGCACCGCCGCGTTCCTTCTCTATCCTATCATCTATTTCGCAGAGCGCATCAGCCAATCTCTGCCATCCTTGTGCCGTGTCCATCAGCGTCATGATCGCCAATCCGTAAGATGCCGCCGCCATCTCCAATTCGATGTGCCACGTTTCCCGCAGCAGATCGGCAAGCTGTTTTCCCGTCATATCCGCATCTTTCACGGAGATCAGGATTTTTCCGATATCCCAGCCGACAGACGCATGATCTGACACACCTGTCATTTTTCCGATATGCAGATGCCGGAGATTTTGTGTTTTTTTGTCAAATTTTTTCCGCTGTTCTCCAAAAAAAGCAAATCTTTCTTTTCCTTCTTTTTCCAAAAAGCGCACGCAGGCATCTATGCTCGCCATGAGCACATAAGACGGACTGCTGCTCTGCACCATTGCAAGATAGCTGCGCAGCCTGTCCCTGTCCACGCGGCTGCCGTTCACATGTAAAAGCGCCGTCTGCGTCATGCTGGGAAGCGTCTTGTGCAGGCTGTGGATCACCAGATCCGCGCCCGCTGCGACTGCACCTTTTTCGGCATCAAATCCGTCCCGCAAAGCGTTTTCCTCCGCCAAAAGCCCCAGATGCGCGCCGTGCGCCTCGTCCACGATCAAAATTTTACCTCTTTCATGCACCGCCGCCGCAATTCCCGCTACATCCGAAAGAATCCCCTCGTAAGTGGGAGAAGTGATCACCACCGCCTCGATCTGCGGATTGTCGTCCAAAATCACTCCGATTTCCGCCGCGCTCACGCCGCCGCAGATATCATATGCCTCGATCGGCTGCGGCATACAGTAATGCACCTTGAGATCCTGCATAAGCGCCGCGTGATAGACCGCCCTGTGACAGTTGCGCGCGATCAGGATCTCCCCGCCTGGCAAAACTGCCGCCATGACTGCCGCAAGGATGCCGCCCGTGCTCCCGTTCACCAGAAAAAAAGTTTCCTCCGCACCGTAAAGGCGGTTCGCCCGCTCCTGCGCTTCTTTCAAAATACCAGCCGCATGGTGCAGATCATCAAACCCTTCGATCTCTGTAATGTCGATGTCAAAATACGCCGCCATCTCGCCGCCTGCGGGATTCCTCTTGTGCCCCGGCATATGGCAGGGATACACATCGCCCGCACTGTATTCCCGCAGCATTTGATACAAGCTTCTGTTTTCGCTCACGACGCCTGCGTCCTTTCTTCTCTGCGCGCCCCGTGTCCCTTATGCACGCCGATCGTCTCCAGAAATGAACAATACTTGTCAGCCGCCGTCACCACCCAGGCTTCCCTGCATGTGGGCGGGATCACCGACAGGGGCCACATATGCTTCCGAATGATCTCCCGCTGGATATCGTTCAGCTCATATTCCTGTTCCGCATTTTTGAGCGCCGTCATCGGATGATGGAAACCGTGCAGCCGCTTTCTGTGCGCCAGATATGCCTTATCATGCCAATCATACAGAAAATAGTCATGCAGAAGCGCGCCCCGGATCAAATCGCGTTTGTTGCAGCCGATCCCCAGCTTTTTGTTGAGGAGCAGACTGTAACGCGCCACATCCAGACAATGCCTGTGCACCGTCATGGTGCCGTGCTGGATATGCGCCCTGGTCTTCTTAAAATTATCCGACTGCAAAATGTCTTCGCCGTGTTCCCGCAAAAGCGCGCAGATTTTTTTATGGCGCTCATAAAGCCTGCGCAGACGCTCCTGCCGCCTCTCTTGCATCCCTTTTAATTCCATCATGATCCTCACTTTACATCACCGCAAATCCATATATCTGTGCTGCTTCCGCTTCGGCTTTCACCATCGGCACATTTTACGCTGCCGCATATCACGCCAAAGCCGCCGCATCGTGTTCGACCAACTCGTGTAAAACCGCTGCCCGGTGCGCCCAGGTGTGCCCCGCCTGCGCCATTTCCGCCCCGCCATCCGCAATGCGCTGCATCCGATCGGGATCCGCCAGAAGCGCGGCTGCGATCTCCGGCAGTTCTTTCATCCGCGCAAGCGAGTAGACGGCGGAATCTATATTATCATTCAATATTTCGTCCAAATAAATACTGCTGTCCGTCATACAGACCGCGCCGTTCAGCATGGAATTAAAAATGCGGTCGTGCGCGCCGTCCTTAAACCAGGGCATCACATTGAGGGAAAGTTTCGTCTGGCACAGTTTTTTCAGGCAGCCCTCCGAATCCAGATTGTGCATGATTTTCAGATTCTCCGGATGGGCGCATTCCAAAAGCTGCCAGCCGTCTCCGAACACATGCACCGTGATCCCCGCGTCCGCCAGTTCCTGCACGGCTCTTCCCCGAAACGTATACCGCACATACAGATCGATAAAAGTGAGCGCCGCCATCGTCTTCTTAAACTCTTCCTCCGGCACTTCCGACAGTTCCGCTTTCAGATGCGCTTCCGCCACTTCCTCCACCGTCTTATGCGGATTTGCCAGCAGATCGTCGATCATCCCATGATAAAATGCCGTGTACTCGTCGTCGATCCTGGTAATGTATTTGTCAAAAGTGGACGGCTTACAGTAATTCCCCACCATAGTCACATCATATCTGCGGCAGGCGATCGGCACATTCTCCCGATTCGGATACAGCTTCGTGCCCGCAAGCGGCAGGAAAGGTCCGTTTGCGATCTCAGGGAAAAACCGCTTCATATAGGCGATATGATTTCTGTCAATGCTGATATGACAGTACCGCTGCGGCACCTTTTCCAGAAAATGATGATAGTACATCGGATGATCCACCACGATATTATAAGCGGGGATCGCCAGTGCATCCCACATCATCGTATCGTTTTCATCCAGAAAATATTCCTCTCCGCTCATGCCGTGAAAATTAAAATTGATGAGCGCCGTGTTTCCTTTTTCAAAAAAACGAAAAAACTTTTCCGCGCTTGCTCTGGGACGGCTCAGATCAAAAATAAAAGTCTCATGCCCGAGCCCTTTCATCGCCTCCGCGATCTGTATGGAAAAATAACCCTGCGTCTCGATATCGCCCGTAAAAAACAGCAGTTTTTTCATAGCTGATCTTTCTCCCCCCCCCCTATCTTCTTTCCAGTTCCTCCAGATAGCTTCGCACCGCTTTTTCCCGCTCTCCTCCCGGCGCGGTATCCAGATAGCCCCGCAGCGTTTCGATATAAGGCGCTTTCTCTCCGGCAAATCTCCCTCTCACATAGGCAAGGTAGGCGTCGCAGAAATCCCAGTATTCGTCAAATTCCTCCTCGTGATCGTCACTGAAATACAGCGAGGAAAAGATATGGGAAACGCCGTACATTCTCTCTTCCAGTTCCGCGGTTTCCATTCGGTACGACAGCGACCGATACTGATAATCGCGGGCAAGGCGTATACATCTCGCGCCGCAAAATACCATACACAGAAAAAAGAGGAGCACAAATACTACGATCAGCGCATAAGATTTTGCATTTTCTCTATTTTTCAAAATAAGCCTCCATTCTCTTTTTCGTGATGCCCTCAATATCAGCGCTTCCCTCCAGCGTAAACTGTTTTCCGGAAGCCGACGCTTTCAGGTTTTCAATTTCATCGTCGCTTAATTGATAATAATTTCTCAAATAATCGTCAATTTCCTGCGTCAGTTCTGTTCTGACAGGGCTGTCATTTTCAGAGCCGTAAAAAATCTGCATCAGGGAGACATCCGTATCGCGCAGCGGCGCGTAATCATCGCCCGCATCCATAGAATCCACGGACTGCAAAACTCCCGTCAAAATGAGCGAGTATGTATAAATATCTTTCAGATCCGCCGCATACTCCGGATAATTTTGAAAATATTCTCCAGTCGGATCCGTGGAAGACGCAAGAAGATACGCCCGTATATACTGCTTCTCTTCCAGATACCGCGCGATCCTCTCCTTATTCCGCACAAGGCGCGTTCCCGTCACTTCATAATTCGAATGCTCGGAAAAACGATACTCAAAAAAAGCGGTGCAGCCAAACGCGAGGAGGATAAGCGCCAGAAAAACAATTCCCATCCGAAGCGTGAGATGCCGAAGCACCTGCCCCGTTCCCGTCTCGATGAGTTCCTCCCGCTTTTTTTCGTAGGCATTGTCATAGGTCTGCAATTCCTTTGCCAGTTCCAGCGCGTGTTCGTTGACCGCCCCGCAGTAAGGGCATCGCAGTTGATCGCTCGCAAAATCACCGCCGCAGCTTGTACATTTCATCCGTCAGTCCTTCTTCCGTCAAGATTTCCGTTTCCCGTTCCACTTCCTCTTTTAACGCTTCCTCGATCGCATCGTCGGTCTCGTAGATCCGATAAAAGGTCTCATCGCCGCGCATATCGTAGTCCTCCGCAAAGATCTCGTAGATCCTTAACATCTGCGCTTTGTCACCCGCCGTTTCCGCCTCGTCGAACAACGCCGGAAACGCATGCAGATACCACGCCGTGCGGTACATAAAATAATCCGGCGCGCCGATATAGTCTTCGCACTCCGTGATCAGATACCGTTCCAGCAGGTCCCAATCCTCACTTTCATACGCCTTGCGCATATCACGGGAAAGACGGTTGACTTCCCGCTCCGCACTGGTCTTGCTCACTTTCTCCGGAATATTCAGAAGAAAGATCAGCATGAGCAATAAAAACAGCACGAACAGCGTCACCGCAACGATCCTGCCGATCTTTTTCGGAACAGCCGCCGTCTCCGCGTGTGTCCTTTTTACCTCTGCGATCTTCTGATCCGTATGCTGTCTGCCAAGATCAATAAGCTCCCTGCCGCAGTAGGGACAAACAGGCGGCAGTCTTTCGGGCAGCCCCGCGCCGCAGCCGGGACAGGTCTTTATCATTCTTTTCTCCACGATCGTTTTCCCACACCTCGTTGCACACATCAGGCATACTGCGTTGCTTGACGCCTTTCATTCATTTCGTTTCGACATTTTATATGTATACATTTATTCGTTCAATATAAAACTTTAATCCGTCGTCTTTTCTTTGTCATGATAGACGAGCGCGGTAATGACAAAACTTGCCGCAAAGGCAGCCGCCGCCACAATGACCGCTTTCCACAGATTATTCGGCTCCTCCGCACTGTAAAACATCAGGATCGTCGGAATGCAGGGAAAGGCGAATGTATAACAATGCACTGTCAAAATCCCCTGTACCACGCCCGCGACCGCACAGCCCAGAACATTGCCGATCATAGGCGTTTTCTCCTGAAAACACACGCCGAAAATGGACGGCTCCGCGACTCCGGAAGCAAATTCCGTGATCATCGCACTGAGCGACATCGCTTTCTTTTCCGCCGTCTTCGATTTGACAAAGACCGCAAGATCGCATCCCGCCAGTGAAATATTAGAGATTAAAAAGCCGACCATGATTCCGTAATCCACCCCTGTCACGCCGATCTGCGTGATCGCCAGCGTGATAAAGATCCAGTGCATTCCCGTGGACACCAGGAGCGTCGTCAGCGCCGCAAAAACAGCCCAGGCTATCATCGGCGCCTTAAACTGCATGACCTCCAGTCCGTCCGCCAGCAGACCGCTCAAAAGGCTGACGATCGGTTCGATCACCAGAATCCCCAGCAAGGACGTCACGGCGATCGCACACACCGCCAGAAAATAAGGCTGCAGACTCTCCCTGATCAGTTTTTTCAGCCACTTCACGATCCACGACATACAATAGATCAATAAAATGATCGGGATCACATTGTAAGCATAAGTCGCCGCCACCACCGGAATGCCCGCAAATGTCACACGCTCCCCGCTCTCCATCAGCGCCGCAAAATCGGGAAGCAGCATGACGCACACACTCGCCAGCGCAAGCAGCGGATCCGTCTCAAAATGCTTCGCCGCGGAATACGCCACAAAGACCGGCAGAAAATAAAAGGGCGTCGTAGCCAGCGCTGACAGGATCACTTCCGTCGATCCCGACAAAATATGTACCGCCGTCAGAAGCATCACAATGATTTTCAAAATCCCGCCCGCCAAAAGAAGCGGTATGATTGGCAGCATACATGCGGTGACGTGATCGAAAACTGCCAGAAGTCCTTTTTTGCATTTATTTATCATTTCCTGCTATCCCCTCAAAAGGCTGCTTGTTATTTGCTTAATCATCGTATCATATTTTTGAAGAAAATACTATGAAAACAAAAAAAACATGTCGTGCGGTGTGCAAACAGATACAAACAGATTTCAAAAAAGAAAAGCGCTCCAAACGCTGTTTATACCAGCATTTGAAGCAAAAGAAAAATGCCCAGAACCGGAATCGAACCAGTGACACGAGGATTTTCAGTCCTCTGC